>NZ_JBXAQU010000006.1:0-171916 GCF_058807535.1 Bradyrhizobium sp. GW821-FHT12B03
TTCAGTCCTGCCAATTAGACAGACTGAATCACTGATCCCTCTGCGTCGCAACCGCCGCCTTTTTCAACAGAATCGGCCACTTCCAGACATCGCCGATGGGTATAAGATCAGGGCCCACCCGGAGAACGGCGAGTGGCCCGAATAACATCCTTGGTATGCATCCTGACGACTTTCATAATCGTTGTGGTCGCCACTCCACGACGGGCTCTGGCAACACCAGAAGCGTCTGCATGCGGGTACCTCGCTGGTCTAATCGATAAGGCACCGCCAGGGCCGTTGTTCTTGCCCAGCTATCCGACCGTGGACTCGGGGCCTCTCCATGGCGCCGCATACCTTTATGACAATGCGGTGGCCGCCATCGCATTGGTCGGTTGCGGTGAGCAAGACAAAGCACGTCGCATCGGCGCGGCGATTCTCTGGGCCATCGACAATGACCGGACCTGGCATGACGGGCGGCTCCGGAACGCTTACGCCGGGGGTGTGGTGGCGAATGGCCCTGTCAAACTTCCGGGGTGGTGGGACAACACGCAGAACAAGTGGTTAGAGGATCGATATCAGGTGGGCAGCGATAACGGTAACATCGCATGGGCCATGTTGGCGTTGCTGTCGATTGATGATGTGAACACCGGCTCTCGATACCGCGATGGTGCGGCACGGCTTGGCACCTGGGTCGCGCAATGGGCCGACAGGCGCGGGACTGGCGGTTTCACGGGCGGTACGTTTGGGCACGAGCCGACGCCCGAGTTGCGGACATGGAAATCGACTGAACACAATACTGACCTCGCCGCCGCGTTTGGCCTTCTTGCAACCCGCACCGGCGATTCGCGCTGGCGCGACATGGCAACAGCTGCTGAGCGCTTCGTGGATACGATGTGGGATCCGGCATGCGGCTGTTTCGCCGCAGGCACCGCCGAAGACGGCGTCACGCGCAATCCGATTTTGGCCCTTGATGCTCAAGTCTGGCCGTTAACGGCGCTGCCCGGAGCGGCCAGGAAATTTGCATCGGCCATTACGACCGCCGAACGGCGAATGAGAGTCGACGAGGGCTTTTCTTACGGTGAAGACCGAGATGGTGTGTGGACCGAAGGGACAAGCCAAATGGCTCTCTTGCTGAAATTGCTCGGCAGGACTGCGGAGGCAAAATTGTTGGTCGCTGTCATCGAATCCCAGAGGTCGCCAGATGGCGGGTTCTATGCCACAAGTGTCCGAGCGCTACCGACCGGGTTCATGCTGGATACCGATCCGGCCAAGCCACGACTCTATTTCCGATTGCCACATCTTGGCGCTGCTTCGTGGGCTGCTCTTGCAGAGCGGGGGTTCAATCCCTTTACGGCGACAAAAGGACTTCCGTAGTTGAACCGCAGTGGCGCCCGTCCGGGTCCGAATTGGGTCAAAATGCGAAGAACTCAAGCTGAGCAAATCTCGTCCGCTCTGCCCCAACGAGCGGACCTCCGTCAGCCGGCGCGCAACTTCGCTGATGGGCCCACAAGCAGACATCCGAATATCCCAGTCTTGATCCTTGCGGGCTATATTTCTGTGCTTATCCCGTCGATCCTTGTCGGAATTCAATCTAAGATAGCCCCAGCCAAGGCGACCTGGAGAGCTGGATGCGGGTCAAAATACTGATACTTGCGATGCTGGCCGCAAGCCTCGGCGAGTGCATTTCGTTCGCTGCTCTGGCTGACGATCAAAACGTTCAGGACGTGCCATGGCCCACGAAATCCTGGCAGACTTCGAGCCCTGAACAACAGGGGATGGATTCGGCCAGCCTAGCTCGGCTGATAGAGGTTGTCGGCTCCTACAAACAAGACAGCCTGACGATCATTCGTCACGGAAGGATCGTGGCAGACGCCTACTACGCTCCCTACGTTCCCGATGTCAGCCATGATCTGAGGTCCGTCACGAAGAGCGTGGTAAGCACGTTAACGGCCATTCTGCTGAAGAATGGTAGTCTTGATAGCGTCGATCATCCAGTGGTCGATCTGTTTTCGGACAGGCAGATTCAGGATATTGACGCTAAGAAAAAGGCGATGACCGTCCAAAATCTTCTCGACATGAATTCAGGCATCGAATGGGTGGAGAAACTTTACACCCCGGAAGAGACGATCATGAAGATGTACGGGAGCACCAATCGTACAGCTTTCGTGCTGAACCAGCCCATGTCGGATGCTCCTGGCTCTCGCTTCTACTACAATAGCGGGAATCCCTATCTGCTCTCGGCGCTCATCACCAAAATGACCGGACAGAGCGCCTTTGACTATGCAAAGAAGGAATTGTTCGGGCCGCTCGGAATCAAGAGCGCCAAATGGGGAAACGTGGACGCGCAAGGCGTAACGGACGGCGAAGCTGGGCTCTCTTTGTCACCTCATGATATGGCAAGGATCGGCTATCTTTACCTTCACAACGGGCAATGGGAAGGGCGGCAAATCATCCCGTCGTCATGGGTGGAAAGGGCGAAATCTGGACCTGTAGAAGCGACGTTTGGATTCCACTATGGAAATCTGTGGTGGTCGTATCCCGAAAAGGGCGCCTATATGGCACGCGGCCGTCATTCGCAGCTTATCCTCGTCATCCCGAAATTCGATATCGTGGTTGCGATGACCGGCTTTTTGAATGACAACGAATTCTATTCAGCTTCTGGATTGGTCGACGACATTTCTAGCGCAGTCAAATCCGACCGGCCGCTACCCGAAAATCCCTTCGCGCAGGCCTTGTTGGTCAAGGCCATACAGCGAGCCGCGGAGCAAAAGCCTTACGTAGTCACCCAAGCGCCCGAGTTAGCCAAAGCTATTTCCGGCAGGACCTACAGTTTCCTCGACAACAAGCTGCGGGTGAAGAGCTTCACGCTCAACTTTTACGACTCGGACTCCTCATGGGTCATTACGACCTATGCTGACAAGGGGCCCACCTGGTTTACAGGGTTGGTGGGGCTAGATGGCCTTTATCGCAAGAGTTCTCCGGCTCCCTATGGCATCAATGCGGCAAGGGGACGCTGGACCAGCGAGCATACGTTTGTGATGGAGCGCCGGATTTTGGGCCACAGCGAGACCCAGACCTGGGCGCTCACCTTCGACGGTGACAAGGTAACCGTGAACTTCGAAAACACCGACGGCTTCAAGGCAGAGTTACGAGGCGAGCGAAACGAGTGACTTCAGCTCAGTGCTTCGGGTCAATTCCAGACATTGCGGTTCCGAGCGCAAGGTCGGCTAAGGATCAAAGCCGGTATACTCTGATCGATCTGAATATTTCCGCTTAGCCCTCAAGGTCGGACATCTGCGAGTTAACGAGTACACGCCCTAGTTCGACGCGTCCGCGCGAGCGCTACTTGCCGGCGGTTTTCACGAGCTCTTCTGCTGCACTGATACCGCTCTTTGCCTTGAGCGTCAGCGCGGTTGGCTGCGGCCGCCATTCGGAAACCAGCTTTTCCGCTTTCTCGAGTTCCGGCTTGGACAGCATGGACGCCATCTCATTCACGTTCTTCTTGGGTGCCACTGTGGAGAGCTTGAAATACGCATACGACATCGACATGTCTCGCGGCGTTCCTTTTCCTCCAGAATACGCCATGGACAAACTAAAGAGGGCCCTGGGATATCCCTGATCGCCGGCCATCTTCCACCACTTCAGGGCCTCATCCATATTTCCCTGTTTTTCATACAGGTTGGCGACATCCTGCTGGGCCAGCGCATAGCCGGCTTTGGCGGCTACAAGCTTGTATTTCAGGGCTTCATTCGAGTCAGACGCCACAATGCCCGCACCTTGCCCATCATAGTAACAACCGAGCTTATAGGCGCCCAGCGGGTCATTGGATGCAGCAGCCTTTTGAAACCATTCGAATGCCTGCCTCGGATCCTGCTGGGTGCCGATGCCGTTATTATGCATCATGCCGACATGGTATTGCGCCTCGGCATTTCCCTTGTTGGCCAAGGCCACCATCGCATGGAAGGTGTCCGCATCATTCGCGTTGGCGGGCATCGAAAGAAGCAAAAGACATGAGAAGGCAAAGGCAAGGAATTTCATATCAACCCTCAATTGGCACCTTTCGAACCGGCCGTCCGCTTGCCGGTAAACGTCCCGTGCGGAACGATTGCCGTAGCGAGAAAGCGCGCGGGGTTCGCACCCGATCGAGGTGCGCCAGCCCTTAGTCCAACATATTAGCCGCCCAACCCGGCTCTTAGGTTCATGCGCGCATTGTAGCATTGCGGCGGCGAGACTTGTGTCACGGCAGCGATCCGGCGCAAGGTTGTATCCGACCCCAAATGACGATCGCTTCGCCCAAGCCGCCAGCCTCGAATCCGGCCAGTTGGCTCAACAACCAGCCCTATCTGCTGCTCAGCCTGAGCTCGCTGTTCTGGGCCGCAAACATCGTGCTCGCCCGCCATGTCGGCGCGCATGTGCCGCCGCTGACGGTGACCACGATCCGCTGGTTCGGCGTGTTCCTGATCCTGCTGCCGTTCGCCTGGCCGCATCTGAAGCGCGACTGGCCGGCGCTACGCAACAGCCTGCCGCTGATGCTGTTCCTGTCGCTGGTGGGCTTCGCCTTCAACAACGCGGTCTCCTATTGGGCGCTGCAATACACGGAGGCCCTGAACGCGCTGCTGATCCAGTCGGCCGGTCCGCTGTTCGTGGCGCTGTGGTCGCTGGTGCTGTTCGGCGTACGGCTGACGGCGGCACAGCTGGCCGGCATCGCGATCTCGCTGCTCGGCGTGCTGGTCATCATCCTGCGCGGCGATCTCGCGGCGCTGGCCAGCATCAGCTTCAACAGGGGCGACATCATGTTCGCCTCCTCGCTGGTGGCATTCGGACTCTACTCCGCCTTCATCCCGCGCCGGCCGAAGGTCCATCAGCTCTCCTTCCTGTCCTTCACCACCTGCTGTGGCGCGATCATGCTGCTGCCCACCGCCGTCTGGGAGGCCTGGAGTGGCAATGTCATGCAATTCGACGGGGTGACGCTGGCGACGCTCGGCTACATCCTGATCTTCCCCTCGACGCTCGCCTATCTCTTCTTCAACCGCGGCGTGGCACTGATCGGGCCGAACCGGGCCGCGCCGTTCTTCCATCTGGTGCCGGTGTTCGGCTCGGCGATGGCGATCCTGCTGCTCGGCGAAAAGCTCCAGCCGTTCCACCTGATCGGCTACGCCCTGGTGCTCGCCGGCGTGGTGATCGCCTCGCGGCAGGGCGCGGCGGCGAAGTAATTCCGCCAAGTAATTCCGCAGCGCGGACGACAAACTCCCGTCTTCCGATTCCTGCGCAGAGAAGCTAGGTTCCCCGCCAACGAAAAAAGAGGGAACGACCACGCATGCTGTCATCACTGATCCGAGCCCTACGCACCGCCGGCGCGGCCGCACTGTGTCTCGCCGCCGCCTCCACCGCGCAGGCCGACAACTGGCCCAGTCGCAACATCACGCTGGTGCTGCCGTTCGCGGCCGGCAGCGGCACCGACACCACGACGCGGCTGATCTCGCAGCACTTGTCGCAGGCGCTCGGCGTCGGCATCGTGATCGAGAACAAGGCGGGCGCCAACGGCATGATCGCGGCGACCTATGTCGCCCGCGCCGCACCCGACGGCTACACGCTGCTGGTGACGACCAACACCACGCATTCGGCCAATCCCTACCTGCTCAAGAGCCTCACTTACGATCCGGTCAAGGATTTCACCCCGATCGCGCGCACCGGCGACCTGCCATTCATGCTGGTGGTTCACCCCGACGTGCCGGCCAAGACGGTCGGCGAGCTGATCGCCTATGGCAAGGCCAATCCGGGCAAGCTGAGCTACGCCTCCGGCTCGTCCTCGGCGATCGTGTCGGGCGCGACCTTCGCGCACAATGCCGGGCTCGACCTGCTGCACGTGCCCTACAAGAGCTCGCCGCCGGCCCTCAACGACGTCATGGGCGGCCGCGTCTCGATGATGTTCGTCGACATCCTGACCGGCCTGCCGCACGTCAACGGCAACGCGCTGCGCGCGCTCGCCGTCACCACCAAGGACCGCTCGCCGCTGGTGCCGAACCTGCCCTCGATGCAGGAGGCCGGCGTGCCTGATTTCGACATCTCCTCGTGGCAGGGCTATTTCGGGCCGGCCGGCATGCCCAAGGAGATCGTGACGCGGCTCAACGCCGAGATCAGGAAGATCGTCGAGAAGCCGGAGATCAAGGCGCAACTCGCCACCCTCGGCATGGATGCCTTCTCGGGCACGCCGGAACAGCTCGGCACGTTCGTGGGCGAGCAGCTTGTGCTGTGGGAGAAGCTGATCACCAACGCGAAGATCGAGAAGCAGTAGGAGCGGAGCTTCCGCATTCTCCGTCATGGCCGGGCTTGTCCCGGCCATCCACGCATATCCGCACGTGCGGTGCCTAAGAACGTGGATGCCCGGGACAAGCCCGGGCATGACGACGTCGTGGATAGAAGCATGCTCGTGCGACGGCTTACGCCGCGCGCACCTTGGCGAGGAAGCCGTCGACGGCGCTGCGCAGCGCGCCGGACTGGCTGTCCAGCTGGCGGGCGTTGGTCAGCACGTCGGCGGCCGCCGTGCCGGTCGCTTCCGCGGCCGAGGTGACGCTGCCGATATTGGCGTTGATCTCGCTCGAGCCGGCGGCGACCGACTGGATGTTGCGGGCGATCTCGCGGGTCGCCTCGCCCTGCTGCTCGATCGAGGCGGAAATGCCCGCCGTGATCTCGCTCATCTCGGCAATCGTCTGGGTGATGCCGCCGATCGCCGCGACCGCATCGCTGGTCGAGGTCTGCATCGCCGCGACCTGGGCGGAGATTTCCTCGGTGGCCTTGGCGGTCTGGTTGGCGAGCGCCTTGACCTCGGAGGCGACGACGGCGAAGCCGCGGCCGGACTCGCCGGCACGCGCCGCCTCGATGGTGGCGTTGAGCGCGAGCAAATTGGTCTGCGCCGCGATCGAATGAATGAGCTTGACCACCTCGCCGATCTTCTCGGCGCCGGTGGAGAGTTCCTGCACCGTGGCGTTGGTGCGCTCGGCATCGCTGACGGCGCGGCTCGCGACTTCGGTCGAGCGCGTCACCTGGCGGGAGATTTCCGCAACCGAGCTCGACAGCTCTTCGGCGGCCGCGGCAACCGTGCCGACATTGCCGGAGGCCTTCTGCGAGGCCGCGCCGACGGTCGCCGCGCGCGACGAGGCGTCGCTGGCGGTCGCCGTCATCGACTGCGCCGTGGTCTGCATGCCGGCTGCGGCCGAGGAGACCGAGCGGACGATGCCGTTGACGCTGCGTTCGAAATCGTTGGCGATCTCTTCCATCGCGCTGCGACGATCCGCCGCGGCCCGCTCCTTGGCGTCCGCCTCGGTCTTCTCGAGGTCACGAATCCGGACCGCATTGTCCTTGAAGATCTGGACGGTCGAGGCCATCGCACCGACCTCGTCGCCGCGGCCGACGCCGGGAATGTCACCTTCGAGCTTGCCGTCGGCGAGATCCTTCATGCGGGCACCGAGCAGCGCCAGCGGCCGGCTGATGCTGCGGCCGATCAGCCAGGCGACGCTGCCGGCGATGATGACGATGCCGAGCATGGCAAGGCCGAGCAGCCAGTAGACCGGCCCCATCTTCTCGTCGATGTCCTCGAGATAAGCGCCCGTGCCGAGATACATGTCGAAACCGGGGACGGCGACCGCGTAGCCCAGCTTGCGAATCGGCTTCGGCTGGCCGGGCTTCACATACTCGTAGAAGAGCAGGATATCGCCGCTGGCCTTGACGCCGTCCATGATCTCGCGGGAGAGTTTTCGTCCGTTGGTCTCGACGTCCATGCGATTGGTACCGACCTGCTTCGGATCCGGCGCAAGCTGCGTGATGCCGTCATAGGTGGTGCCGAACAGATAGCCGGAGCCCTTGTCGTAGGTCATCGCGTTGCCGTAGCGGCGGAGTTCCGCGAGCGCGGCTTCCTTGGTCATTTCACCGGCATTGACCCGCTTCATCAGGGTGGCGGCGTAGTTGCGGGCCAGCTCCACGATCGCCTTGGTCTGATCGATGCGGGCGCTCACCATCTCCTGCTTCATCAGGTAGCCAGCGAGCAATCCGGCCGCGCAGAGTCCGATCAGGGTGACGCCGACAAGGATGCCCAGCTTGGGGGCGATCTTCAGATTGCTCAACTTCACGATGGGCTCCTTGGTGGCGCGGACTTCGGCGCAGACCTTTTTGATTTGAATCAAGTTTTAGTGTGTGACCCCTTAGCAAGTTACTTACATGCCTCCGTAGAAGCCCGGACGACGCCCGGGAAAACCTGCAATAAATGTCAGACCGGCAACCGGCGATTGTACGCGCACGCCTCGATTTCGCGTAAAAGACGCAAAGGCCCGTCCAGAAGGCCGGGCTGCAACAAGAACCGACAAGCCAAATCGGGAGCAGGACATGCCGAAATACAGGGTGGTGACGCCGAAGGGCGCGAGCTTCACGGTCGCGGGGAGCGATTATTCCTACGAGCGCGAGGCGCTCGATCCGATCGATGCCGAGATCATCGAAGCCCCCGCCAACGAGGCCGAGTTCATCGCCGCGGCGAAAAACGCCGATGCCATCTATGCCAAGGGCATCCCGATCACCAAGTCAATCATCGACGCACTCGAGAGCTGCAAGGTCATCACGCTCGGCTCGGTCGGCGTCGACAGCGTCGACGTGAAGGCCGCCACCGCCCGCGGCATTCCCGTCACCAACATCCCCGACACCTTCATCGAGGAAGTCGCCGACCACGCCATGATGCTGCTGCTCGCCGGGTTCCGCCGCGTGGTCGAGCAGGACAAGATGGTGCGCGACGGCCGCTGGGCCGAGGGCCGGCCGGCACTGCTCAAGATCCCCAGGCTGATGGGCCAGACGCTCGGCTTCATCTCGTTCGGCCGCGTCGCACGCGCAGTTGCCAAGCGCGCCGCGCCGTTCGGCCTGCGCATGATGGCCTACGATCCCTTCATCCAGGAAACGCTGATGTACGACCACGGCGTCATCCCGGCGACGCTGAACGAGGTGCTGGCGCAATCCGACTTCGTCTCGATGCACGCGCCCGCGCGGCCCGAGGTGCATCACATGCTGACCGAGAAGCACTTCCGGCAGATGAAGAAGGGTTCGATCTTCATCAACACCGGGCGCGGCGCCACGGTGGACGAGGAGAGCCTGATCAAGGCGCTGCAGGAGGGCTGGATCGCGCATGCCGCCCTCGACGTGCTGGAGAAGGAACCACCGTCGCACAACAATCCCATCCTCAGCATGGAGAACGTCACCCTGACCGCTCATGTCGCCTCGGCCTCGGCACGGTTCGACGAGGCGCGCAAGCGCCGCGTGGGCTACGAATTGTCACTGGTGCTTCAGGGGATGTGGCCGGTAAGCTGCGTCAATCCGTCGGTGCTGCAAGACACCGCGCTCCGCCGCTGGCAGCCCGTCAGCATGGATCGCGGGCCAAACAGCTAGGCGGTCGGCGCAAAAGGCGCCGGAGACTGCGACGGCCCTTCACCGGCGATCAACGCCGGGAAGGGAGACATCATGGGAGGAACTGATGAGGAACGACATCACACGTCGTGATGCCTTGGCGCTGGGCCTGTCCGCTGCAACGCTCGCGGCCACCGGTGCTGCGGCGCAAACAACATCATCGACGATCAAGGCCGCCGACGTGGCGGCACCCAAGCTCGCGATCGAGAAGGGCGCGAGCCTGCGCATGCTGCGCCCGGTGCGCTTCGTCCAGGCCGACGAGGACGTGTTCCGCGCCAATGCGGCAAAGTTCACCAAGGAGACCGGGGTCGAGGTCAAGGTCGACTTCGTCGGCTGGGAGGACATCAACCAGCAGACCGCGGTGACCTCGAATTCCGGCGCCGGTCCCGACATCATCATCGGCTTCTCGGACGCTCCGCACATCTATGTCGACAAGCTGGTGGAGCTGACCGATGTCGCCGACTATCTCGGCAAGCGCTACGGCGGCTGGCTGCCGCTGGCGCAGAAATACGGCAAGAAGAGCAAGAGCGAGTCCTGGATCGGACTGCCGTTCGGCGCCACCGCAGGTCCCCTGATCTACCGCAAGTCGATCCTGCAATCAGTCGGCTTCGACAAGGTTCCGGAAGATCATGCCGGCGTGCTCGACTTGTGCCGCAAGCTGCACAAGGCCGGCAAGCCGGCCGGCTTCGCGCTCGGCAACGCCAAGGGCGATGGCAACGGTTTCGCCAACTGGGCGCTGTGGTCGCACAACGCTGCCCTGCTCGACGAGGAGGGCAACGTCATCATCAACAGCAAGGAGACGATCGCCGCGCTGAACTGGGTCAAGGAGCTGTACCCGACCTTCATCGCCGGCACGCCGTCATGGAACGACGTCAGCAACAACCGCGCCTATTCCTCGCAGGAGATTTTCCTGACCGCCAACGGCGTCTCGCTGTACTTCTCGCTCAAGAACGACCCGGCGACCAAGGCGATCGCCGAGGATAGCGAGCATCAACTGCTGCCCAAGGGCCTGGCCAAGGTCTCTCCGATGGCGGGCCTGACGCTGAACGCGATGGTGTTCAAGCACAGCCAGTACCCCAACGCCGCAAAGGCCTTCCTGCAATACATGCTTGAAAAGGACCAGTACGAGCCGTGGCTCAATGCCAACTCCGGCTACTGGTCGCAGCCGCTGGCTGCCTATGCCGAGGCCGCCGTATGGTCGCAGGATCCCAAGGTGAAGCTGTTCAAGGACACGATGAACAGCACCTACTATGACGGCTACAAGGGCCCGATTTCGACCGCGACCGGCGCCGTCAGCGCCGATTACGTACTGATTCAGATGTGCGCATCGGTCGCGACCGGCGCGGCCACCCCGGAGGCCGCGGCCGCAGAAGCCGAGCAGCGCTGCAAGCGTTACTTCCGGCGGCAGAAGTAGCGGCCGACGACAACACGGCCGTCATTGCCAGCGAAGCGAAGCAATCCAGTCCGTCTCCGCGACGACAGCCTGGCTTGCTTCGTCGCGACAGCGCGAAATTGCTACGCCGAAATTGCGACGTGACGGCGTGGTGATTTTCACACACAGGACGACGAACCGATGTCCGTGACCACCCTCTCTTCTCCCGCGCTGGCGCACCGGCAGCAATCGTGGCTGGTGCGGCTGTTCGACTACAAGCCGTTCCTGATCGTGATGTGCCTTGCGCCTGCGATCGGGCTGCTCGCCGTCTTCCTCACCTACCCGCTCGGCCTCGGCATCTGGCTCGCCTTCACCGACACCACGATCGGCCGGCGCGGCATCTTCGTCGGCCTCGAGAATTTCCAGTATCTGCTCACCGATCCCTTGTGGTGGAACGCGGTGTTCTACAGCGTGTTCTACACGGCGGTCGCGACCTTCGGGAAGTTCGCGCTCGGCTTCTGGCTGGCGCTGCTGCTCAACAACCATTTCCCGTTCAAGAGCCTTTTGCGCGCGATCGTGCTGCTGCCCTGGATCGTGCCGACGGTGCTCTCGGCGCTGGCGTTCTGGTGGATCTACGATCCGCAATTCTCGATCATCTCCTACCTGCTGGTCGACGTGCTGCATTGGCGCTCGAGCAATGTCGACTTCCTCGGCTCGCCCTGGCCGGCGCGCTTCTCGCTGATCGCCGCCAACATCTGGCGCGGCATTCCCTTCGTCGCGATCTCGCTGCTGGCGGGCCTGCAGACCATCTCACCCTCGCTCTACGAGGCCGCGATGCTCGACGGCGCCAGCGCCTGGCAGCGCTTCCGCTACATCACCTTCCCGATGATGATGCCGATCCTCGCCATCGTCATGACCTTCTCGATCATCTTCACCTTCACCGATTTCCAGCTCGTCTACGCCATCACCCGCGGCGGCCCGGTGAACTCGACCCATTTGCTGGCAACGCTGGCCTTCCAGCGCGGCATCGCCGGCGGCGAGCTCGGCGAAGGCGCCGCGATCGCGGTGTCGATGATCCCGTTCCTGGTGTTCGCGACGCTGTTCTCCTATTTCGGCCTGGCGCGCCGCAAATGGCAGCAGGGAGAGGCCAATGACTGATACCGCCGCGCAACCGACGGCCGTCGCGAAAGCGGCGCCCGACACCATGGCCTGGGATTCCGGGCTGCGACGGCTGATGATGATCTATCTGCCGCTCGGCTGCTTCGTGCTGATCCTCTTGTTTCCGTTCTACTGGATGGCGATCACCTCGTTCAAGCCGAACGCGGAACTGATGAACTACAAGAGCCACAATCCGTTCTGGATCTCCTCGCCGACGCTCGCCCACATCAAGCATCTGCTGTTCGACACCGCCTATCCGCGCTGGCTGAAGACCACCATGCTGGTCGCGATCGGCTCGACCACGCTGTCGCTGATCGCGAGCACGCTGGCCGCCTATGCGATCGAGCGCCTGCGCTTCCGCGGCAGTCCCTATGTCGGCCTCGGCATCTATCTGGCTTATCTGGTGCCGCCGTCGATCCTGTTCATTCCGCTCGCCACCGTCGTGGTGCAGTTCGGCCTGTTCGACTCGCCGCTTGCCCTGATCCTGGTCTATCCCACCTTCCTGGTGCCGTTCTGCACCTGGCTCCTGATCGGCTATTTCAAGTCGATCCCCTACGAGCTCGAGGAATGCGCGCTGGTCGACGGCGCCACGCGGCTCCAGATCCTGCGCCGGATCACGCTGCCGCTCGCGGTGCCCGGCCTGATCTCGGCCGGCATCTTCTCCTTCACGCTGTCCTGGAACGAGTTCATCTACGCGCTCGCCTTCATCCAGAGCGGCGCCAACAAGACCGTGCCGGTCGCGATCCTGACCGAGCTCGTCACCGGCGACGTCTACCAGTGGGGCGCGCTGATGGCCGGCTCGCTGCTCGGCTCGCTGCCGGTTGCGATCTTCTACTCGCTGTTCGTGGATTACTACGTGTCCTCGCTCACCGGCGCGGTAAAGGAGTAGATCGCGACTGCGGCGTTTGGCCCGGTTTCACAAAACTGCAACATGCCATCCGCATAACCCGTGCGTCCGCCAACAGGAGACGCACATGCGCGCGACTTTTCTTTGCACCGTCGCAACGATCATTCTCACCGCGAGCACCGCGCTCGCGCAGAGCGAAGGCGAATTCCCCGCCAGGCTCGCCGGCCACGTGGTGATGCCGGCCGCCACCTTCATCGACGCGCCGGCGGACGCGCCTGCCGATCTCAAGACGTCCGGAAAGTACACCACCGGCAAGCGCGTCGATGCGCTCGGCACCGTGATGGGCAAGTCCTACGAGCGGCCGACCGGCGTGTCGCTGCCGTTCAAGGGCCAGCCGCTGCAGGGCCATTCCGGCATCAAGACCATGCCCGACGGCAGCTTCTGGGTGATCACCGACAACGGCATGGGCGCACGCGCCAACTCGCCGGATTCGATGCTGTATCTCAACCGCTACAAGATGGATTGGGCCAGCGGCAAGATCGAACGGCAGGAGACCATCTTCCTGCACGATCCCGACAAAAAGGTGCCGTTCCGCATCGTCCACGAGGACACGCAGAAGCGCTACCTCACCGGCTCCGATTTCGACACCGAGGGTTTCCAGATCATTGGCGACACCTTCTGGATCGGCGACGAGTTCGGCCCCTACATCCTGAAGGCCGACAAGACCGGAAAGATCCTCGGCGTGTTCGAGACGGTTGCCGACGGCAAGCCGGTGCGCTCCCCCGACAATTGGGCCGTGGCGACGCCGGGCGCCCCGGGCGCGACCTACACCAACGTCAACCTCCGCCGCTCCAAGGGCTATGAGGGCTTTGCCTCGTCGAAGGACGGAAAATTCCTCTACGGCCTGCTCGAGGGACCGCTGTGGGACGCCGACAAGAAGGACTGGGAAAAGGTCGACGGCAAGGAAGCCTCCCGCATCCTCGAATTCGACGTGACCGCCGAGAAGTTCACCGGCCGCTACTGGCAGTATGTGTTCGAGCAGAACGGCAACGCCATCGGCGATTTCAACATGATCGATCAGGCCAGCGGCCTGATCATCGAGCGCGACAACGGCGAAGGCACCGGCGACAAGGCCTGCCCGCAAGGCCAGCGCGGCGAGAACTGTTTCCCCGATCTCGCCAGGTTCAAGCGCGTCTACAAGATCGAGCTCTCGGACGCCAATGTCGGCAAGCCCGTGCGCAAGATCGGCTATATCGACCTGATGAAGATCAGGGATCCCGACAAGAAGGCGCGCAAAGCCCTCAACGACGGCGTCTACACCTTCCCGTTCTTCACCATCGAGAACGTCGACCGGGTCGACGACACCCACATCATCGTCGGCAACGACAACAATCTGCCGTTCTCGTCCAGCCGCGATCCCAACAAGGCCGACGACGACGAGTTCATGCTGCTGGAGGTCGCGGATTTTCTGAAGGCGAAGTAGGGCCCGGCTCTCTCGACACGGTCATCGCCCGGCTTGACCGGGCGATCCAGTACGCCGAGACACCTGTAATTGAACAGCGGCCTCGGCGTACTGGATGCCCCGGTCAAGCCGGGGCATGACAACGGAGGGTTATCTAACAGTAAACTCCACCGGGATCGAAAAGCCCATCGCGCCGTTCTTGATCTCGTCGGGAATCGGTGGAAACGGCGAGGCCTGGCGGATCATCGACATGGCCTGGGCATCGAAGGCGGCCACGCCGGAGGAGCCGCTGATGCGGCTGGACGTGACCTGCCCGCTACGGCTGAGGGTGAAGCTCAGCCTTGCGACGCCACGCTGGCCGCCACCGCCGGATGGATAAGAGTGAAAGCGCATCAGGTGCGCGCGAACGCGTTGATTGTAGGACGCAATCGCGGAGGCCACGGCGCCCGCACTCATGGCAGAGGCCATCGGCGCCTCGCGCTCGGCCCGCGGCGGCGCGCTGGTGCGTGGTGCGGGCGTTGCGTCGGACGGTCTTTTCGCCTCGCGGCGAACCACTTTCGGCTTTTCCTGCACAGGCTTCTCGACCGGTACGATCTTCGCAGGTTCGGGCTTGGCAGGTGTCGGCTCCAGCTTCTGCTCCGGCGGCGCCACCACGTCCGGCTTCTCCTGCGGCGGTGTCGGCGCGATGGTCTCCTCGACGGCTTGCTGCTTGACGGGTTCCGGCGGTGAGGCGTCGGCCTCCTGCATCAGCGGCCCCGGCGCAATGTCGTCCGGCGTCGGCTGCGGCGCCGAGGTCACCGGGGACATGTCGATCATGATCGCGGGCAGGCTGACGCCCTGCTCCGGCTGCGACCTGAGCCAGCTCATCGCCAGCAGCGCGGCGGCGATGTGCAGCGCCACGATCACCGCAGCCGATACGCCCCAGCGCGCGGTCTCGCGCTCGCCAAGCGGCTCGTGCAGGGCAAAGGCGTTCGCGGCGGCCATCAACTGCGTCCGTCGAGGCCGACGAGGGCAACCTTGAGGTAGCCGGCATTGCGCAGCGTGTTCATCACCTCCATCAGGTCGCCATAGGAGACGGCCTTGTCGGCACGCAGATAGATGCGCTCGTCCTTGCGGCCCTTGGTGGCCGCATCGAGCGCAGCAACGAGACCGTCGCGCGCCATCGTGTCCTCGCCGACGGCAATCGTGAGATCCGGCTTCACGGTGACGAAGGTCGGCTTGTCCGGCCGCGGCGCCGGCTCGGCCGCGGTTGCCGGCAGCTCGACGCCGATATCGACGGTGGCAAGCGGGGCGGCCACCATGAAGATGATCAGCAGCACCAGCATCACGTCGATGAACGGCGTGACGTTGATCTCATGGGTAACGTCGAGATCGTCAGGGACACCGCGTCTCAGCGACGATCCCCCGCGTGCGCCGAGCTTCGCAGCCATGGCCTACTCCGCCGCCCGCGCCATGCGGAAGTCCCTGTGGTCGCGCTGGCGGCTCACCAGCAGCATCAGCTGCGCCGAGGCATCCCCCAAAAGAGCGCGATAGTTGGCGATGCCGCGGACGAGTTGATTGTAGATCACCACCGCCGGGATCGCTGCGACGAGGCCGAGCGCGGTCGCAAGCAACGCCTCCGCGATTCCCGGCGCGACCACCGCAAGGCTGGTGGTGTGGCTCTCGGAGATGCCTATGAAGGAATTCATGATGCCCCAGACCGTGCCGAACAGGCCGACGAACGGCGCGGTGGCACCGATGGTCGCGAGCACACCGGTGCCGCGCGCGATCTGCCTGGACATCGCGGCCTCGACCCGCTCGAGCCGCAGCGCGACGCGCTCCTGGAGGCCATCGTCGAGCACGCCGCCGGACAGCTCCGCCTCCCTGGCGCAGGACTGGATCAGCTGAGCGACGGCATCGTGGGCGTCGCCGGCGCGCTGCGCCGCCTCAGCCAGCTTGATGTTGCCCTCGAGCGCGCGCGTCCGCCGCAAGGCAAGCGCGCCCTTGCGGCGCAGCTCGACGGACTTGGCAAGCCACACCGTCCACGTCACCAGCGAGGCGATGGCGAGCCCCACCATCACCGTCTTCACGACGATGTCCGCACCGAGGAACATGCCCCAGGGCGACAGATTGCGCGGCAGCAGTGCCTCGTCGATCGCGAAGGCCGGCGCCGGCGCGAGCGCCAGCGCGATTGTTAGGATCATGTGCCGAAGCCTGGACCTGCCTTGCATCCTGATCTCCCGACAGACAGAAGGAAGCTATGCCGCGCCCTGCGCGGCGATCCGGTCCGCAAGCTGACGGAACCGCACGAGCTGATCCGCCCGCAGCGCCCGGGTCTCGTCGCGGCCAACGAAGACCTTGAACATGATGCCACCGTCGGCATTGACGAAGGCGACGAACGCCGAACTCTTGCCCATGAAGGGACGCTCGACGAAGGCGACACCCGCGCAGCGCGCGTGGCGAAGATGGCCGTGCAATCCCTTCGGCTGCATCAGGTTAAAATAGCCGCGGCCGATCTCGCCCGCGGGAACGCTGCCCGTGAATTCGAAGATCGCGTCATCGGTGTGGACGATCAGCGTGACCTCGCCCCACTCCGCGATGTCCTGCATGGCGGCGGCGAAATGCTCGCCGCCCCCCATGCGCACCATCGATGACGGCAGCGCCTCGATCACCGCGCGTGGGCTGACCTTGCGCTCGCGCGCAACGTCCTCGATCACCGCGCCGGGATTGTCGGCCATGTAGGCCTTGAGATCGGCGAGATCGGTGCTCAGCATGTCCGGCTCCCTTTCGTGATCGGCCGCGATCTCAAGCAGCCGCGTTGGTCTTGCGCTCGGTCAGGATGACCTCGAAGCCTTCGAACTTGGGATGGCCGAGATAAAGGCTCTCGCCGGTCTTGTTGTCGGCGCGCGCATGGGCGCGCCGGAATTCGTCCGATCGCGTCCACGCCTCGAAGGCCGCCTTGTCGACCCACACGGTGTGCGAGGAATACAGCGTGTGGTCCTCGGCGACCGGCCCCTTGAGCAGGTGGAATTCGACGAAGCCGGCCATGCTGCCGAGATAGGATTCGCGGGTGCGCCAGACGGTCTCGAAAGCCGCTTCCGAGCCGAGCTTCACCTGGAAACGATTCATGGCGATGAACATAAGAGTCTCTCCTTCTGATCAAGACGAAAACACGCCGAAGCCGCGCTGGAGCATCAGCGCGGCCCGGCGGGATTGATGGTGTTGCGAACCTGCCGGCTACGCACCTCCAAAGTGAATCTTCAGGCCGGCCTTGTAGACCCTGCCCGGTCCAGGGCTCGACCACAGCACGTCGTTCTGCGTGGTGCCGTCGGTCGAGCTGCCGGGAATGGCGTAAGGCCGGTAGTACTGGTTCAAGAGGTTGTCGATCGAGGCCGAGAACACGATGTCCCTGGTCGCGTTGTAGGTCAGGTACAGGTTGACGAGCTCGTACCCGGTCGCGGGCAGATAGCCGGCCGGCACATCGTTGTTGGGACCGAACGAGGCCCACTGCGCCGTCAGGATCAGGGTGCGATCGAGCAGGCGGACACCGCCGGTCGTGACCACCTTGCGCGGGGTGATGGTCGCGAGCCCGATATTGGTCGCAGCGTTCTTGCCCTGGATGTAGTGACCGGCAACACCGACGAACCAGTTGCCGGCATCGTACATCGTCTCGGCCTCGAAGCCCTGGATGCGGGCCTGCGCGATGTTCTGATACTGGTAGTACTGGCTCGCCATGACGCCGAACGGGGTCATCACCGGCGTCGAGGCAACGAGGTCGATGTAGTCGGAGACGTCGTTGCGGAACAGATTGATCTTGCCGCGGAAGGAGTCGTTGGCGCTGAAGATGTTGTCATATTTCAGGTTGAAGCCGACTTCTTTGTTCTTGCCGACCTCGGGACGCAGGTTCGGGTTGGGCAGGAAGCAGAACAGGCCGCTCGTTCCATCGGGGCAAGGGAAGAAAACCGGTCCGCCGCCAGTTGCATGCGCGCCGGAAATGACGGTCTCCGTGATCGAGGGCGCACGATAGCCTTCGGCGTAGCTGACATAGGGCTGGAAGCCGGCAACCGGCGTCACGCCGAGGGTGATCTTCGGCGAGAAGCGATCGCCGCTGCCGTTGGTCTTGCCCGATTCCAGATCATAGCGGTCGTAGCGGATCGCGCTCACCGCCTCGAACCAGGTGCTGTAATTCTGCTTCAACTGAAGGAAGCCGCCCGACACGGTGCGGATGCCGCTCGGCGTGGTGATGTTGGAGTTGCCGCGGCTGTCGGTCGTGATCACGTCATCCTGGAACGCATCGAAGCCTACGGTCAATGCATTGCGCCAGTCGCCGACGTTGAACCGCGTGGTGTTGTTGGCGTCGATACCGTACGTATTGAGGACATAGCCGCGCTTGTCGCCGACGCAGCCCGAGATGTTGTTGCCGAAATTGCCGGTACCGCACAAGGCCGCGCCCGATGTCGAATAGTGATAGGTCTTGGTCTGGTCTTGGTCGGTGCGGTTGCCGTAGACTGATACGTGCGAGTCGAACAGATTGTCGCTCGGCAAAGAGTAGTTCCAGGTGACAGTGCCGGTGTAGTTCTTGACGTCGGAGGAATAGACCGACGAGCCCTGGTAGAGCGCGCGTTGGGCCGCGGTCGCCACCGGACCGGTGTTCATCTGGCCGATCGTGTATTGATAATCCTGGAAGGTGGCGCCGAACTTGACCTCGTGACCGAGGGCGGGACGCACCGTCAACTTCAACAGCCCGGCCTCGACTTGGTTGTTGGTGTTGCCGATCTCGGTGCCGTTGCCGTCCTTGTAGTTGCTCTGGGTGCGGTAGACCGCGCCGCCGAAGATATCGACATCGGGCGTGGCGCGCACACCGCCGAATACCGAGCCGAGGCCGCGATTGTTGTTGGAGCCGTAGGTGCCGGAGAGATCGACGCCCCAGCGCTCGCCGGGACGCAGCACGTCATTGATGTCCTTGGTGCGGAACGAGACCAGGCCGCCGATCGCGCCGGAGCCGTAGATGTTGGCGGTCGGGCCGCGAACGACGTCAACGCCCCCGATCAGCTCGGGGTCGAGGAAGAAGGAGCCATTGGCGTTGTGGCCGGTGCGCTGGAAGTTCTGCCGTGCGCCGTCGACGACGACCGCGACGCGGCCGAAATCCTGCAAGCCGCGGATGTTGATGACGGTCGCGGGATCGTCGCCGCGCTCCTGGAACGACACGCCGGGCACCGCGTAGAAGATGCCCGACAACCGGTTTGGCTGAAGCCCCTGGATCTGGTCGAGCGAAATGGAGCTGACCGGCGCGAGCGCGTCGATCGCGCGCTCCTTGGTCTTGGTTGCGGCGACGGTGATGGTATCGAGCGCCTGTACAGGCGCCGTGCCGCCGGCCTGGGCACGGGCGTTCATGACATCTGACGTTGCCTGCTGTGCGACCTGCGGCCTGGCCTGCTTGGGTTTGGCCTGCTTTGGCCGTTCCGACGACGCACGCCCAGCCTCCGGCGATGCGGTCTGCGCGAGACTGCTCTCCGTCACCAATGCCGCAATTGAAACCACCGACGCGCCCAAAATCAGGGCGCGCGAATACCTAGCCCCGTCAGCCATATCAGCCCCAGCCTGCACTTCACTTCAGTTTTGTTAGTTTGGTGTCTTTGGCTGGCGTGCGCCGCACGACGCGACGACTGGCTGGCTGATCTTCTCGAGACGCGGGCCTGTTGCCCGCTCTCATGATTGGTAACGTGGCAACACTCTGACGGTCAATGTCACAAGGTTGCAGTTTATATCGATTGTAAATTGCCGCCGTTGGAATGCGCCAGATGCCGCTTATACAAACAAGCAGCATCCGAGATTTTTGAAAGCGCATCACACCAAAAATGTCAGCAACCTCAGGAGACAGCGGCAGCGGCGCGGCAGGGCCGGCGGAAAGTCCTTCGGCAACAATGAGAACCCTCACCATGCGAGGGAGCCGGATCGACAGCCGCGAGCTGTTTGCACATGAGCGCGAGATCATCATCGCACATGGCGAGGATGCCTATCGCCTCCGCCTCACCTCACAGAACAAGCTGATCCTGACGAAGTAACCTGCAATGACATTTTGTCGCACCCTCGCACATCTCCTGATCGCCGGCACGACCGCGCTTGCGTCGACCGCGCACGCGGCCGGTATCACCGTGCACGACGCACGCAATCGCGACGTCACTGTTGCCGACTTTGCCCGCACGGTCTCGATCGGCGGCGCCATCACCGAGATCCTCTATGCGCTGGGACTGGAGAGCCGGTTGGTCGGCGTGGACACCACCAGCCTCTATCCGGCGGCGGCGCTGCACGACAAACCCAATGTCGGCTACATGCGCCAGATCTCGGCCGAGGGCGTGCTCGGCCTCAATCCCACGCTGATCCTGGCGATCCAGGGATCGGGTCCGCGCGAGACCATGGATATCCTGGAGACGGCGAAGGTGCCGCTGGTGCTGGTGCCCGAGACCTTCTCCGAGGACGGCTTGATCGAGAAGATCAGGCTGGTCGGCCATGCCATGGGCGTCGATGCGCGCGCCGAGTGCCTCAGCACCGCCGTCGGCGCCGATCTCGCGCAGCTCCGCGCACTGCGCGCCCAGGTGAAGAAGCCGGTGCGCGTGATGTTCGTGATGTCGCTCCAGAACGGCCGCGCCATGGTCGCGGGCCACAAGACCGCGGCCGACGAGATCATCCAGCTCGCCGGCGCCGCCAACGCGGTCGACGACTACGACGGCTACAAGATCATCGGCGACGAAGCGATCGTGGCGGCCAGGCCCGACGTCGTGCTGTCGATCGAGCGCGGCAAGGACTCGCTCCAGGCCGATGCGGTCTTTGCCCACCCCGGTTTCGCGCTGACGCCGGTCGCGGCCAACAAGAGCTTCATCACCATGGACGGCCTCTATCTGCTCGGCTTCGGGCCGCGCACGGCCGCGGCCGCGCGCGATCTCTCCGTCAAGCTCTATCCGGCACTGGCCGATGGCGGCGCATTCAATTCGGCGCTGTCGGCGGCGAACTGCCGGCAATGAGCGTGGCGGTCGGGATCGACGCGCGGAGCCCGCGACGAGTGGGCGCGGCACGGCGATTTACGTCGATTGCCATTCCGCTGCTCCTCGCTCTGCTCGCAGTCACCGCGATCATCGCGCTGACGGTCGGCGCGGCCGGTATTCCTCTCTCTCGCTTGCCCGCCGCACTCGGCCTTGCGGGCGACACCGCCGCCGACGCGATGACGGCGCGCGACCAGCTCGTGCTGTGGTCGATCCGGATTCCCCGGATCGCGGCGACAGCGATGGTCGGCGGCCTTCTCGCAGCGGCCGGCGCGATCATGCAGGGCCTGTTCCGCAATCCGCTCGCCGATCCCGCGCTGGTGGGCGTCTCCAGCGGTGGCGCGCTGGCGGCCGCAAGCGCGATCGTCTTCACCGATTCGCGCTTCGGCGAGACGCTGCGCTTCCTCCAGACCGAGTTGCTGCCGCTTGCGGCCTTCGCAGGCTCGCTGGCAACGACCGCGATCCTCTATGGCATCTCCAGCCGCGCCGGGCGGACCTCGATCGCGATCTTCCTGCTCGCCGGCGTCGCCATCACTGCCATCACCAATGCCGGCATCGGGCTTCTGGTGTTCATCGCCGACGACCGCCAGCTCCGCGACATCACGTTCTGGATGCTGGGCTCGATGAGCGGCGCGACCTGGACCAAGGCCGCCGTGCTCGCGCCGATCCTCGTCATCGGGCTTGCTGCCTGCGCGTATATCGCGCGCGGCCTCGACCTGCTGGTGCTCGGCGAGGCCGACGCGTTTCACGGCGGCGTCGACGTCGAGCGCCTCAAGCGGATCTCGATCGTCATGGTCTCCGCCATGACCGGCGTCGCGGTGTCGATCAGCGGCGTCATCGGCTTCGTCGGCATCGTCGTGCCGCATCTCCTCCGCCTCGTCATCGGGCCGGCTCATCGTTTGCTGCTGCCGGCTTCCGTGCTGCTCGGCGCCATCCTGATGGTCGGCGCCGACACGCTGGCGCGTACCATCGTGGCACCTGCGGAGATGCCGATCGGCATTCTGACGGCGGCGGTCGGCGCGCCGGTCTTCCTGGGGATCCTGCTGCGGCAGCGCGGGCTCGCCTCGCTATGAGCGCCGTGATCGAAGCACGCGCCTTGAGCAAGCGCGCCGGCCGCGCGACGCTGCTCGCTGGCGTCGGTCTGACCGTTGAAGCCGGCGAGATGGTCGCCATCATCGGCCCGAACGGCGCCGGCAAGTCGACCCTGCTGCGTCTGCTCTCCGGCGATCTCCGCCCGAGCGAAGGCGAGGTACGGCTGAAGCAGCGCGATATAAGGAGCTATACCCCACGCGAGCTTGCCGCGCGCCGCGCGATGCTGTCCCAGCACATCAACGTCACCTTCCCCTTCACGGTCGAGGAGATCGTGCTGATGGGCGCGGGCGAGCGCAGCGCGCACGAGGCGGGCGGGCTCGTGGAGGCCGCGCTGGACGAGGTCGGCCTCGCGCATTTTCGCGACCGGCAATTGCCGACATTGTCCGGCGGCGAGCAGCAGCGCGCCCATTTCGCCCGCGTGCTGGTGCAGCTCGCCTGCGGCGAGGCCGAACATGGACCGGGGCTCCTGCTGCTGGACGAGCCGACCTCGAGCCTCGATCTGCGCCACCAGATCGACCTGGTCGAAGCCGCCCGGCGTCGCGCTGGCGGCGGCACCGCCGTGATCGCGATCCTGCACGACCTCAATCTCGCGATCCGCTTCGCCGACCGGCTGATCGTGCTGAACGGCGGCAGGCTCGTCGCCGACGGCCCGCGCGCGGACATCGTCACGCGCGAGACCATCCGCGACATCTTTGAGATCGACGCCGTGGTCCATCAGGCCGACGGCGTGCCGTATGTGCTGCCGCAATCGATGCGGGCGGTGTCCCTCACCTCTCCCCAGCGGGGAGAGGTCGGATTGCGCAGCAATCCGGGTGAGGGACCGCAGCATTCGGCGAGAGCGTAACCCCTCGCCCGGATCGCATCTTCCGATGCGACCCGACCTCTCCCTACGGGAGAGGTGAGGGCACACCGTGCCTTTACCCCGCCGGCACGATCACCATGCTCTTGTCCTTCGGCCAGCGGATGCGCCAGGCGAAGTTGATGTCCTTGACTTCGCCGGGCTTGGCGTCGAACGACCATTCCAGCACGCCGCGTCTGTCGCGGATGTTGTTCGCGGTCGGCTGAGTGCTCGACGGCAGCATCTCGACCACGATGTCCTCGTTTTCGCTGACCGGCAGCTGGTCCTCGATCGCGATCTTGATCGGGAAGTCGTGACCGTTGCGAACCGTTGTCTTGAACGATCGCTCGTCGGTCTTCGACGTCGTGACGAGAAGGCCGGCCGAACCTTCGTTGCGCTTGAGCACAGAGCGCTCGATCCTGACCTTGTCGTCGGCGCCGAAGCCGAGCCGCACGATGTCGTCCTTGGCCGAGGCCGAAATCTTGCCGCGGCCGACGAAGACGCCGTCGCGATAGATCGCGACCTTGCCCGGCAGCAATGTCGTGTCGTCGGTCTGCTTGAAGCTGGCTTCGAGGAAGGCAGTCGGGTCCATGACCGGCGCGGCGCGGACGGCGAGATCGGCGGGCACGGTCATCGAGGCGATGCGCAAGGCCTTGGCGCCGTCGGCGGCGCCAAGGCTGACGCGGCCGGGAATTTTGAAGGTGGCCTGGAAGTCGCCGATCTCGGCAACCGCCTGCTGTTCGTCGGCACGCTCGCGTGGCTCAGCCGCTTCGGCCATTTTCGAAAGATGGGGTTGCATCTGACGTGCCACCGGGGCGGGCCGTGCCAGATCCGAAGCCGTGCCGAGCGCGAGCGGCTTCGGCACTTGCGGATACTGCGCCACCAGCGAATTGAGCTCCGGCGCGCTGCCACCACGGCCGATGCGAACCGTGGAGACGCCGAGCGTCACGTTCGACCAGTCCTCGCCGGTCGATTGCGTGACCTCGGCGCGGCGGACCAGCTCCAGCTGCGGCTTGCGGTCCTTGGCGCCGGTGTCGAGCCGGGCGTCGTAGAGCGGCAGCCAGCGCGCATTGCGAACAGCGTAAGTCACCCGCAGCGTCGCCTTGGTCGCGGCTGCCGAGGCAACGTCGATCCGTACCTCGAGCTTGCTCGGCGGCTTGGCGGAGCGCTCGGCTTCCAGCTGCGCGATCTGGCGATCGAGCTCGCGCTGCTTCCGCGTGGCGTCGCGGATCGCGGTGTCGGCGGTCGCAATCTCCTCGCCGACCGCGGCAAAGGCTGCGCGCCATTCGGTGATCGGCCGTGCCTCGCCCTTGTCGCCCAGGCCGGCGGGAGAGGCCTCGGCAAAGTGCTGCGCGAATTTGCGCCGGGCTACGGCGGAATCGATCATGCCTTGCAGATCGGCACGCTGATCCTTCAATGCCTCGATGCGCTTGTCGAGCTCAGGCAGGTTGACCGGCGGCGCCGCGCGCGGCGGTCGTGCGTCAATCGTACCGATGGTGAGCTTGGCGCCCGCCTCGCCCTCGACGCGGAGCGAGGACGGATCGAGCGAGAGCGGAAAGTCCCTGGCGACCAGCGTTGAGTCGCCGGAGGCGAGGTCCAGCGCGATGACACGGGTGACCGTCGCGCCGTCGGGATAGACGGTGACGGTGTCGATGGCGGATGTGGCGTCCACGTCGGCCGCCCATGACGGCAGTGCGAATGCCGTGGTCACCAGAACCAGGCTCGTCGTTGCCAAACATCTTGCGGTGATGCGCATCAAAGTCCCTCCTGCCGATATCGCCGCGCCGCCAGCCGGACGCGCGATCAAATGCCTCGCCAACATGGTTGGACGCGGCAGGCAAGGAACTGGTTCGATTGGGGTTTCCGTGGGGCGTCGCTGCGGCGGCACCATGGCCGCGGAACGTGCGATCGTCCCGCGGCGGAGCCTTTAGACCTGAGCGGGCGAACCCTGCCCGAAGATGCGGCGAAGCAGGTCTGTCACGTTCTTGGCGCCGGCCTTCTTCAGGATGCCGGCACGGTAGCCCTCGACCGTGCGCGCGCTCAGATGCATGCGCCGGGCGATCTCCTTGTTGGTGAGGCCGGCCGCAAGATGCTCGAGCACGTCGCCTTCGCGCCCCGTCAGGGCCTCGCAGCCGGGCAACCAGCGCTGCCGGCTCGCGCCGGGCTGCGCAAACTCATCGATGGCGGCATCGATCCGGCCGACGATGTCGTGGGTGCGGAACGGTTTTTCGATGAAGTCGGCCGCGCCGCTCCTGATCGCGTCAACCGCCATGGCGATGCTGCCGTTCGCCGAGGTCACCAGGACCGGCGCCATGCAATTCTCCTCGCGTAGCCGCCTGAGCACGTCGAGGGCGGAGCGATCCGGCGGCATCTCCAGCAGCACGCAGGCCGGCATCCGCGCCCGGGCTTCCGACAACAGCGAGGCGCCGTCGGCGAAGCAGATCACGTCATAGGCGCTCTGTTGGAGCGCGTTGGACAATTGTTCGCGGGAGGCGGCGTCAGCGTCAATGACGAATATCTCACCCTTGGAAAGCATGTTTCCCGGCATAATCCCGTTCCAATAATGTCTTGGTCAAATGGTCCGAGACGGCCGGGGCCCCATCGCGCCCCGCCGTCGTGCGCACGGCATTCGCGCCAGTGCTTCGGTTTCACTTATGTATGTTCCACCCCGTTCCCGGATTTGACGGATCGGGACAGAAACTTTACATTTCGGGACATCTGCGGGAATGGCTGGCAGGAACAGTTAGCGGGAACGGTTGGCATGACCGACCTCATTCGCAGCGCAGGCTTGAGCTATTACCCGGAGGTCGCCCGGTCGGTCGGGCTCGACCCCAAACAGATGATGCGCAAGGTCAAGCTGCCACTGGCCTGCCTCGACAAGCCGGATACGCCCATTGCCGTCACCGGCCTGCGCCGCCTGCTCGAACTCTCGGCACAGACGTCCGGCGCCGAAGATTTCGGCTTGCGGCTCGCCGAGCGCGGCGGCCTGACCAATTTCGGCGCGGTCGGCCTGATCGTGCGCGAACAGGCGACCGTCGGCGAAGCGATCGACGCGTTCTCGCGTTTCATTCATATCCATCATGACGGCATGCGGCTCGACGTTGCACGCGGCAAGCAGACCGTGACCATCACGCTGCATCTGCGCGGCCGGCAACCGACCGCGCCCCGGCAGTCGATCGACATGGCGCTCGGCAGCGTCCACCGCATCATCCAGTCGCTGTTCGGCAGCGATTGGCGGCCGCTGGAGGTGCATCTGCATTATCCGCCGCCGCACGACCGCAAGCGCTACCGCGACTTCTACGGCTGCCGCGTCACGTTCAACGCGGAGGACGATGCGATCCTGCTGTCGGCGCATGACATGGAGCGCCGGATCCCGAGCGCGCATCCGCTGATCGCGAGCTATCTGCGCAAGCGGATCGAGGCGATCGAGACCCGGCCGGCAAGCTGGGAGGGAAAGGTCGACGAGCTCGTGCGGGCCCTGCTCGCCGGCGGCGACTGCACGGTCGAGCGCGTGGCCGAGCATCTCGCCTGCACCCGCCGCACCATCCACCGACATCTGTCCGAAGCGGGAACCAGCTTCTCGGCGATCCTCGACGCGCAACGCGCCGATCTCGTCGTCGAGTTGATCGACGACCCCGGCCGGCCGCTGGCCGATATCGCCGTGCAGCTCGGCTTCTCCGCGCAGAGCGCGATGGCGCGCTGGTTCCGCGGCCGCTTCGGCTGCACCATCACCGCATGGCGCAAGGGCGTGCGGCCGCAGGCCAAGCCGGCCGACGTGCCTTCGGCGACGGCGGCTTAGGCTCAGCGTGCCGGCACCGGCACGCCCATGACGGCCAGCGCGCGCCGATTGCTGCCTGCGAGCAGCGGGCCGAACGCAATCGCAAAACCGAGGAAGGCGACGACCCAGCCGCAAGCGGCAATGTGCAGCAGCGCATCGCCATATGCAGGCCAAGCCACGGCGGCGACACGTGCCAGCGCCGCGGTGACGATCGCGACGTAGATGGCTTGCGTCGCCGGCGAGGCCGTCAGCGCCTGCCCGGTGTGACCGAGGCTCGCGCGCGTCATCACCGCGAGCGTCATGGTCCCGGCCGCGCCCGCCATCCAGGCATGAATCCCCGCGCTCGGCGGCAACGCGCCGAACACGGCCAGGGCATGCAGGAGGAAGCCTGATGGCACGAAGACATAGCCGACATGCAGGATCAGCAGCAGCCGTTCGCGCAAGGTGCGGTCGCCGGCCCAGCGCGCAAGCCGCACCAGATGCAGCACGCCGACGAGCGCCATCGCGGCGCCAGTGAGCACGTTCAGCGGTGCCACGATCCACGCAATCAGCGCGAGCGCACTCAATCCGACCACCATGCCGTCGAAGCGCCCGAACGGCACCGGCAGGCGGCCGGGATTGAACTTGACCAGCCAGTTGCGGGTGAAGCTCGGAATGATGCGGCCGCCGATCAGCGCGATCAGCAGCACGACCGCGCCGATGCCGACGCGGATGCCGACATCGGCCGCGCCCATGTAATGCGCTTCAAGGTGAAAGCCGACATTGCCGGCGAACAGCACGAGCACGAGGGCCACCACGGGCAGATTGCGCCAATTGCCGCCCGCGACGATCTCGCGCGTCGCAGCGGCGACGACCAGCGCCAGAAATGCGGCATCGGCGACGAGCGCGAACGCCCAGCCGAGGTCGGCGGACAACGTCACCGCGGCGCGGCCGGCGAGCCACACCCCCAGCAGCGCACCCAGCGACGTCCCCTGGATCGGCAGCCGCCCGGTCCAGTTCGGGATCGCCGTGAACAGGAACCCGGTGATCACGGCCGGCAGGAATCCATAGAGCATCTCGTGGACATGCCAGTCGCGCGGCGCGAAGGCCGACGTCACCGACAATTCGCCATGGAACATCGGCAGCCAGGCCAGGATCGAGAGCCCTGCCTGGACGGCGGCGAGCAGGAAAAAGGGCCGAAAGCTGTTCGCGAACAGCGGCCAGCCCACAAAATTGCGGGATCGGGCGCCAGCCATGAGGGGCAACTCCTGTCAATTCAGACTGTTGCCTGGAAAAATACTGCCGCCCCGTCCGGCCGGTTTTGCGCTATCGCAAACATCAGGACGATTGCAGGTGCCATCACACTCCCTGATGCCAAGGAGGCAGAATGGCCAAGGTCGACACATCGCTGGTGGCGCATTTGCCGCTGTTTGCCGGGATCACGCCGGAAGCCCTGGACGAAATCCTGCGCGAGGCCCGTTCGGCGCGCTATCCCAAGAACAGCGCCATCTTCGAGCAGGGCGCGGATGCGCAATCCTTCTTCCTGCTGCTGCACGGCCATGTCCGCGCCGCCAAGACCACGCCGGCCGGCGAGCAGATCGTGGTGCGCTATGTCGCGCCCGGCGAGACGTTCGGGCTCGCGATGGCGATCGGAGCCGCGCGCTACCCCGCGACTGCGATGGCTGTCGACGACAGCGTGGTGCTGATCTGGCCGACCTCGGCCTGGCCGCGGCTGGTCGAGCGGTTTCCCTCGCTCGCCGCCAACACGCTCCAGACCGTCGGCACGCGGCTCCAGGAGAGCCACACCCGCATCCTGGAAATGTCGACCCAGCAGGTCGAGCAACGCATCGCGCATGTGCTGCTGCGCCTCGCCAAGCAATCCGGCAAGAAGCTCGACCACGGCATCGAGATCGACTTCCCGATCAGCCGCCAGGACATCGCGCAGATGACCGGCACCACGCTGCACACCGTCAGCCGCATCCTGAGCGGCTGGGAGAGCCGGGGCCTCGTCGAGAGCGGCCGCCAGCGCATCATCCTGCGCGATCCGCATGGGATCGTCGTGCTGGCGGAGCGCAGCCCCGACAGCGGCGCGGCGTGAGGGCAGCGCCGGCAGGTTTACTCTGCTCCCGAAGCTTGGGGTGAGAGCCGCTTTCGCTTACGGCGAAAGCGCTCCCTCACCCGGGAATCCGCACGCGGCCCGCGCGAATTCCAGACCTTCTCACGCCGGCACGCAGTCGCACAGCGCGGCGAGGAATTTTTCGCGGTCGATGCCGTGCTCGCGACAGGCGTCATCCACCGTGTGAAAGGTTGCGATCGGACAGCCGACACAGGCCAGCCTGAAGGCGAGAAACACGCGGATCGTATGCGGCGCCGTACGCATGATGTCATCGACCAGATCGTCGGATCGAAAGGGCATGGACAACTCCGTTCCGAAACGACGATAGCGGAACGGGCAGCGGTTTCTTTGTTGGAGCGCAAGCTGGCGATTGCTTCTCTGGCGGCGAGGCCTGAGCAAGCGCCTCGTCCTTCGAGACGACCGCTCCGCGGTCTCCTCAGGATGAGGCTGACCGGCTACTGTGCCCGTCGCAATTGCGGCTACGCACTCCGTCCTCATCCTGAGGGCCCGCCGAAGGCGGGCGTCTCGAAGGATGCGCCACGGGGTGAACTACACCGCCCGGCTGTGCAGCTGCTTGCCCGGGTCCAGATGCGCGTCGAACGCGGCGGCGACGCTGCGGACCAGGAAGCGCGAATCGTTCGCGACCGCGAGCCGGTCGCCCTCCAGCCTCACGACGCCGTCCGAGATCAGCGGCTTCAGACGCGATGCCGATTGGAGCATCGCTTCGGCCTCCGCGCCATGGCGCGCGCAGATGTCGCCGAGATCGGCGCTGAACTCGCACATGATGCGCTCGATGATGTCGGCCCGCAGCCGGTCGTCGTCGGTGAGCCCATAGCCCTTCGCGGTGGCGAGGCGGCCGGCACTGACGCTCTGCGCATAGGCGCCGATCTGCACCTCGTTCTGGACGTAGCCCTGCGGCAGATGTCCGATGGCGCTCGCGCCGAAACCGAGCAGGACTTCGCCCTTGTCGGTGGTATAGCCCTGGAAATTACGCCGCAGCGTCCGCTCCTTGAAGGCCACGGCCATGGAATCGTCGGGGCGCGCGAAATGATCGAGCCCGATCTGCACGTAACCGGCCTCCTTCAGCGCATTCGCGATCGCGCAGGCCTGGTCGTGACGCGCCAGGCCGTCGGGCAGAGCGCCCTGGCTGATCATGCGCTGGTGCTTCTTGAAATCAGGCACATGAGCGTAGCCGAACACCGAGAAGCGATCGGGCGCCAGCGAGAGGCTGCGCCGCACCGTATCCAGGCACGAAGCCACGGTCTGATGCGGCAGCCCGTAGATCAGGTCGAAATTGATCCCCCTGATGCCCGCGGACCGGAGCATGTCGACGACATCGGCCGTCTGCTCGAAGCTCTGCACGCGGTTGATCGCACGCTGCACGACGGGGTCGAAACTCTGCACCCCCAGGCTGGCGCGATTGACGCCGGAAAGCCGCATGGCCTCGACCATGTCTGACGTCAGCGTGCGGGGATCGATCTCGACCGCGATCTCGGCCGAAGGCAGCACGAAGAACGCCTGGCGCATCGCCGCCATCAACTCGGCAAAGGCCTCCGGCGCCATGATGGTCGGCGTGCCTCCGCCGAAATGGATGTGCTCGACCCTGATGCGGCGTCCGATCGTCTCGGCGACCTGAGCGATCTCGCTGCGCAGCGTCCGCTGGTAGGCCGCGATCAACTCGTCGCGCCGGACGATCTGGGTATGGCAGCCGCAATACCAGCACATCTCGCGGCAGAACGGCACGTGCAGATAGAGCGACGCGCTGGCCTCGGCGGGAAGCTCGGACAGCCACCGGGCGTAGGCGTCGGCGCCGATGACGGGCGAGAAGTGCGGTGCGGTCGGATAGCTCGTGTAGCGCGGCAATCTCTCTTCGCCGTAGCTCGCTGCAAGATCAGCTCTCATAATCTTACCCATTCGTAAATTTCAGCCGCAGACATCACGGCAAATCACGGAATGCATTCAGCTAACCCGGATTTGCGGGGGCGACCTTGCGCTCGCGCAAATTCGGACCGGGGGCGCCGCAAACATTTGCGCTCGCGCAAAGCGCGGCGGCCCGTTCCGAGCCATGATCCCGTGCAATTCGCACGGCCATCCGGAGCGTCTGCCATGAGGCTTTTCGCACTCGAACTGATTCTCTCCCTGCTCGATGTCCGCGGCCATATCCCGCGCTTTGACGACTTCCGGCCCGCCCCGGCGGCACCGGGCCCGGTCGGCGTCGCGCATGTCCTGGTCGCCGCAATCGCTGTCCTCGCCGTGTTGTCGCTGGCGATCTGGGCCGCGGTCTGGGTTGCCATTCGTCTCCTCTAGCCGCGTCCCCGCGAAGGCTTCGACCATGATCTCATCCAGGCGCGCATTTGCCGGCGCGGTCGCTCTGACATGCCTTGTCTGCCCGCCCGCCTTCGCCGCCGACACGGCCAGCGGCGATCTCGTCATCACCAGGGCCTGGAGCCGGGCGACGCCCGGCGGCGCCAAGGTCGCCGGCGGCTATCTGACGATCGAGAACAGGGGCCCTGCGCCGGAGCGGTTGAAGACCGCATCGGCCGCCCATGCGCTTCGCACCGAGATCCACGAGATGACCGTCAACGACGGCGTCATGACCATGCGCCCGCTCGTCGACGGGCTCGTCATCGCGCCGGGACAATCCCTCACGCTCGCGCCGGGCGGCGGACACCTGATGTTCATCGGCCTCGATGCGCCGCTCCATGTCGGCGACCAGGTACCGGTGACGCTGTCGTTCGAGCATGCCGGCGAGGTGAAAGTGACGCTCGACGTGCAGGCCATCGGCGCGCAGGCGCCGGAGAAGGCAGAGCATATGGTGATTGCACAGCCCGCACACCGCCCGGAGCCGGCGGCCGCCCCGGCCGCGGTGACGTCCGAAGCGGACGAGAGCTTCTTCACGCATCTCCATGCCGAAAAGGCCATGGCGAACGTCACGGTCTCGCCCGGGCGCGCCGGTCCGGTCGAGATCGCAATCCAGCTCGAAGATGCGAACGAATTGCCGCTTAGCGCCGATGCCGTTGCGGTCACGCTCGGCAACCCCGAGCACGGTGTGGCGCCGGTAACCGCAAATGCCGAACGCGTCGGCAACGATCAGTGGCGCGTCAGGATGTCCGCACCGCTGTCCGGCCGCTGGTCGCTCGGCCTCGACATCCGCATCACGCCCTCGGACGCAGTTAACGTGGTGTCACCGATCCTGCTCCGTTGAAGAGCACCCAAGTACTGTTGCGGAGGCGAATCCGGCAAAAGCTTGTCGCAGAGCAAACACCGTTGCCGAGATCGGCGCACACTGCATCCCGTCATCAAAACCATTTCAGATGAAGGATGCTTCCGATGTTCACCCGCAGAGCCGCATTGATCAGCGCCGCCGCGACCGCCCTGATGCTGGCGACCCCCGCCCTGGCTGCCGAAGATCTCAAACTGCCGCGTCAAAAGGTCGAGCTGGTCGCTCCGCCGTTCGTGCATGCGCACGAGCAGGCGACCAAGCAGGGCCCCAAGATCGTGGAATTCAAGCTCACGATAGAGGAGAAGAAGGTCGTCATCGACGAGAAGGGCACCACCTTCCAGGCGATGACCTTCAACGGCTCGATGCCGGGCCCGCTGATGGTCGTGCATGAGGGCGACTACGTCGAAACGACGCTGGTCAATCCCGCGACCAACACCATGCCGCACAACATCGACTTCCACTCCGCGACCGGCGCGCTCGGCGGCGGTGCGCTCACTCTGATCAATCCCGGCGAGCAGGTCGTGCTGCGCTGGAAGGCGACCAAGACCGGCGTGTTCGTTTATCACTGCGCGCCGGGCGGTCCGATGATCCCCTGGCACGTCGTCTCCGGCATGAACGGCGCCGTGATGGTGCTGCCGCGCGAGGGACTGAACGACGGCAAGGGCCACGCGCTGAAATACGACAAGGTCTACTACATCGGCGAGCAGGACATGTACGTGCCGCGCGACGAGAAGGGTAACTTCAAGTCCTACGACTCGCCGGGCGAAGCCTTCACCGACACCGAAGAGGTGATGAAGAAGCTCACGCCGACCCATGTCGTGTTCAACGGCAAGGTCGGTGCACTCACCGGCAAGAACGCGCTGACCGCCAATGTCGGCGAGAACGTGCTGATCGTGCACTCGCAAGCCAATCGCGACAGCCGCCCGCATCTGATCGGCGGCCATGGCGACTATGTCTGGGAGACCGGCAAGTTCGGCAATGCACCCGAGGTCGGGCTCGAGACCTGGTTCATCCGCGGCGGCTCGGCCGGAGCGGCACTGTACAAGTTCCTGCAACCGGGCATCTACGCCTATGTCACGCATAATCTGATCGAGGCCGCCGACCTCGGCGCCACCGCGCACTTCAAGGTCGAAGGCAAGTGGAACGACGATCTGATGACCCAGGTGAAGGCGCCAGCGGACATCCCGGCCACCACCAACTAGACGCGAGAAGGGGCCGGCGATCACCGGCCCCTTCTTCCTTCGGGAGACGACCATGCTGGTCGCATTCAAGCTCAAATTGCTGCTCGCCTGCGCCGCCGGCCTCGCGGCACCGATGGCCGTGGCGCCGCTGGTCTCGGACATGACGACGCATGGCACTCCGGCGGAGCCTGCGATCGTCAGACTGGCGCCGGGCGACCTGTCCTATCGCGAGGCCGGCGATTTCACGCGTGGCGGGCGGCAGGCCGAAGCGCCGCTGCGCACGATGCGGTTCGACCGGTCGCTGCACGTCATGCGGCATCAGGTTTCGTCGTCCGACTATCAGCTTTGCGTGCAGGATGGCGCCTGCCGCGCGCTCGATCGCGACGTGGCGATCGCCGCCGATCGCCCTGCAGTGCAGGTGAGCTGGCACGATGCGCAGGCCTATGCGACCTGGCTCTCGCACAAGACCGGCAAGACGTGGCGCCTGCCGAGCGACGCGGAATGGGCGTTTGCGGCGGGCTCGCGATTCAAGGACGATGGCGCGCCGGTGGACGCTGACGATCCTTCGAAGCGCTGGATCAGCCGCTATGAGCGCGAATCCGAACGCGACCTCTCCGACTCGACGGCCTATCCGTTCGGCAGGTTCGGCGCGAACGAGCACGGCATCGAAGATCTCGCCGGCAACGTCTGGGAGTGGACCTCGACCTGCTTCGTGCGCTCGCGGACCGACGAGGCCGGCAACGCCGGCAAACCGACTGTGAACTGCGGCGTCCGTGTCGCCGAAGGCGCGCACCGCGCCTATGTCACCGATTTCATCCGCGATGCCCGCGCCGGCGGCTGCGCGCAAGGCATGCCGCCCGCCAATCTCGGCTTCCGCCTGGTGCGCGAGGAGCCGTCGTGGATTGCGAGCGTGTCGGCGCGGTGGGGCAAGGTGTGGGCGGCGAGGTCGTAGCCGACCGTCATGGCGGCGCGCTCCTGTCTCCCCAACGTCGTCCTGGCGAAAGCCAGGACCCATACCCACCGAACAAAGTTTGGCGAAGACCGGCCGTTCGGGACGATCACCGACCGCGATCGATAGACCTCGCGGTATGGGTCCTGGCCTTCGCCAGGACGACAGCGGGGACTGTGGCGGCGCCCCCGTTCTCCGAGCGCCATCATCTTGGCCCATCCCGCACACTCAAACGAAAATGGCCGGGGCAAACCCCGGCCATTCACGCTCATTCGTTTTCGCTATCTCAGGTATTCTTCAGCGCGACGCGGAATTCGGCTTCGGTCTTGGCCTTGACCTCGTCGAGCGAGACGCCGTCGGCGAGCTCGATCAGCGCCATGCCGCCGTCGCCGTGCTTGTCGATGGTGAAGACGGCAAGATCGGTGACGACCATGTCGACCACGCGCTCGCCGGTCAGCGGGAGATTGCACTTCTTCAGCAGCTTCGAGCCGTCCTTGGCGGAATGCTCCATCACCACGACGACGCGCTTGACGCCGGCGACGAGATCCATCGCGCCGCCCATGCCCTTGACCATCTTGCCGGGGATCATCCAGTTGGCGAGATCGCCGTTCTGGGCCACCTGCATGGCGCCGAGGATCGACAGGTCCATGTGGCCGCCGCGGATCATGCCGAAGGAATCCGCGCTCGAGAAATAGGAGGTCGAGGGCAGCTCGCTCACGGTCTGCTTGCCGGCATTGATCAGATCGGCGTCTTCCTCGCCCTCATAGGGGAACGGGCCCATGCCGAGCATGCCGTTCTCGCTCTGCAGGCTGACGTCGACGCCGTCGGGGATGTAGTTCGAGACCAGCGTCGGGATGCCGATGCCGAGGTTGACGTAATAGCCGTCACGCAGTTCCTTCGCGGCGCGCGCAGCCATCTGTTCACGGGTCCAGGCCATGTGAGTCTCCTGTTGCGCTTAGGCGGCGCTGCGCGGGCGGGTGTTGCGGAATTCGATGCGCTTCTTGGCCGATCCGACCTCGACGATGCGCTTCACGAAAATGCCGGGCGTGTGGATATGGTCGGGATTGAGCTCACCGGCGGGAACCAGATGCTCGACCTCGGCCACCGTGATCTTGGCGGCGGTCGCCATCATCGGGTTAAAATTGCGTGCGGTCTTGCGGTAGATGAGGTTGCCGGCGGTGTCGCCCTTCCAGGCGTGGACGATGGCGAGGTCGGCGAACAGGCCGCGCTCCATCAGGTACTTCTCGCCGTCGAATTCCTTCACTTCCTTGCCTTCGGCGATCAGCGTGCCGACGCCGGTCTTGGTGTAGAAGGCCGGGATGCCGGCGCCGCCGGCGCGGATGCGCTCGGCCAGCGTGCCCTGCGGATTGAATTCGAGTTCCAGCTCGCCGGCGAGGAATTGCTGGGCGAACAGCTTGTTCTCGCCGACATAGGACGAGATCATCTTCTTGATCTGACGGGTTTCCAGGAGGCGGCTGAGCCCGATGCCGTCGACGCCGGCATTGTTGGAGACGACCGTCAACCCCTTGACGCCGGACTCGCGGATCGCGTCCGACAGCTCTTCGGCGATGCCGCAGAGGCCGAAGCCGCCCGACATGATCATCATGTCGTCCTTCAGAATGCCGTCGAGCGCCGACTTGGCGTCGGGATAGACCTTGTTCATGCAAAAAACCTCGACTGAACCTTCGGCTTGCGGGCGTCGCGCCTTATTGGCGGCGATTATTAGGCGAAATCGTCCGAAGCCGTCAATGATACGGGGTTCTCCGCTCCACGGGGTGGTGGTAGAAGCTGCCCACGCCGTGGGCAGGACCGCCCGCGGCCTTGAAAGCGACAAGAAAACCCATCAAGTTGCGGCACTTAACATAACACGACTTGTAACGTAACAAGGCTTGGACGAGGGGCGCGCGGGTTTCCCGGCCCGCCCTTCCGGCTCCAACGACCAACCCGATCAGGACATGCCATTGACCATGGCCCAAGGAATGAAGCGCCTCGGGACGCCGATCGCGGCGCTGCTCGGTGTCGCGCTGATCGCCCTGATCGCGACCTCCTGGCTCATCAACCGCGACGCGCTGCGCAAGGCCGTGGAAGCGCAGATCCGCGACGTCACCGGGCTCGAGCTCAATGTCGCAGGCAACATCGACATTTCGGTGCTGCCGGCGAGCTACATCTCCTTCCATGACGTCGGTCTGAAGGGCGGCGGCACCAGCGATCCCGCACTCCATGTCGACGTGCTCACCGCCAATCTGCGGCTGCTGCCGCTGCTGCTGCAACGCTTCGAGATCGCCGACCTGACGCTGCTGCGGCCGCGCATCCAGGTCAGCCTGAAGCCGGACGGCGAGAGCAACTGGACGCCCTTCATCCAGACCATCGCGCGCACCATGAAGCCCGGCGCCGAGAACCAAGTATCGTTCTCCGAGATCCGGATCCAGGACGGCGTGCTCAATTACGAGGACGCCGCCACGCACGCCACCGAGCAGTTCGACGACATCGATCTGTCGCTGGCCTGGCCCTCGATCTCGCGCTCCTTCGCCGCGACCGGCCAGTTCGACTGGCGCGGCGAACGCGTCGACGGCTCGATCAGCTTCGCCGATTTCGTCGCCGCCCTCTCCGGCGACCGTTCCGGCCTGAAGGCGCGGATCGCCAGCGCGCCGCTCAAGCTCGCCTTCGACGGCAGCGTCGCCAACCGCACCAGCCCGATGATGGAAGGCACGCTCACGATCGACAGCCCGTCCTTGCGCAATGCGCTGCGCTGGACCGGCCAGCCGCAGCCTGCCAGCGGCGGCTTCGGCCGCTTCGCGCTGAAGGCGCGCGCCAATGTCGTCGGCCCCTCGATTGCGCTCACCAACGTCAATGTCGAGCTCGACGGCAACACCGCCGAGGGCGTGATGACCTACGCCAATAACGGCCGGCAGACGCTGCAGGCGACGCTCGCCGCCGACGCGCTCGACTTCACGCCTTATATCTCGACCTTCCGTCTGCTCGCGAGCGGCGCGCGCGACTGGAACAGGCAGCTGTTCGATCTCAACGGATTGTCGACCACCGACCTCGACATGCGCCTGTCGGCGGCCAAGCTGACGGTCGGCCCGACCAAGCTCGGCCGCACCGCGATCGGCGCCAATTTGCGCAACGGCACGCTGGCGCTTTCGGTCGGCGAGGCCCAGGTCTATGGCGGCATCGCCAAGGGCTCGTTCGGCATCGCGCGCTCCGACACCGTCGCCGACATCAAGGCGCAATTCCAGTTCACCGACGTCGACCTCCAGGCCTGCGCCTCCGAATTGTTCGGCCTCAACAAGCTGTCCGGCCGCGGCAACATCAACGTCTCGCTGTTCGCCTCCGGCTCGAGCCCGTTCGGCCTCGTGCAGTCGCTCGACGGCAGCGCCACCATCACCGGGCACGACGGCGCGATCTCGGGCTTCAACGCCGAGCAGCTCCTGAAGCGGCTGGAGCGGCGGCCACTGTCGGGCGGCGGCAATTTCCGCAACGGCTCGACCCCTTACGACCACCTCACCATCGCCGTGAAATTCTCCGACGGGGTCGCCACCGCCGAGGACATCCGCGTCGAAGGACCGGCGGCGAAGATCACGATGACAGGCACCGCCTCGGTGCCGACGCGCGAATACGACATGAAGGGCGTGGCCAGCCTCAACAGCGCCTCGGGCTTCGAATTGCCCTTCGTGGTGCAGGGCCCCTGGGACGATCCGCTGATCTTCCCCGATCCGGAAAGCCTGATCCGCCGCTCGCCCGCCTCCGCGCCCCTGCTCGACATGCTGAAGGACCGCAAGGCCGGAGATGCCGTGCGCTCCGCGATCGAGCGCATCACCGGCACCGGAAAGCGTCCCGCACCGGCAGACTCGCCGACGGCGGAGAACGCCAAGGAAAACGTCAAGGAAAACGCCAAGTCGAATTAGCGCCAAGTCCAATTAAGGACTGGTCGACCGACACCGGCCGGTCGACGCGAATTGATCAGGGCGAATTGATGCGGCGATTGGATCGATGCGCGCATTAAGCATCACCTTCGGCCCGACACCCCACGACCCAGGTCCGACAAGATGCGTTGATTGCGCTACCACCATGCGCTAGTGTTTTTTCCGACCGGTTCAAACACCGGCGGCTTGAGGGAGAAAAACGTGAAATCCAAGGTTATTGGCGCAGTCACACTGGCGGTCGCTGCGGCGGGGCTGTTCGCAGCCGCTGCACCCGCATTTGCGCAACAGAAGACGATTACGGTCTGGTGGGGCAAGGGCTTCTACCGCTCCGAAGACGACGCGCTGATCGAGACGATCAAGAAGTTCGAAGCCAAGACCGGCATCAAGGTCGAATTGTCGCAGTACGCGATCCAGGACATGATTCCGAAGACGGTCGCAGCCCTCGATGCCGGCACCGTGCCCGACGTCGCCTATTCCGACAGCTATGACGTGCAGGCGCAGGGCAAGTGGGCCTATGAGGGCAAGCTCGAGGATCTCACCGACGTCATGGAGCCGATCAAGGGTCGGTTCGTGCAGAACACGCTGGATGCGTCGATCCTCTACAACGACGTCACCAAGAAGAAGGCCTATTACGGCTTCCCGCTGAAGCAGCAGAGCATGCACGTCCAGATCTGGAACGACATGCTGGAGAAGGCCGGCTTCAAGCTCGCCGACATCCCGACCGATTGGGAAGGTTACTGGACGTTCTGGTGCGACAAGGTGCAGCCGGCGATCCGCAAGGCCACCGGCCAGCGCATCTACGCCGTCGGCCAGCCGATGGGCGTGGAATCCACCGACGCCTTCCAGTCGTTCTACACCTTCATGGACGCCTATCACGTCAAGCTGGTCGACGACGACGGCAAGCTGCTGGTCGACGATCCCAAGGTTCGCGAGAACCTGATCAAGGCGATGAAGGACTACACCGACACCTATATCAAGGGCTGCACCCCGCCCTCGTCCACGACCTGGAAGGATCCGGACAACAACGTCGCCTTCCACAACAAGACCATCGTGATGACCCACAACTTCACGATCTCGATCGCGGCGAAGTGGTACGAGGACTCGCAGAACCAGGCGTTGACGCCCGAGCAGCGCGAGGCCGGCAAGAAGGCCTATGAGCAGGACATCGTCACGGCGTCCTTCCCGAAGGCGCCTGATGGGTCGACGATCCGCTACCGCTCCGACGTCAAGACCGGGCTGGTGTTCACCGCGGCCAAGAACAAGGCCGAGGCCAAGCAGTTCATCAGCTTCCTGCTCCAGGAAGAGAACGTCCGCCCCTATATCGAGGGCGCGCTGGGCCGCTGGTTCCCGGTGACCAAGGAAAGCCAGGCGAGCCCGTTCTGGCAGGCCGACAAGCACCGCAAGGCGGTCTACGCCCAGTTCACCGGCGGCACCGCTGCGTTCGACTTCACCAAGAACTGGAAGTTCACGATCCTGAACAACGAGAACGTCTGGGCCAAGGCGATGAACCGGGTCGTCAGCGAGAAGGTCCCGGTCGACAAGGCCGTCGACGAACTGATCGCCCGCATCAAGCAGGTCGCGGGTTAAATCATTCCTCCCCTCTCCCTGCTTTGCAGGGAGAGGTATAAGAACAACACCGGCCGCGTTTAGCGGCCGGCATCTCTTTGAAGAGTCCGAAAAGAATGGCGATCACGCTCTCTGGCGATCAGGCAATCCCCGCGCCGCCCTTGTCGTCGCGGCTGACCCCGGCGCAGGTCTGGGGCATCGCGCTGCTCGCGCCCTATCTGCTGGTCTTCCTCGCCTTCGTCGTCTATCCCGTCTGCTACGGGCTGTGGCTGGCGCGGGCACCGGCGAACTATGTCGCGCTCTACAACGATCCGATCTTCGCGCGCGCCGCGGTCAACACGCTGATCTTCCTGGTCATCGGCATCAACATCAAGATGCTGATCGCGTTGTTCCTGTCCGGCTTCTTCGCCCAGCAGCGCACCTGGATCAAATGGCTCTCGGTGATCTTCATCCTGCCCTGGGCGGTGCCGTCGATCCCGACCATCCTGTCGGTGCGTTTCATGCTCAATCCCGAATGGGGCGTGATCAACCACCTCATCTTCTCCTTCACCGGCGATGACGGCCCGAACTGGCTGAACGACCCGACCGTGGCGCTGACCATGGCGATCGCCGTGCACATCTGGAAGTCGCTGCCGTTCTGGACGCTGATCCTGATCACCGGACGCCTCGCGATCCCGCACGATCTGTTCGAGGCCGCCGAGGTGGACGGCGCGAGCTGGTGGCAGAAATTCCGCTTCATCACCTGGCCGTCGATGCAGACGCTCTACATCACCTGCACGCTGCTCTCGATGATCTGGACGCTCGGCGATTTCAACAGCGTCTACCTCCTCACCGGCGGCGGCCCGGCCGACCTCACGCACGTGCTGGCGACGCTCGGCATCCGCTATCTCCGGCTCGACCAGCTCTCGCTGGCGATGGCATCGATCGTCTGCGCAATGCCGTTCGTCCTGCCGCTCGTGTACTTCATGATGAAACGGTTGTCGCGATGAAGCTCCCCGGGTTGAGCGAATTTTCCTGGCGCGACGTCGCAGCCGAAGCGCGGTTGCTGCTGATCGGCATTCCCGTCTTCATCTGGACGATGGTCCCGATCTATCACATGTTCCTGTTCGCGATCTCTCCGAAGGAGGACGCGTTCTCGGGCAAGCTGTGGCCGGACCATCCGACGCTGCACAACTTCGAGATCGTGTTCAAGCAGCAGCACTACTTCCTGCGCGACTTCTACGTGCAGTTCTGGAATTCGCTGGTGATCGCGGCGGCCGTCGGCGCGTTGACGCTGTTCATCGCCACCGCGGCAGCGTTCTCGATCTCGCGGCTGCGCGTGCCCGGCGGGCGCATCGTGATGAATCTGGCGCTCTTCACCTATTTCATTCCGGCGGCGTTCCTCGCCGTGCCGATGTACCGGACCATGGGCAATTACGGCCTGCTCAACAATCACTGGGCGCTGATCCTGGCCATGGTCACGATCGCCAGCCCTTACGCGATCTGGGTGCTGAAGCAGGCTTCCGACAAGCTGCCGGTCGAGCTGGACGAAGCCGCCGTGATGGACGGCGCGACCACGCTCCAGATCTTCCGGCTGGTCTATCTGCCGCTGATGATGCCCTCGCTGGTCGCGATCGGCACCTACGCGGTGCTGCTCGCCTGGAACGAATATCTCTACGCGTTCCTGCTGCTTTCCAACGACCGCGAGCTCACGCTGCCCGTCGCGCTCGGCAACTTCCTCGCCGCCGACGATTCGCCGTGGGAGCTGCTGATGACCACCGGCTTCATCTACGCGCTGCCGCCGGCGGCGATCTACTACGCCTTCCGCCGCTACATGGTGGGCGGGCTCACCGCGGGTGCGGTGAAGTCCTAGGCAATGGTCATTCCGGGCCGCGCGCGGCGCGAACCCGGAACGACGCCTGTCATAACGGCGCCGCGCTCTCGCCCTGCGAGCTCGACAGCTTCGAGGCGAGCGAGGCAATCACGATGACGATCGCGATCAGGCCGATCACCAGCGTGCAGATCGCGTTGATCTCGGGCTTCACGCCGAGCCGCACCTCCGAATAGATCCGGATCGGCAAGGTCGCCGAGCCGGGACCGGTGGTGAAGCTCGCGATCACGAGATCATCGAGCGACAGGGTGAAGGCGAGCATCCAGCCGGCGACGATCGCGGGCGCGATCAGCGGCAGCGTGACGGCCACGAACGCGCGCAACGGGTTGCAGCCGAGGTCCATCGCTGCCTCTTCCAGCGAACGGTCGAGCGAGCCGAGACGGGACTGCACGACCACCGCGACGAAGCACATCGTCAGCGTGGTATGGGCGATCGTCACCGTCCAGAAGCCGCGCTCGGCGTTCAGCGCCACGAACAGCAGCAGCAACGACAATCCGGTGATCACCTCCGGCATCACCAGCGGCGCATAGAGCATGCCGGAGAACAGCGTGCGGCCGCGGAACCGCGCACCGCGCGACAGCGCCACGGCGGCGAGCGTGCCGAGCAGCGTCGCAATGGTCGCGGAGGAGACCGCCACCCGCAAGCTCATCCAGGCTGCCTCGATCATCGCGCGATCATTGAAGAACTCGTGATACCAGCGCAGCGACCAGCCGCCCCACACCGTCACCAGCCGCGAGGCGTTGAAGGAATAGATGACGAGGATCAGGATCGGCAGGTAGAGGAAGGCCAGCCCAAGCGCGAGCGAGGCGATGTTGAAGCGGGACAGGCGGGAGAGCTTGCGCATCGCCTCACCGCCCCTGTTCCAGTTGCCGCTTCTGCAGCCGTTCGTACAGCAACAGCGGCACCAGCAACACCACCAGCAGCACGATCGCGGCGGCGGACGCGACCGGCCAGTCCTTGTTGGTGAAGAATTCGAGCCACAGGGTCTGGCCGATCATCAGCGAGTTGGAGCCGGCCAGCAGATCCGGGATGACGAACTCGCCGACGATGGGGATGAAGCACAACAGCACGCCGGCCCCGACGCCGGGCAGCGACAGTGGAAAGGTGACGAGCCAGAACACCTGCCACGGCGGCGCGCCGAGATCGGAGGCCGCCTCCTCCAGCACCGGCTCCATCTTGGCGAGCGTCGCGTAGAGCGGCAGGATCATGAACGGAAGATAGGAATAGACGATGCCGATATACATCGCGGTGTCGGTGGAGAGCCACACCACCGGCTGGCTGACCAGATGCAGCGTCAGCAGGATCTGGTTGAGCAGGCCGTCGTGCTGAAGGATGTTGATCCAGGCATAGATGCGGATCAGGAACGAGGTCCAGAACGGCACGATCACCAGCACCATCGCCACCGCCTGCCAGCGCTTCGGCAGCCGCGCCATGCCATAGGCGATGGGGTAACCGATCAGGAGCAGCAGCGCAGTCGCGGTCACCGCGACCGTGAGGCTGCGCACATAGGCGAACACATAGATGTCGTCGGAGCCAAGCAGCCTGAAATTGTCGACCGACAGCGCGGCAAAGGCCGCCTTGAGCGCCTCCCATCCCGCCGTCAGGTCGAACACCGGCTCGTAAGGCGGCTGCGCAATCGCGGTCTGCGACAGGCTGATCTTGAGCACGAAGGCGAACGGCACCAGGAAGAACAGCACCATCCAGAGATAGGGCGCGATCGCGGCAAAACGCGCCGGCCGTGCGAAGATGCTGCGGGAGCTCATGACGGCAGCACCACGCAGTCGTCGGGCGTGAACCAGGCGACGACGTGCTGGTTCAGGCTGTAGGCGTCGACGTCAAGGCGCGCGCTGTTGGCCACGGAAGCCTGCACCATCCCGCCGGAATCGAGCTTCACCTTGTAGGTGGTGGTGCCGCCGAGATAGCAGATGTCGGCGACCACGCCGTCCAGCCGGTTGATCGCGGTTTCATGACCGGCTTCGCTCACGGGGCCGCGGCGCGACAGCTTGACCTTTTCAGGGCGGATCGCGACCGCAAATTTTCCGGCGCCGACCGGTTCGCGCGGCTCGGCCACCACCAGCGTGCCCGCATCGCGCGTGCCGATGACCAGGCGATGACCGTCGCGCAGTCTGGACTCACCGTCGAACAGATTGATGTCGCCGACGAACTCCGCGATCCAGCGCGAGCGCGGCGCCTCATAGAGCTCGCGGGGGGGCGCGACCTGGGCGAGCTTGCCGGCCTTCATCACACCGATCCGGCTCGCCATCGTCATCGCCTCCTCCTGGTCGTGCGTGACGATGATGAAGGTCATGCCGAGCCGGCGCTGGAGCTCCATCAGCTCGCCTTGCGTGCTTTCGCGCAGCTTCTTGTCCAGCGCTGCGAGCGGCTCGTCGAGCAGCAGAAGCTGCGGGCGGCGCGCCAGTGCGCGCGCCAGCGCGACGCGCTGACGCTGGCCACCGGAAAGCTGGTCGGGCTTGCGCTTCTCCAGCCCTTCGAGCTTCACCAGCGCGACCATCTCGGCCACGCGCGTGGCGATGTCGGCGCGCACCATGCCGGCGCGCTTCAGGCCGAAGGCGATGTTGTCGCGCACCGACAGGTGCGGAAACAACGCGTAGTTCTGGAACATCATGTTGATCGGACGCTCGTGCGGCAGCGCCCGCGCGATGTCCTTGCCCCCGAGCAGGATGCGCCCTTCGTCCGGCGCCTCGAAGCCGGCGAGCATGCGCAGCAGCGTGGTCTTGCCGCAGCCGCTGGGCCCGAGCAGCGCGAAAAACTCGCCCGCCTTGATCTCGAGCGAGACACCGTCCACGGCCCGGAACGTTCCGAACGTCTTGGCGACGCCCTCGATGCGCAGCAACGGCTGCGCCGCCGCCGGATACGCATCCGCGCCGAGCGCATCGGCTATGGCGTCTGTTCTGGGCAACTCGTCAGTCATGGTCCCTGCCACCCCCGATTCCGCCGCACGCTAGCGGCCGATCGTCCCTAGCTCAACCGGTTCGGGGCGGATGGTCCCAAATTGGCCTTCGTGCCGGACCTCAAGGGACGTATGATCGCAAACATGACCAAGTTGCTGGAGGAAACCATCGGGATCGCACGCCGACTACCCGCGGAGGCGCAGGACGACATTGCCCGGATCGTGCTGCAGCTTGCCGGCGTGGAAGTGAACGCTCACATCATCCTCTCGGACGATGAGAGAGTGGCAATTGCGAGATCCAAGGAGGCGGCTGCGCAGGGCAGATTCGCGACCGAAGCTCAAGTCCGGGCGACTTGGCGCAGATATCTCTAGCCCCGTAGCCCGGATGGAGCGCCAGCGTAATCCGGGACGGTCCGTCGGCGGTGAAACTTTCCCGGATTGCGCTTCGCTCCATCCGGGCTACGCCATGAACGCGGCCAGCGCGTCACGGTCCGCAACGGGCATGGTCAGGCCGAGCTTGGAGCGACGCCACAGGATATCCTCCGGGAAACGCGCCCATTCGCAGGCCATGAGATAGCGCACCTCGGCGCCGGTCAGCTCGGGGCCGAAGGCTGGGCCGAGCTCGTCGCGGCTCTTCGCCTCGCCGAGCACCGCCGGCAATCGCGAGCCATAGGCCCCAACCAGCCGCTGGGCCTCTGGCTCCGACAGAAAGCGCCAGCGGTCGCGGGCGAGGTCGACCTCGGTGTCGAAACGGTCCCAGGCGAAATCGCCGCCGGGCAGCGCCGCACCGCCAGTCCAGGGCGGCGACATCGGATAGAACGGGGTCAGCCGTGTCACCGCCCGCTCCGCGCGCCGGCGCGACGTCGTGACATCGCCGCCGAACATCGTGATCAGCGGCGCCTTGCGCCGGCGCGCATGGAACAGCGTTGTGCCGTCACGTCCTCGCGCGGACGCCAGCGTCAGGTTGACGCCGGACACCGTGCGGACCACGTCGGTCGGGCCGATGCGCTCGCGGAAATAGCGGCTGGCGGCGTCGCAGAGATAGCTGACGTCGGCCCCGGGCATCGCCACGATGGCGGGATCGCCGGTGAAGGCATGCGTGACCGTGCCGATCAGCGTGAAGTCGCGCTCGAAGGGCCGGGCGAAGATCAGCCGTCCATCATGGTTCTGGAAGACATAGACGTTGTCGGACTCGAACAGCCTGGGCACGACGATCTGGCTCATCTGCGTGGCCGCCATCGCGGGCTGCGGCTGCCGCAGCACGGTGTCCGCCACCATCGACGTCCAGCCGCCGGTGGCGTTGGCGAGCGCACGCGCCGTGATCGTGCGGCGGTGGCCGCGATCGACCACCGCGAGCCGCCAGATGTCGGTTCGGTCGGCGCGGACGCAGCGCGCTCCGGTCCGGATCATTGCACCGCGTTCGGCGGCATCGAGTGCCGTGAGCACCACAAGGCGGGAATCGTCGACGACGCAGTCCGAATATTCGAAGGCGATGCCGAACGGACGCTTCAGCGCATTGCCGACGGGATGGTGCGTGATGTCGAGCGTCGCTGATGGCGGCAGACCGCCCCGGTTCGCAAGACCATCATAAACATACAGACCGGCCCGCAGCAGCCAGGGCGGACGCTCGTCGGAATGGGCAGGGATCACGAAACGCATCGGCCGGACCAGATGCGGCGCGATCCGAAGCCAGGTCGGGCGCTCGGCAAGTGCCCGGCGCACCCGCCAGAACCCGCGGCGCTCCAGCACCGACAGATCGCCATGGATCAGCCGCGGCGTCGCCGACGAGGCGGCGCCGCCGAGATCGCCCTGCTCGAACAGAATGACCCGCAGGCCGCGGCCGGCTGCATCGCGCGCAAGGCTGACACCGTTCAGGCCGCCGCCGATGATCGCAAGATCGTAATCCGCCATGAAGCCGTCGAGAGGGAGCGAAGTCGCCTCCTCACTAACCGGTTTTGAGCGCAAGCTCCATGGTCTCGGCGCGGCCGACGAGATCGGCATATTTCCCGATCGGCAGCGGCTTGCCGAGCAGATAGCCCTGCACGCCGTCGCAGCCCTCCTTGGCGAGGAAGGCGAGCTGGTCGAGCGTCTCGACGCCCTCGGCAATGATGGACATTTCGAGGCCGTGGCCAAGATCGATCACGGCGCGCACGATCGCCGCCGATTGCGGGTTGCGGCCGAGATTGATGATGAAGGCGCGGTCGATCTTGATCTTGTCGAACGGGAACGCCTGGAGATAGCTCAGCGAGGAATAGCCGCTGCCGAAATCGTCCATGGAGATGCGCACGCCCAGCGCCTTCAACCGGCGCAGCAGTGCAAGACCCCTGTCGAAATCCTCGATCAGCACGCCCTCGGTGATTTCCAGCTCGAGCCGGCCGGGCGCGAGCCCGGTTTCGATCAGGATGGAATGGACCAGCCCGACGACGTCGCCGTGCATGAACTGCGCCGGCGACAGATTGACCGCGACCTGGAGCGGCTTCGGCCAGGACGCCGCCTCACGGCAGGCCTCGCGCAGGATCCACTCGCCCATCTCGACGATCAGGCCGCTCTCCTCGGCGATCGGAATGAATTCGGCCGGCGAGACCTGGCCGCGCACCGGATGCTGCCAGCGCGCCAACGCCTCGAAGCCGATGATCTCGCTCTCGGCGACGCTGTGGCCCGCGGCGCCCTGCGGCTGGAAGGCGAGCGAGAGCTCGCCGTTCTTGATCGCCATCGAGAGGTCCTGATGCAGCACGCGGCGATCGCGGATCTGCTGGTCCATCTCGGGCTGGTAGAGGCTGATCGTGCCGCGCGATTTCTGCTTGGCGCGGAACAGCGCCGCGCCGGCATTGGCGAGCAGCGAGGCGGCATCAGCGCCATTGTGCGGGAAGACCGACATGCCGGTGGTGACGCCGGCACGGACCGGCCGGCCGTCGATCTGGAATTCCCGGGCCACGGCCTCGCCGATCTGCTGCGCCAGCGCAAGACCCGCCTCCGGCTGCTTGCCGTCGATGATCAGGCCGAACTCGTCGCCGGACAGGCGCGCCACCACGCCGCCGCGCGCGGAATCCTGGAGCCGCTGGGCGACCTCGATCAGGAGCTTGTCGCCGAGTGCATGGCCGAAGACGTCGTTGACCTCCTTGAGGCCGTCGAGGTCGACGCAGAGCACGGCGAACTCCTCGCCGGTGCCTTCGCAGGCCTCGATCATCTGGGTCAGCGCCTGCAGGAAGGCGGCGCGGTTCGGCAGATCGGTCAGGCCATCATGATAGGCCATGTGCGCCATGCGCGACTCGGTCTGCCGGCGGTCGGTGACGTCTTCGTGGGTCTTGATCAGATATTGCGGCTCGCCGGCATCACTGAGCACGGTGGCGCGGCGGGTCAGGAACAGCCGCAGGCCGTCCTTGGTGGAGATCGGATGCTCCTCGGTGATCATCCCGCGTTTCTTGATCGCGGCCTCGTCGCGCGCGATGATCAGCTTGGCTTCCTTGGGATTGAAGATGTCGGACGCGGTCAGGCCCGTGGCTTCCTCGCGCCTGCGGTTGAGGATCGTCTCGGCGCTGCGATTGGCGAGCAGATAGCGGCCGTCCTTGACCTGCTCCACGATCAACGCCACCGGGATGTTGTCGACCACGAGCTCGAGGAACTTCTTGGTGCTCTCCAGCTCCTGCGACAGCGAGCGGCGGTCGGTGATGTCCTCGAACACGATCAGCAGGAATTCGGGCTTGTTGTTCTCGTTGCGGACCACGATCCGGATCGAGGCCACCATGCGCCGCGCGCCGCTGCGGTCGACCTCGAACTCGTTGCGGAACTGGCCGTCCGGCGAATTGAGCGCCGCCCGGTCGGTCGCCTCGATGCTGGCCGCCGAGACGGGCGCAAACAGCTCGCACGCGTTCTTGCCGACGACCTGGTCCCGCGAGAAACCCCAGAAGCGCTCATAGGCGCTGTTGGCGAAGATGTAGCAGCCGTCCTCGATGTTCTTGGCGGCCACGCAGGCCGGGACGTTGTCCAGCACCGTTTCCAGGAACTGCTTGGTGGAGGCGAGCTGTCGCGACAACCTGCGCTGCTCGCTGACGTCCAGATGTGTCGCCACCGAGCCGCCGTTCGGCAGCACGAAATATTTCACCAGGATGGACCGGCCGTCCGGAAGTTCGGTGATCAAGCCGTTGGTGCTCGCCGCCTTGTCGTAGAACTCTTCGTCGGAGGCGCCGCCGAGGACCCCGCGCTTGCGTCGCAGCTCGAGAAGTTCGTAGCCGTCCATGTCGGCCCACAGATCCGACCGCGACAGGCCGTAGATCTCGAGATAGCGGTCGTTGCAGAAGATGATGCGCCGCTGCGCATCGGTCATCACCACGCCCTGATTGAGATTGTTCATGGCGGAGGAGACGAAGGCGTTGCGCCGCAGTTGCAACCGCCTGGTCCGCCGCAGAGCGGAATGGATCCACAACGCGATGGCCACCAGGAACGCGCAGACGACGATGCCCCCGATCAGGGCTTCCCAGATCAGGTTGGGATCGAGCTTGCCGAGCGAGCTCGGCGCCTCGAAGCCGTCCGACAGCGCAAAGGCACGCGCAGGCACGACCGTGCCGGCCAGGCACACGACGGCCTGTACAGCAATCGGCATCATGCTGTCCGCGTGCCAGTTCTTCTCAGCCATCAGCCACCCGCGATTTCAACGTCGGATTGTCTGGCTTCACGGGTTTGGATCGGGTAAACGCCTGTACGCGCAACAGAAAAATGTGACGTGAAATACGGCAATTGCCCTGACATGATAAATGCTTCCTTAACGGAAAATGCCCCCTCGCCCTCGTTCTCAGGCTTGATGCCACCGACGCTTCCAGCGGACCTCCTGCACAACCATGGATAGGGTCGACTGCATCGTCATCGGAGCCGGCGTGGTCGGGCTCGCGGTGGCTCGAAAGCTCGCCCAGGCCGGGCGCGAGGTCATCGTGCTCGAGGAAGCCGAGGCCATCGGCACCATCACCTCCTCGCGCAACAGCGAGGTGATCCATGCCGGGATCTACTACCGCGCCGGGAGCTGGATGGCGCGCATGTGCGTCGACGGCAAGCATGCGCTCTACCGCTACTGCGGCGAGCGCGGCATCCCGCACAGGAATTGCGGCAAGCTGATCGTCGCGACCAATGCGAAGGAAACCGAGAAGCTGCAATCGATCAAGGCGCACGCCGAAGCCAACGGCGTGCTCGACATGCAGCTGCTCACAGGCGAGGCCGCACGCGCGCTGGAGCCGGCGCTCGCCTGCGACGCCGCGCTGCTCTCGCCCTCGACCGGCATCATCGACAGCCACGCCTACATGCTCTCGCTCCGCGGTGAGGCCGAGGAAGCCGGCGCAGCCTTCGCGTTCCACACCCCGCTGATCCGCGCCAAGGTGGTCGCCGGCGTGATCGAGGTCGAGGCCGGCGGCGAGGCGCCGATGACGCTGCAATGCAGCCTCCTCGTCAACGCTGCGGGCCTCGCGGCGACGACGGTGGCGCGCACCATCGACGGCATGCCGCTGGACCGGATTCCGCCGGCCTATCTCGCCAAGGGAAACTACTTCAGCTGCAACGCCAGGGCACCGTTCTCGCGCCTGATCTATCCGGTGCCCGAGCCCGGCGGCCTCGGCGTGCATTTGACGCTGGATATGGCGGGGCAGGCGCGCTTCGGCCCTGACGTCGAGTGGATCGAGACGATCAACTACGAGGTCGATCCGTCACGCGCCGAGCGCTTCTATCCGGCGATCCGAAAGTACTGGCCGACGCTGCCCGACGGCGCATTGATGCCGAGCTATTCGGGCATCCGCCCGAAGATCGTGCCGCCGGCGGTGGCCACGCAGGACTTCCTGATGCAGGGCCCGCGCGATCACGGCATCGCAGGCCTGATCAACCTGTTCGGCATCGAATCGCCGGGACTGACGTCCTCGCTCGCGATCGCAGATCACGTCGCCGAGCTCGCAGACATTTAAACGCCGCGCAAAGATCTTTGCACGGTCAAGCACCTTCCAGCAGGGATGAGCGCAACGGCACTCACCCCTGCCTGAAAGGGTGCGATCAAACTCTACGCTGATACGGGGGTTACTAGTGAAGCGTGTCGCCGGTGTGCTTCAGACGCTCGATCTGGTCCTTGACCATCAACTTCCGGCGCTTCAACTCAACAATTTGCAGGTCGTCTGTTGAAAGGTGCACGAGAGCTTCGTGCAATTCGTTTTCGAGAGTTTTGTGCTTCCGTTCCAATTCAACCAGATGTGCCTGAATTGTCATTCGAAACCTCCTCGGTAGGGGTGAACCTTGGATTCGATCCGGACGAGGAAGTGTACATCACCGATTCGTTCTGTCGATGGGTATCCGTCGTCGTAGCGTCATTTTTGAAAATTCATATGTAACGAAGCGTGAGTAAGGGAACCACGTTGGAAAAATCCATGATATCAATGCGCTTGCGCAGCGCCGCAACGAACCATCGAAATATCTTGCGAGAGATCGGTGAGCGACGGCCCGAGATCGCTTGCGGTCACGGCGCGCAAGGACGATAATTTCCACAGGGCATCCACAGCCTTAATCTCACGCCTATCGGTTTTTCGGCCACCGCAGACATGACCCATGAAGACGAGCGCGAACTCGAAGCCGAGCTCGCCCGGTTGCAGCAGGAACACCGAGATCTCGACGCGGCGATCGATGCCCTGCATCAATCGCCTGCCCCCGACCTATTGCGGCTACAGCGGCTGAAGAAGCGCAAGCTGTTGTTACGCGACAGGATCGCGTTCATCGAAGACCAGATCACGCCCGACATCATCGCCTGATCCGTATCGCCTGATCCGTGAGCGGCCTTTTCGCGGCGGCCCGCCGCATCTGAATCCACTTGACTCCAAAAGAACAAAATAGGAACATTTGGACGTTCAACGCCCCAGGAACCGCCCAAGGACAACCCGCAAGGACACCGCAGATGTCGGCAACCGCCCTTCTCGACAACAGCCATTATGAACAGGCCTGCGATCAGGCGATCGCGATGTGCGACGGCAATCTGCGCAGCACCATCAAGGCGCTGATCATGGCCAACGAATATCTGGAGGCAGAGCTGGAGGAATTGCAGGCGGCGATCTCCGCCGGCTGCATTCCGGAGACCTCTCGCAGCAAGGCGCGGAGCAGCGCCGCCTAATGTTGATGACCGGAGCAACGCCATGTCGGACGTCACCTACTACGTTGCAATGCCCTTCCTGATCGATGAGGACGGATCGCCGGTCGCGGGCGCGGCCGAGGAATGTCAGTCCTCAACGGCAGCGCTGCGGCGCGCCGAGATTCTGGCACGCGGTGCCGGCCATATCGGCGCGGTCGCATTTTGCCGCAGCGGCGATCCCATGACCGGCGAATTCGGCGACGCCACGCTGCTGCGCAAATTCGGCAACGTGCCGGAAGATCTCGCCACGCTCTGAAGGTCAGTTGCCGAGAAGGTCAGTTGCTGACGAGCCTGATCCGCGGCTCGTGCCGCCGGCGCGCCTTGCGGACATACATGGCGGCATCGGCCTCTTCCAGGGCGCGGCCTGCATCGGAGTGCGCCCCCAGCAGCGCGACGCCGGCGGAAGCGCCCGCGGTCACATGCTGGCCGCGAAAGACGAAGGATAATTCGTCGATCGCCTGCTCGAAGGCCGCGGCCTTGGCCTTGGCATCGGTCTCGTTGAGATTCCACAGCAGCAGCGCGAACTCGTCGCCGCCGAGCCGGCCGACGACATCAGAGGCGCGAACCTGCCGCGTCAGCGCGCCGACGATCGCCTTGAGCACTTCGTCGCCGGCAGCGTGGCCGAAGGAATCGTTGATCGGCTTCAGCCGATCGACGTCGAGCACGATCAGCGCGCCGGTGGCGCGATAGCGCTTCATGTAGGCAATGGCGCGCGCAAGCTCGCGCTCGAAGCCGCGCCGGTTCGGAATCTCGAGCAGGAAATCGGTGTCGGCGGCCGCCTCGAGTTCCGAGATCCGCCGCATGGCCGCCTTGAGCTTGCTCCGCAGGCCGCGGATGGTCTTGGCGTCCTGCCTGGCGCCGTCGTCGGCCGACGCGCCGCGCCGCGCGGCCTTGGCCGGGCGGCTGGCCGGCCCCTTGGGGGCTGCTTTGGATCGGCTGGCGCTGGTCTTCCGGCCCTTTTTGGCCTTCGCAGCGTTCGCCCTTTTTGGTTTCTTCATGGGCATCCTGCTCAATGAAGGCTTGCGGGGATTCACCAAGACAGGATAGTGCATTCCCTTCTCCTTGCCACCGCCTTGCGATCCGCCGGCCGGAACCGTTAGTCTGGCCTATGTTTCTGTTTTCCCGAGAACAATTGACGTCATGACCGCGCCGATCGCCATTATCATGGGAAGCCAGTCGGACTGGGACACGATGCGGCATGCCGCCGACACGCTCGAGGCGCTCGGCGTTGCCGCCGAGACCCGCATCGTTTCGGCACACCGCACGCCCGACCGGCTGGTCGCTTTCGCCAAGGGCGCCAAGGCGGCGGGTTACAAGATCATCATCGCCGGCGCGGGCGGCGCAGCACATCTGCCGGGCATGGCGGCGGCGCTGACGGAACTCCCGGTCTTCGGCGTTCCCGTCGAATCGAAGACGCTCAAGGGCATCGATTCGCTCTATTCGATCGTCCAGATGCCCGCGGGCATCCCGGTCGGCACCCTCGCCATCGGCAAGGCAGGCGCGATCAACGCGGCGCTGCTTGCTGCCGCCGTGCTGGCACTGTCCGACCCCGCCTTGTCCGACCGCCTCGCTGCCTGGCGCAAGGCGCAGACCGAGGCGGTTGCCGATCGCCCGGAGGACAAGGCGTGACCGACGCAAAGCAGGTGAAGCTGAAGCCCGGCGACACCATCGGAATCCTCGGCGGCGGACAATTGGGGCGGATGCTGGCGATGGCCGCGGCGCGGCTCGGCCTGCGCTGCCAGGTGTTCTCGCCCGATCCGGACTCGCCGGCCTTCGACGTCGTGCTGAACGCAACCTGCGCCGAATATGCCGATGTCGAGGCGCTTGAGCTGTTCGCCAACGACGTCGACGTCATCACCTACGAATTCGAGAACGTGCCGGCGGCCGCCGCGATGGTGCTGGACGCACGGCGCCCGGTGCTGCCCAACCGCAAGATCCTCGAGACCACCCAGGACCGGCTCGCCGAGAAGGATTTCGTCACCCGGCTCGGCATCGGCACCGCTGCTTACGCCGACGTCACCTCGGTCTCCGCGCTGCGCGAGGCGATCGTCAGGATCGGCCTCCCGGCCGTGCTGAAAACCCGCCGCTTCGGCTATGACGGCAAGGGCCAGGCCATCATCCGCGAAGGCGACGACATCGCCAAGGTGTGGACCAGCCTCGCCACCAAATCGGCGATCCTGGAAGCCTTCATCCCGTACGAGCGTGAGATCTCCGTGATCGCCGCGCGCTCGGCATCGGGCCAGGTCGAGTGCTTCGACGTCACCGAGAACGAGCATCGCGACCACATTCTGAAGATATCGCGCGCGCCAGCGCAGATTCCGGATGCGCTCGCAGAGGAAGCGCGCAGCATCGCCGGCAAGATCGCGAGCGCGCTCGATTATGTCGGCGTGCTGGCGGTGGAGATGTTCGTGCTCGCCAATGGCACCGGACCGAAGGTGCTGGTCAACGAGATCGCGCCGCGCGTGCACAATTCCGGACACTGGACGCTCGACGGCGCCTCCGTCTCGCAGTTCGAGCAGCACATCCGCGCCATCGCCGGCTGGCCGCTCGGCAAGCCGGTGCGTCATGGCGAGATCGTCACCATGACCAATCTGATCGGCGACGAGATCAACGATTACGAGACGTGGCTGAGCGTGCCGGGCGCAACCGTGCACATCTACGGCAAGGGCGCGCCGCGCCCCGGCCGCAAGATGGGCCATGTCACCGAAGTCCGGCCGGCCAAGAACACGTGACGGGACCGCAGCGAATGCTGCGATCCCGCTTCGCAATCACGCCGTCTTGACGCCTGCGACCACGCCGGCCGGCTCTTCGCTGAGCCAGCGATAGATCACCCCGCCCAGCGCGCCGCCGATCAGCGGTGCGACCCAGAACAGCCAGAGCTGCGCCATCGCCCAGCCACCAACGAACAGTGCGGGGCCCGTGCTGCGCGCCGGGTTCACCGAGGTGTTGGTGACGGGAATGCTGACGAGATGGATCATCACCAGTGCGAGCCCGATCGCGAGCGGCGCGAAGCCCGCGGGCGCACGGCCGTGGGTGGCGCCCATGATGACGAACAGGAACATCATGGTCATCACCACCTCGGTGAGGAAGCAGACGACCATGCTGTACTGACCGGGCGAATGCGCATCATACCCGTTCGACGCGAAGCCCTTGGTGACGTCGAAGCCGGGGGCACCGCTGGCGATGATATAGAGCAGTTCGGCGGCAACGATCGCACCGCAGACCTGCGCGATCACGTAGGGCAGGATCTGGCCAGCCGGAAAGCGCCCGCCGGCGGCGAGGCCGACCGTGACGGCCGGATTGAGATGACAGCCCGAGATGTGGCCGATCGCGTAGGCCATGGTGACCACGCTCAAGCCGAAAGCCAGGGACACGCCGACCAGACCGATCCCGACCTGCGGGAAGCCGGCCGCGATCACCGCGCTGCCGCAGCCTGCGAATGTGAGCCAGAAGGTGCCGATGGCCTCGGCGGCATATTTCTTCATATCCATGTGTCGTCCCCTGATTTCAAAGTTTCCGGAACAAAGCTCCGGTCGCGGCCCCGCCAAAGACGCTAAATCTCCCAAATCGGGGCCACACAGAGGTCTTTTCGCCTCATTTAATGGCTGAACTTGGCCCGAAAACCCGCTTGGCCGGTGGACATCCCAGGTTTTGTCTGATACATCCGCGCGCTCAAGGCTAAGGGCTTGCGCGTTTTGCCATCCCCTTTGACTTACCAGAATTCAAATCCGATCCACTGAAGAGGATGCCGCGTGCAGGTTCTCGTTCGCGATAACAACGTCGATCAAGCCCTCAAGGCGCTGAAGAAGAAGATGCAGCGCGAGGGCATTTTCCGCGAGATGAAGCTCCGCGGTCACTACGAAAAGCCCTCCGAGAAGAAGGCCCGTGAAAAGGCCGAAGCCGTGCGCCGTGCGCGCAAGCTGGCCCGCAAGAAGCTCCAGCGCGAAGGCCTGCTGCCGATGAAGCCGAAGCCGGTGTTCGGCGCTGGCCCCGGTGGCGAGCGCGGCGGTCGTAGCGGCCCGGGTGCCGGTCCGCGCGGTCCGCGCTGATTTGCCGAACCTGTAAGACCAGTTTTCCAAGACTTCAGTTTTCGATGACGCGGGCCGCTGGCCCGCGTTATTGTTTGTGAGCGGTGCCTTTCTGGGACGGGGCACTACCGATGCGGCACCAGCGCGAGCGAACCGTAGATGGCCTCCCCTTTCCCCGAGCACGGCTTGGCGCGGCTACGCCAGATCTGGCGGCAGCCGCTCGCGCTGGCTTTGATGGGGATTGCACTGTGCGGCTGCTCCTTCGATCTGGGATCGTTGATGCCGGAGAAGGAAAAGCCGCAGGCGCCCAAGGCGGCTGCCGTCACGGAGAGTGCGGTCAGCGCCGGTAGTGTCGCCGAAGCCCAGGTCCACACCGCAAAGGCCCAAGCCCTGGCGAAGTCGGGCGAGACAGCGGCGGCGCTGGAAGAGTTCAACCGCGCCGTCGCGCTCGATCCCTACAATGCCCAGGCACTCTATGGTCGCGCGCTGATCTACCAGGGCAATAACGAGCACGATTTGGCCATCGCCGATTTCACCGCCGCAAGCGGGCTCAACCCGCAAAAGGCCGAGCCGCTGCTCGGCCGCGCCATCAGCCATCTCGCCCTCGGCAAGATCAAGGAGGCTACGGCCGATCTCGACGAGGCTTCCGAGGCCGATCCGCACAATGCCCAGGTCTGGACCGCACGCGGACAGGCCTATGAGCGACTGGGCGACAAGGCCAAGGCGGCAGCGTCCTACAACAAGGCGGTCGCGCTTCGTCCACGCGACGATGCCGCCCGCAGCGGCCTCGCCCGCGTCGGCGGCTGACAGCGCAGCGCAAGGGCCGTCTTAGTCGGGGGTGGCGCTCTTCGGCAGAACGGCGTGGAACATCGACTTGACGTTGGACAGCATCTCGTCGGCGACATTGGTCTTCTTCGGCCGCGGCATGGGCGCACCGGCATCGGCGCGCAGATCGAGCGGCGGCGCGATCACCGGAACGGGAATGTCAGCCGGCGGCGTCAGCCGATTCGGATCATCGTTGCCGACCGAGGACGTGTAGGACGGGGTCGCCTGCGACGACGGGTTGGTGGCGTAGGTCTCGGCCGACGGCGTCGACACCGTGATCGGCGGCGGCAACGGGCGCAAAACCGACGGCGGCGCGGTCACGACACGCGGGGCTTCCTGCGGCACAGGCTCAGGCGATTTCTCGGACGGCCTGGTCTCGGCAGACTTCGCCTCGGCAGACTTGCCCTCGGCAGACTTGCCCTCGGGCGACTTGCGCAGGCGCTCGATTGCGGCCCGCACGAGATCGTTGGCGTCGGGGGTTGCAGCCGGAGCGGCCGGCGCCGAATTGGCCTCGACCACCGGGGCGGCGGAAGCCGGAGAAGCGGCGGCCGGAGTGGACTTGGCAGCGGCCTTCTCGCGTGCGGTCGGCCGGCCGCGCGGGCTGGCGGGGGCGGTCTCGGCCGGAGCCACGTCCGCAGCCTTGGTCTCGCCAGCCGGCTGATCGGCAGCCTTCTCGGCCGCCGGCTTGTCCGACACGCTCTTCTCCGAGATGCCCTTGGCCTTGACGCCGGGTGCCGGCAGGTTGGCGAGGTCGGCGGGCTTGCCGTTCTTGCCGGCCTCGGCAGGTGCCACCACGGCCGCAGGGGCCTCAGCCGCCGGCTTGGCGTTGATGTAGTGGTTAACGATGTACGCCCCGATGATCGTCGCGAGCACCGAGGGGAAAATATCCGTCGAGATTTTAGCGAGGTATTTCAGCATTTCTCGGCCACTCCCCGCGCGATCTGATGCGGGAACTTTGGGGCATTGTAAGGGATCAACTGCGACGGATCGATGGCAAACGGTAACGCCGGACTTACGGCTTCAGCTCGATCTCAAGGAACACGATCTCAGTTGAGGTTTCGTTAAGTACGTCGTGTTGGACGCCGGCCTTGCGAAAGTAGGATTTTCCCGCCGCAAGCTGCGCCTTGGAACGCTCGCCGCCGGGCGCCACGATGGTCATTTCGCCGGCGACGACGGGAACAATCACATAGTCCATCCCGTGGGTGTGGTGCCCGGTCGCGCTGCCCGGGGCGAGCCGCCATTCGGTCACCCGGACCTCTTCATTGTCGATCTGAACTTCGGACTTGGCGGCAAGCATGGGGAACCTCTCCTAGGGTACGAAAACCATGAACACGTAGACAGCAAATACCACCATATGGACCAAGCCGAACAGGACATTGGTCCTGCCCGTGCCGAAGGTCAGCATGCTCAAGAAGAAGGTCAGGAGCAAAAGGACGCTGCCCTGGGCGCTGAGGCCGAGCTCGAGCTCCTTGTCGAAGGCGTAGGTGGCGATGCCGACGGCCGGGATGGTCAGGCCGATGGTCGCGAGCGAGGAGCCCAGCGCCAGGTTGATGCTCTTCTGGAGATCGTTCTTGCGGGCCGCCGCAATGGCCGAGACACCTTCCGGCATCAGGATCAGGAGGGCGACCAGAAGGCCGGCAAAGGCCGGCGGCGCGCCGATCCTGGCGGCCACGGCATCGACCACGAGCGAGAATTTCTTGGCCAGCAGCACGACCGCCAGGAGAGAAACCAGGAGCAGCCCCACGGTGAGTGCAAGCGCCCCGGCCGACAGGTGTGCCTCCCCGCCCTCGCCCTCCGCCCGTTCATGAACGAAGTAGTCCTTGTGCAGGACGGTCTGGGTGTAGAGGAACACCGCATAGAGCGCGAGCGTCACCACATCGACGAAGCCGAGCTGAACCGCCGAATAGACCGGTCCCGGCGTGGTGGTCGTGTAGTTCGGCATGATCAGCGTGATGGTCGCGAGCGCGAACAGGACGCTGAGATAGACGTTGGCTCCGGAGAGCTGAAAACCCTGCTCGCGATAGCGCAGGCCGCCGATGAAGATGCAGAGCCCGACGAGGCCATTGCAGACGATCATGACCACGGCGAACACGGTGTCGCGCGCCAGTTCGGGAGCCGGCTTGTCGCCCAGCATGATCGTGGTGATCAGCGCCACCTCGATGATGGTCACCGAGAGCGTCAGCACCAGCGTGCCATAGGGCTCGCCGACCCGTTCGGCGATCACTTCGGCATGATGAACCGCGGCGAACACCGTGCCGAACAGGATGACCAGAAGGACGATGGCGAAGACGAGTCCGCCCAGAGAGAGCGTGAAGACGTAGCCCGTCGCACTGACGGCTGCGAACAACAGCACGGCCAGCGCCGGAAAGATCCAGGCCGACCGGGGCATCGGATTATGCGCGCTCATCCATCGGCTCCAATTATCCAGCCGAGCAGTAGCAAATCGGCCGGCAGATTCAATGCCAGTGCAGCAAGGGTGCGACCGGCAGCACGGTCAGCAGCAGGAACAGCGGGATCAGCACGGCACCTGCGCGCAGGAGATAGCCGAAGAAGCTCGGCATCTCGATGCCGTTCTCGCTGGCGATGCTGCTCACCATGAAGTTCGGCGCATTGCCGACATAGGTGAGTGCGCCCATGTAGACCGCGCCCATGGAGATGGAGGCGAGCGTGCCCGAAAGTGCATGCATCAGCACTTGCGGGTCGCCACCGGCGAGCTCGAAGAACAGCAGATAGGTCGGCGCATTGTCGAGAAACGCCGACATCAGTCCAGTGAACCAGAAATAGGCGGCCTCGCGCGGCGTGCCGTCCGGCGCCGTGACGGCGGACAAGAGCCAGGCAAAGGCGCCGTGATGGCCGGCACCGAGCATGGCAATGACCGGGATGATGGCGACGAAGATGCCCGCGAAAAGCTTTGCGACTTCGCGGATCGGCTCCCAGGTGAAGCCGTTGGCCTGCCTGTGCTCGTCCGGCGTCAGCCACACCGACAGCGCGGCAATGGCGAGCAACGCCACGTTGCGGACGATGTCCTCGAGCGCCAGCCTGGTGCCGAGAATGTCGAAGGCGATGCCGGGCTTCCACATCGCCGAGGCGAGCAGGCTCGCGACGATGGCTGCGATCAGCACCAGGTTGACGAGACCGCGGATCCGCACCGGCTCTGCGGAACCTGCGTCTCCCTGCGCCGGCTCGCTGCGGAAGCGCCAGACGTCGATGACGACGAAGATCGCCAGCAACAATCCGGCGACGATCGCCGTCTGCAGCCAGATGGTCCGGGTGGTCCAGAAGAAGTCGACGCCGTGCAGGAAGCCGACGAACAGCGGGGGATCGCCGAGCGGGCTCAGCGCGCCGCCGACATTGGCGACCAGGATGATGAAAAAGACGACGACGTGAGCGTTGTGGCGCCGCGGCCGGTTGGCGCGGATCAGCGGACGGATCAGGATCATCGCGGCACCCGTGGTGCCGACGATGCTCGCCCCCAACGTGCCGAGCGCGAGGATGCCGGCATTGGTCGCCGGCGTGGCCTTGATGTCGCCGCTGATGAGAATGCCGCCGGCCACGACATAGAGCGAGAACAGCAGCATGATGAAGCCGAGATATTCGGCCAGCATGGCATGGACGAACGCGGCCAGCATCGCCATGCCCCCTGCGAGCCAGACCAGCGAGCCGAGCGCCAGCAGCGACCAGGCGGCGGCGATCTTGCCGTAATGGTGGTGCCAGAATTTTGCAAACAACAGCGGCCCGAGCGCGATCGACAGCAGCAGGCCGGCAAAGGGCAGCGCATAGGGCCAGCGCATCGCCGCGCCGTCGAGCCCGGCCGCCGCCCATGCGGGCTGCGGCAACAGCGCCAGGATCGCGGCGACGGGCAGGCCGCCGCGCAGCATCAAGAGCCATCTAGGAAGCAATGAAGCGCCTTGCTGTTTCGATCGCACCGAAAGCATCGAGATTGTCGTGTCCACCGCCCGCAAAGCGAACGAACTGCTTCGGTTCATGCGCGAGCGCGAACAGACGCTCACCGAACCCAATCGAAATGGCAAGGTCATTGGTGCCATGCATCACCAATAACGGCACCGTGACGCGCGCAATCCGCTCGTCGGAACGAAACTGATCCCGCATCAGGAGGCGGACCGGAACGAAGCGGAACGCCGAGGCGGCGACATCCACCGTCGACGTGTATGGCGCTTCCAGGACCAGCTTGCGGACCGGATGTTCGGAGGCGACGGCAACTGCAACACCCGTTCCGAGCGAGAAGCCCCAGGCGACGATTCGTTCCGCCGCATAGCGCGCCGTCGTGAAGGCGTAGGCGGCAGCGGCATCGCGCAGCAGGCCCTCCTCGCTCGGCGCGCCGGAGGAGCCGGCATAGCCGCGATAGGACAGCGCGACGAGGCCGGTCCCGTCGGCCGTCATGGCCTTGAAGCGGCTGACGCGACCGGCGAGGAAATCGCCATTGCCCGGAAAATAGAGGATCACGGGATGGCCGGGCTTGGCCGGCACGTGCCAGACGATGACCTTCTCGCCATCCGACGTGGCCAGGACGTGCTCTTCCGCCTCAGGCAGGCCTGCAGCGTCCGGCGCGGTGCGACCGACGGGCGGGATCGGAAACAGCATCTCGCGCTGCCGGACATACAGCACGACGAGACCGGCGCAATAGACGGCCGCGAGCAGGATGGCGATCCACTTGATGATGGTCATGATGACGCGGCCGGTCTCCGGCTCAGGGCTTGCGCCGGCTCCGCAGCAATTTCATGACATCGAGCCGGATGCTCGCGGGAACGTCGCGGCAGCCGCACGCCGCCGCATGCGCGGCGTGCCATGTGACGCGCTGCTCGCGCGTCGCTTTGGGCGGCATGCGATGGGACCGGTGCCATTCCTTGTTGATGGCCACGGTCCGCTTCCGTCGCGCGCTACATCGCCTTGACGATGTTCTCGGTGACCTTCTTGGCGTCGCCGAGCAGCATCATGGTGTTGTCGCGATAGAACAAGGGATTGTCGATGCCGGCATAGCCCGAGGCGAGCGAGCGCTTGATGAACATCACGGTGCCGGCCTTCCAGACCTGCAGCACCGGCATGCCGTAGATCGGCGAGGTCTTGTCCTCTTCGGCCGCCGGATTGGTGACGTCGTTGGCACCGATCACGAAGGCGATGTCAGCCTGCGCGAATTCGGAGTTGATGTCCTCGAGCTCGAACACCTCGTCGTAGGGCACGTTGGCTTCGGCCAGCAGCACATTCATGTGGCCGGGCATGCGGCCCGCGACCGGGTGAATGGCGTACTTCACCTCGACGCCCTCCTTCTTCAGGATGTCGCCCATCTCGCGCAGCGCGTGCTGGGCCTGCGCCACGGCCATGCCGTAGCCGGGCACGATGATGACCTTCTGCGCATTCTTCATGATGAAGGCTGCGTCGTCGGCCGAGCCGAGCTTGGCGGGCTTCTGCTCACCGCCGCCACCGCCGGCAGCCGCGGTCTCGCCGCCGAAGCCGCCGAGGATGACCGAGATGAAGGACCGGTTCATCGCGTGGCACATGATGTAGGACAGGATCGCGCCGGACGAACCGACCAGCGCGCCGGTGATGATCAGCGCGGAGTTGCCGAGGGTGAAGCCGATGCCGGCCGCGGCCCAGCCGGAGTAGGAGTTCAGCATCGAGATCACGACCGGCATGTCGGCGCCGCCGATCGGGATGATCATGAGCACGCCGAGCGCCAGCGCCAGGATGACGATCAGCCAGAAGTCGAGCGCGCTGCCGGTCAGCACGAGACCGACGATGAAGAACACCAGCGCCACGGCGAACGCGATGTTGATGACGTGGCGGAACGGCAGGATGATCGGCGCGCCGCTCATCCGCGCGGACAGCTTCAGGAACGCGATCACCGAGCCGGTGAAGGTCAGCGCGCCGATGGCGACGCCGAGCGACATCTCGACCAGGCTCTGCGCGTGGATGTTGCCGGGCGTACCGATGTCGAAGGCCTCGGGCGCATAGAACGCGCCAGCGGCGACCAGCACCGCGGCCATGCCGACCAGCGAATGGAACGCTGCGACCAGTTCCGGCATCGAGGTCATCGGCACGCGGCGTGCGATGACGGCGCCGACCGCGCCGCCGATGGCGATACCGAGGATCACGAGGATCCAGGCGACGCCGTCCGCCGGCGGATGGCTTGCCAGCGTCGTGGCGACGGCGATCGCCATGCCGACCATGCCGAACAGATTGCCCTGGCGCGACGTCGCCGGGCTCGACAGCCCGCGCAGCGACAGGATGAACAGCACCCCCGCCACGAGATACAAGAATGCAGAGAGATTGGCGTTCATCTCAGGTCCCCATCTGTCCCTTCAGCCCGAGGTGGCCGCTCACTTCGACTTCTTCTTGTACATCGCCAGCATGCGCTGGGTGACAAGGAAGCCGCCGAAGATGTTCACGCAGGCGAAGATCAGCGCAATGAAGCCGAAGCCCCGCGCCCAGCCCGAGCCGCTCGAAATCATGCCGACGCCGACCGCGAGCAGCGCGCCGACCACGATCACCGAGGAGATCGCGTTGGTCACGCTCATCAGCGGCGTATGCAGCGCCGGCGTCACCGACCACACCACGAAATAGCCGACGAAGACGGCGAGAACGAAAATCGACAGCCGGAAGACGAAGGGGTCGACGACCTGTGCAACATGCTCCATGGCGGGCTCTCCTTACGTCTTCGGCTGGAAGTTCGGGTGGATGACGGCGCCGTCCTTGGTCAGCGCGGTGGCCTTGACCAGCTCGTCATCCCAGTTCACGGCGAGCTTCTTCTCCTTCTTGTCGACCATGGTCTCGATGAAGGAGAACAGATTGCGCGCATAGAGGCTGGAGGCCGAGGCCGCGACGCGACCGGCGACATTGGTGTAGCCGACGATCTTGATGCCATCGAGATCGACGACCTCGCCGGCCTTGGCGCCTTCGACATTGCCGCCGCGCTCGACGGCGAGATCGACCAGCACCGAGCCGGGCTTCATCGACTTGACCATCTCGCCCGAGACGAGCTTGGGCGCCGGCCGGCCCGGAATCAGCGCCGTGGTGATCACGATGTCCTGCTTCTTGATGTGCTCGGCGGTGAGCGCGGCCTGCTTGGCCTGATACTCCTTGGACATCTCCTTGGCGTAGCCGCCGGCGGTCTGTGCGTTCTTGAACTCCTCGTCCTCGACGGCGAGGAATTTCGCGCCGAGCGATTCCACCTGCTCCTTGGTCGCGGGCCGCACGTCGGTCGCGGTGACGATGGCGCCGAGGCGGCGCGCGGTGGCGATCGCCTGGAGGCCGGCGACGCCGACGCCCATCACGAACACTTTTGCGGCGGGCACGGTACCGGCCGCCGTCATCATCATCGGGAAGGCGCGGCCGAAGGCCTCGGCACCCTCGATCACGGCGCGGTAGCCGGCGAGGTTGGCCTGCGAGGACAGCACGTCCATCACCTGCGCGCGGGTGATGCGCGGCATCAGTTCCATCGCGAAGGCGGAAACGCCGGCATCGGCGATCGTCTTCAGCGCGGCCTCGTTGCCATAGGGGTCCATGATGGCGATGACGAGCGCGCCGCGCTTGTACTGCGAAAGCTCGGACGCCTCGGGACGCTTCACCTTGATGATGATGTCGGCATCCTTCAACGCATCGGCGCTGACGGTGGCGCCGGCCGCGGTGAACTCGGAATCCGGCAGGCCCGACTTGATGCCGGCGCCCGGCTCGACGGCGATCTCGGCGCCGAGCGCTTTGAACTTCTTCACCGTATCAGGCGAAGCTGCGACGCGCGGCTCCGACGGATCGATTTCCTTGGCAACGGCGATCTTCATAGGCCCTCCGGCGACGCGGGAAAAAGCGCGCACGCGAACTTAGCGTTACTCCCGCAACGTTGGATACCGGTTTTAGAACCGGCTTGAATGCAAATTTTATGGGCACCGACGGCGCTGTCGGTGCGGCAGGCGATGGATCAGGTGAGGAAGATCGCCATCAGGATCACGAGGAGTGCGACCGAGGCCGTGCCGTATTTCACCAGCTTGATGAAGCCCTCATAGGTCTGCTCGTGGGCAACGTAGTCGTTGCCGTCGGCAGTGGTGTACGCCACTTCGCTATGGTCAGCCATGGATTGTCCCCAGTCGAAAGTCGAATTCTTGGGCTGGGATACCCGAAACCTTCGAGCAGGGCAACGGCAGGCAGGCGCGGTTTTCCCGCAAATCGGCTCATTTGGAATCCCAATTGTCGCGAATCCAGCGCGTCAGGCTCTGCTCGCTGACTTCGCCGGCAGCGAGGGAGAGGATGATGGCGGCGGCTTCCGCCTCGGGCACAACGTAGTCGACGCCGTTGATGCCGAGAAACGTGTATAGCGCCAGCAGAGACGTGCGCTTGTTGCCGTCGACGAAAGGATGGTTGCGCGCGATACCGAACGCATACGCTGCAGCTAACTCAGGGAGATCGGCGTTTTCGTACGCCCATTTGTTTCTCGGCCGATCAAGCGCGGAGTCGAGCATGCCTTCGTCCCGCAAGCCGCTGGCCCCACCGTGGATCGCAAGCTGTTCGTCGTGGATCGCAATGATGATTCGACGCGTCAGCCAGAACGGCTCGCTCATTTAGCAAGCTCAGCGAGAGCGTTGTGATAACGCTTCATGCCTCGCCGCGCGACTTCCATCGCTCTTTCGAAATCGGGATCTCGGGGCGTCAGCAACACTCCACCGTCCGATTGCTCAACCGGAAACAGCTTGTCGCCCTCTTTGAGGTTCAGACGGGCAGCAAGCTCCTTCGGCAGGATAACGCCGATGGAATTGCCGATCTTGCGCACCTGAAGCACAGTGGAGTCGCTCGCCAGGTCCTTGGGGTTTCCATTCTCGTTCATGGCCGCACCTCGTTATACACTTGTATAACACGAGACAATTGGCCGTTCAACAAATGTTTTACGCCCCCTTCAGCCCATCGCCTCCAGCTCGTCGATCATGCCGGCGATGACCGAGAGGCCGCCGTCCCAGAATTTGGGATCCTTGGCGTCGAGCCCGAACGGCCGCAGCAGCTCGGAATAATGCTTGGTGCCGCCGGCGGCGAGCATGTCGAGATAACGCTCGGCAAAGCCCTCGGCCGCGTTCTCGTAGACGGCATAGAGCGAGTTCACGAGGCAATCGCCGAAGGCGTAAGCGTAGACGTAGAACGGCGAATGGATGAAATGCGGGATGTACATCCAGTAGTTCTCGTAGCCCGCCTTGATCTCGATCGCCGGGCCAAGGCTCTCGCCCTGCACCGAGAGCCAGATCTCGCCGAGCCGCGCCGCGGTGAGCTCGCCGTTCTTGCGCTCGGTGTGGACCGCGCGCTCGAACGAATAGAACGCGATCTGCCGCACCACGGTGTTGATCATGTCCTCGACCTTGCCGGCGAGCAGCGCCTGGCGCTGCTTCGCGCTCTTGGTCTGCGCCAGCAGCCGCCGGAAGGTCAGCATCTCGCCGAACACGCTCGCGGTCTCCGCCAGCGTCAGCGGCGTCGGCGCCATCAGCGCGCCGTTCTTCGCCGCCAGCACCTGGTGCACGCCATGGCCGAGCTCGTGGGCAAGTGTCATCACGTCGCGCGGCTTGCCCTGGTAGTTCATGAGCACGTAAGGATGCGCCGACGGCGTGGTCGGATGCGAGAAGGCGCCCGGCGCCTTGCCCGGACGCACCGGCGCGTCGATCCAGCGGTCGGTGAAGAAGCGCTCGGCGATGTCGGCCATTTTGGGCGAGAAACCGCGATAGGCCGTCAGCACCATGTTGCGCGCATCGGGCCAGCCGATCACGTCGGTCGCCGCAAACGGCAGCGGCGCGTTGCGGTCCCAATAGGCCAGCCGCTTCTTGCCGAACCACTTCGCCTTCAGCGCGTAATAGCGATGCGACAGCTTTGGATAGGCCGCGCGCACGGAAGCGACCAGCGCATCCACCACTTCGCGCTCGACACGGTTGTTGAGGTGCCGGGAATCCGCGACGTCCTTGAAGCCGCGCCAGCGGTCGGAGATGTCCTTGTCCTTGGCGAGCGTGTTGGTGATCAGCGCGAAGGTGCGCTCATTGGCCTTGAACGTCTTTGCCAGTGCTTCCGCCGCACTCTTGCGCTTGGCACCGTCGCGGTCGGCCAGCAAATTGAGCGTCGGCTCGATCGCGAGCTCCTTGGACCCGACCTTGAAGCGCAGGCCGGAGATGGTCTGGTCGAACAGCCGGTTGAAGGCGGAATAGCCGGTCTGCGACTTCTCCAGGAAAAGCTGCTCGAGCTTGTCGTCGAGCTGGTACGGCTTCTCCTTGCGCAGATCCTCGATCCAGGGACGGTAATACGCCAGCTCCGGCGCCTGCATCGCGCGGGTCAACAAATCGTCATCGACGCGGTTGAGCTCGAGCGCGAAGAACAGAAGATGGGTGGACGCCGCCGTCAGCCGCTCGGAGACATCGCCGTAAAACTTTGAAATCTTGGGATCAACGCTGTCGCCGGCATGGACGAGACCGGCATAGGATCCGAGCCGGCCGGCCAGATCGTCGATCGCCTCATAGCGTCGCACCGCCTCGGCGAGCCATTTTCCGCCATCTTCGTTTGCTGTCCCTGTCGCGAGCTTGCCCTTGTAGTCGGTCTCGAACGCGACGCAATCGGCATCCATCCTTTCGAGATCGCGCGCCACGTCCGGCGCATCGATCCCGGAATAGAGATCGGCGAGGTTCCACTCCGGAAGCTTGCCGGTCTTGCTCGCAGCTTTGGAGGGTTTTGCCTTGGCGGCCGATTTCTTGGCGACGGATGTCTTGGTAGCTGACTTGCGGAGAGCGGGCTTCTTGAGAGCAGACTTGGAGCGCGAATTCATTGTGTGGGAAACCTGTGTTCAACAATCGCGGCGGCGGGCGGGGGCAGCAAGGTTTAAGAGTGCGTTAATCGGCTTCGGCCAGAGTGCCCCGATTCGAGACAGATAGTAGTAGCGTGCGGGGAACACCATGGCTGCCAGTATTTTGATCGCCGACGACGACGCTGTAGCCCGCCGGCTGGTCGAAAACATGGTGCAGAAATGCGGCTATGAGACGGTCGTCGTGGACTCCGGCGACGCGGCGATCGCCGCCCTCACCGCCCCCGATGCGCCTGTCATCGACGCCGTGATCCTCGATCTCGTGATGCCCGGCCTCGACGGCATGGGCGTGCTGGCGAAGATCCGTGAAGCCGGCCTCGGCGTGCCCGTCATCGTGCAGACCGCGCATGGCGGCATCGACAATGTCATCTCGGCGATGCGCGCAGGCGCGGCCGATTTCGTGGTCAAGCCGGTCGGCGTGGAGCGACTCCAGGTCTCGCTTCGCAACGCGCTCAACGCTTCTGCGCTGAAGGGCGAATTGCAGCGCATCCGTCACAGCCGCGAGGGCCGGCTGACCTTTTCCGACATCATCACCCGCGCCGAGGCGATGACGGGCGTGATGCGCACCGCGCAGAAGGCGGCGAACTCCTCGATTCCCGTCCTGATCGAAGGCGAATCCGGCGTCGGCAAGGAGATGTTCGCCCGCGCCATCCATGGCAGCGGCGAGCGCAAGGCCAAGCCGTTCGTCGCGGTCAATTGCGGCGCGATCCCCGACAACCTCGTCGAGTCCATCCTGTTCGGCCACGAGAAGGGTGCCTTCACCGGCGCCACCGAACGCCACACCGGCAAGTTCGTCGAAGCCCATGGCGGCACGCTGTTTCTGGACGAGGTCAGCGAGCTGCCGCTGGCCGCGCAGGTCAAGCTGCTCCGCGCGCTCCAGGAAGGCGCAGTCGAGGCGGTCGGCGGCCGCAAGCCGGTGAAGGTCGACGTCCGCATCATTTCGGCAACCAACCGCAGGCTGCTGGAACGGGTGAAGCAGGGACATTTCCGCGAGGACCTGTTCTATCGCCTGCACGTGCTGCCGCTGACGGTCCCCTCGCTGCGCGCCCGGCGCGAGGACATTCCGCATCTCCTGCGCCATTTCCTGGCGCGCTTTGCCGCCGAGGAGAACCGCCCGATCAGCGGTATCAGCGGCGAGGCCGTGGCGCATCTCACCCAGCTCGACTGGCCCGGCAACATCCGCCAGCTCGAAAATGCGATCTACCGCGCCGTGGTGATGAGCGACAGCGACCAGCTCGGCCTCGGCGATTTCCCCCTGCTGGCCTCGCAGCCGCACCCCGCGACCGAGATTCCGACCGCGCCCTTGATGCTCGAGCCGATCGCGGCGCCTTCCGTCGTGTCGTCGGGTAGTGAAATACCGATCGCGCCGTTCCCCTCGGCCGGAACTCTTCCCATGCTGACCGCGACCGGCGACATCCGCCCGCTGGAGGAGATGGAGAACGAGATCATCCGTTTCGCGATCTCGCATTATCGCGGACAGATGTCCGAGGTCGCCCGCCGCCTCAAAATCGGCCGGTCCACCCTCTATCGAAAACTCGACGAAGCCGGGGTTCCCGGACATGGCGGGAAAAGCGGCGAGGAGACGCACTGAGCCTCATGCGAACGGAGGTTCGCGCGACGGCGCGAGACGGCTGTAAGTCGTTCGCATGACGACGGGATTCGACCGCGATTTGAACCGTGACTTGGAAGTGACAGACAGAGGGAAAAGCGCGTGGCAGAGGCGCACAATCCGTTGCCAAGAGGCTCCCTTGAAGTCAGTTTGTCGTGAGTTGTCCCGGGTAGTGCTGGCTGCAAAATCGGGGCCTGTATATCGTCTGCGTATGAATCGTTGCGTGCAGGCGTGCAACTTTCGAGAGGCCGGCGCGATTTAGCCGAAGCTCATTAGGCGATAACGAAGCTGTTCCACGAGGGACAGTTCACCCGAGGGGTGCGACACAATGCGTGACTGTTTGAACCACCGTGCAGGCTTTGACCGTGTCTTGATGACGGTCGCGGCAACCTTCCTCACGGTGTCGGCCAGCTCAGCCCTGGCGCAGGATCAGGCGCGCAGCAGCGCCGCCGAGCTCGCGATCGAAGCCGCGATCCCGCGCCCCGAGCCCGCCAACGTCCCGCCCCCGACGGCCTCCGACATCAAGCTCGACACCACCGCCACGGTGCAGGACTCCGCGAAGGAAGCTGCGAAGGCCGAAGCCGCGCCGGCCCCTGACAAGGTCGAGACCAAGCCTTCCGACGTCGCCACCACGCCCGCCGGCGAGGCGCCGAAGAGCGAGACGGCCAAGTCTGAACCTGCCAAGTCTGAACCTACGAAGACTGAACCTGCGAAGACCGAGCCTGCCAAGGCCGACGCCGCGACCACAACGCCGGCCGCGCCCGCCACCGCAGCGACACCGGCCGCCGAGCCGGTCAAGGCTGCAAGCAATGTTCCCGCCGCCGACCAGCCGGTCGCCGACAAGCTCAAGGACATCATCGGCGCCAAGACCTCGCGCCATTTCGACCGCAAGAACGAGCGTGCGGCGATCGAGAAGTTTTACGGTGCACGCGACTTCGCACCGGTCTGGACGCAAGCCGGCAGCCTGACCGCTGCGGCCAAGGGCGTGATCGCGCGGCTGAAGGATGCAGCCTCCGACGGCCTCAATCCGGCCGACTATCCGGTGCCGGATTTCGCCGCCGCCACGACGCCCGATGCGCTCGCCGACGCCGAGCTCAAGCTCACCGCCAGCATGTTCGACTACGCGCGCCAGGCGCAGAGCGGCCGCATGCACTGGTCGCAGGTCAGCGGCGACATCCTCTATCCCGAGCATCCGACCGATCCGAGTGAGGTGCTCGCCAAGGTCACGACCGCAGCTGACGCCTCCGTTGCGCTCGACAGCTACAACCCGCCGCAGAAGCTCTACAAGGAGCTGAAGGCCAAGCTCGCGGAGCTCCGCGGCCAGGGCAACGGCCCGGTGATCGAGATCGCCGACGGTCCGGCGCTGAAATACACCCCGGCCGGCAAGAAGCAGGCTGAACTCGTCGTGGAAGATCCGCGCGTGCCGCAGCTGCGCACCAAGCTTGGCATCACCGAGAACGCCAGTGACACCCGCTATGACGCCACGGTCGCCGAAGCCGTCCGCAAGTTCCAGAACAGCGCCGAGTTGAAGGCGACCGGCGTCCTCGACGACAAGACCGTCAAGGCGATCAACACCCCGAAGCGCGACAAGCAGATCGACGTCGTGCTGGTGAACATGGAACGCTGGCGCTGGCTGCCGCGCGACCTCGGCGCCCCCTCGCTGGGCGATGCCTACGTCATCCTCAACATTCCCGACTACACGCTGAAGGTGATGCAGCGCGGCCAGCAGGTCTGGACCACCCGCGTCGTCACCGGCAAGCCGGGCACGCACGCGACCCCGCTGCTCACCGAGACGATGAAGTACATCACGGTCAATCCGACCTGGAACGTGCCGCCATCGATCGTCTACAACGAGTATCTGCCGGCGCTTCAGCAGGACCCGACCGTGCTTCAGCGCATGGGCCTCAAGCTCGAGCAGAACCGCGACGGCTCGGTGCACATCTCGCAGCCGCCGGGTGAAGCCAACGCGCTCGGCCGCATCCGCTTCAACTTCCCGAACAAGTTCCTGGTCTATCAGCACGACACGCCGGACAAGAACCTGTTCGCCCGGGAAGATCGCGCCTTCAGCCATGGCTGCATGCGCGTGCAGAACCCGGATCAGTACGCCTCCGTGCTGCTCAACATCGCGATGCCGAACGAGAAGTACACGCCGGAGCGCGTGCGCAGCATGTACGGCAAGAGCGAGATCGACCTGAAATTCCCGACGCCGATCCCGGTCAACATCACCTACCAGACCGCGTTCGTGGACGATGCCGGCAAGCTACAATTCCGCAAGGACGTCTATGGCCGCGACGCGACCATGATCAACATCCTGAAGAACAGCCGCGGCAAGGACCTCGAGATGGTCGTCGCACATTCCCAGCCGAGCTATTCGCGCCCGGCAACGACGCTGCCCTCGGGCGTGGCGGTGGCCAACAATGGCGGCGGCTTCGGCTCGTCCGGCCCGAACTTCTTCGAGCGGCTGTTCGGGGCCCCGACCCCGCCGCCGGCTCCGGTCGGCCGCCGGCCGCAGCGGGTGTTCACCCGCTAAGCCGCCTCCGCCTTCTGAAATTGTGCAATAAAATCAACGACCCCCTCCTCTGGAGGGGGTCGTTTAACGTTAACCATTCTCGACCCGACCTCGGGCAGCGGGCGTTTTTTCGCCACACTCAACCGGTTAGGTTTGTATTCTGACTTGGTTTGGGGGCGGGAAGGTCAACCTCGAATTAACCTTCTCGCTTTAATAAAGCGTTCATCCTCTTTCGCGCGCTAACGGGGTTGGCGGGAGAGTCCATTGAACGCTCGTCGACTGGGTGGGCTCATACGTGCTGATCGGTCTCGCACGCAAATTTGCAGTGCTGTCGTTGTCCCATGCGGGAGTGAAGGCCGGATCCAGGATCGGCCTCGCTGCCGCAGTGCTGCTTGCTGCCGCAGGCTCGGTCCATGACGCCGCTGCACTGAACGAGACCAAGACCCTCTCGTTCCATCACACCCATTCCGGCGAGGACCTCACCGTCACCTTCAAGCGCGACGGACGCTACGACGAAGCGGCGCTGAAGCAGCTCAACCATTTCCTGCGCGACTGGCGCACCCAGGACGAGACGGTCATGGACCGTCGCCTTTTCGACATCCTCTGGGAAGTCTATCGCGACGTCGACGGCAAGCAGCCGATCCAGATCATCTCCTCCTATCGCTCCCCCGCCACCAACGCCATGCTTCGCCGCCGTTCCTCCGGCGTAGCGCGCTTCAGCCAGCACATGCTGGGGCACGCGATGGACTTCTACATTCCGGGCGTGGCGTTGGAGCAGATCCGCTTCGCCGGCCTGCGCCTCCAGCGCGGCGGCGTCGGCTTCTATCCGACCTCCGGCTCGCCCTTCGTGCACCTCGACACCGGCAGCATCCGGCACTGGCCGCGCATGACGCATGACCAGCTCGCCCGCGTCTTCCCGGACGGAAAGACGGTGCATCTGCCGACCGACGGCACGCCGCTGAAGGGCTATGAGCTCGCCAAGGCCGAGATCGAGCGGCGCGGCAGCGGCGACGATTCCGGCAGCAAGTCCAACTTCTTCGCCGCCCTGTTCAAGAGCAAGTCGGCAGCTCCGGCCAGCAGCAGCGACGAGGATGACGAGGGCGCGCCCGCCCCGGCCGCCAAGCCGGCGGCCCCGACCGTGGTCGCCGCAGCCAAGCCCGCCGATCCGGTGCCGACGCCGCGCGCCAAGCCGCAAATGGCCGCCACGATCCAGCTCGCTTCGGCCGATGCGCAGCTCGTTGCCCCGCCCAAGCCGAAGCCCGCGCCCGTGGCTGACAAACCCGCCGCCGGCAAGCCGGAGACTCCGGCCGACATCATCAATGCCCGTGGATTCTGGGATGATGTCCCGGCCGCGCCGCAGCAGGCGACGCCGGCACAGGTCGCCGCACTGAGGGCCCGTCAGGCGCTCGCCGCCGCGACCGATCCGCAGCCGACCGCAAGCGTCTCCAGCGCGGCCTTCCAGGCGCTGGCCTACGCGCCGGCCGCCTCCCCGGTCGACCGCGCCAATGTCGTCGCCGCCTCCGCGCCGATCCCGCGCTCTGCCCGTCCCGCCTCTGCGTCCCGCAGCGTCGCCCAGGCGACCGAGATCAACACGGTGGTCGGCAAGAGCATCGACGGCATGGTCGCCACCGCAACCCGGCTCTCCGCGGCCAAGGGCGAGAGCATCTGGCTCAAGATCGTGATGCTGTCGCCGAGCGCCAGCCGCGCGATGTCGGTGACGCTGATGGGCGAGCTCGATACGGCTGCGCTGCGCCGCTATTTCGTCAAGCCGCAGGCCGTGGTCGCGATGGGCTTCAGCGACGATCCGATGCAGGGCCTGTCCTGCGACAGCTTCTCGGGCACCGCGACCGCGAAGCTCGAGACGACGTCCTTCGTCATGCGCACGGCGGCGCTTCGCTGATAGCCGCGACTATTTCCACGCACTTGGTTTCGTAGCCCGGTGAGCGCAGCGATATCCGGGGATGTGCCGCGCATTGCGTTCCCGGATGTCGCTGCGCTCATCCGGGCCATAAGTCCGCCTGCTTCGCCGTCTTGCCCCGCCGGTCCAGATGATATTTCAGCGCCAGCGACAGGCAGACCGACAATGGCCGCTTCGGCAGCGCGCCCGATACCGGCAACAGCAACGCCCTCGTCTGCCGATACTCGAACTGATCGGGAAAACGCTCGCGGAAGGTGTCGACCAGGGTCGTCTTGCAGTTGAAGAGAATGGCCGGCTGCTCGGAGTCCTTCACGCGCCCGAGCCGGATCGTGGAGCCGCTGCCGGTCTCATCGGTCAGGTAAGCCGGCTCGCCCCATTTCAGCGTCTCGGTGAGCCGGCCGACGTCGTCATGCGCCGCAGCGGTCGCGAAAATCAGCGCACGCACCTGAAGCAGCCGCTTGCCGATCGGCGCCGGTAGAGCGTCGAAGGCACGGCTCACCTCACGCGGCAGCGGCGGCGCAGTCACGGCGGTCTCCGTTCACAGACGAAGTGCAACACGCCCGATTTTGTAGCCCGGACGGAGCGCAGCGCAATCCGGGAAGGTAACGCGCGCCGACAGATCCCGGATTTGTGTCCGAGGCGAGAGGCCTCAGATCATCCCGAGCGCCTGCATGTAGGTCTCGAGAATGGTCTCGGCCTCGGCGCGCTCGTTGGGGTCCTGCTTGCGCAGGCGCACGATGGTGCGCAGCGCCTTGACGTCGTAGCCGTTGCCCTTGCTCTCGGCGTAGACGTCGCGGATGTCGTCGGAGATCGCCTTTTTCTCTTCCTCCAGCCGCTCGATGCGCTCGATGATGGATTTGAGCTGGTCCTTGGCAAATTTCGTCGCGGGCTCGTCGTCGCGGACGGCGGCGGTGGTGGCCATCTTGGTACTCCAAATGGAACTGGCAAAACGAGGTGACGCCGGCATCCTCACCGCGCGTGCTGGGTAGACCCTTAGGGTTGGCGCTCCCTGCGTTCAAGCAAGCATCGCGCTCGTCCACAGCGCGCCCACACCTTCCTGCAGGGAGGCGAAGAAAGCTGTTGTGTGATGCGACTCAGCGCGCGCCGCAGACAGCCCGCTCAGTGCCCGTGGGGATGGACCTTCTTCATCGCCTCGACCTGCTCGGGCGTAGCCGTGCCCTGGTATTTCGACTTCCAGGTCTCGTAGGGCATGCCGTAGACGGCCTCCCGGCTCTCGTCCTTGCTCAACGCGACACCTTGCGCGTCGGCAGCGTCCTTGAGCCAGTTGGACAGGCAGTTGCGGCAGAAGCCGGCGAGATTCATCAGGTCGATGTTCTGGACGTCCGTCCGCGTCTTCAAATGATCGACCAGGCGCCGGAAAGCGGCGGCCTCGAGCTCCGTTCTGGTTTTGTCGTCGATTGCCATAGCTGAATTCCTTAAGCTCCGACCTGGCTCTGACCCTGATGGTGGTCACCCTTACGGGATCAGGTGGGGTCGTGTCACAGATTTTGCCATATCGCGGCGCAAACGGGCCCAAGCCCGGCTTTGGGGCAGTTCCCCGCCACTACGCCAAATCGTCAATGATCTGATATAGCTTCCGCGACAATGATCGCCGAATCTCCCCGCGTCCCCCTTCGCCTGCTCGCCCGGTTGGTCCCGGTGCTGGTGGTTGCCCTGCTGTGCCTCTGGACCAGCCCGGCCTCCGCCGACTTCCGCCTCTGCAACAACACCTCGAGCCGCGTCGGCATTGCGCTCGGCTACAAGGACGCCGAGGGCTGGACCACCGAAGGCTGGTGGAACATCTCCTCACGCTCCTGCGAGACCCTGCTGCGGGGAACGCTGGTCGCCCGCTACTATTACATCTACGCCATCGACTATGACCGCGGCGGCGAATGGTCGGGCCAGGCCTTCATGTGCTCACGCGACAAGGAATTCACCATCCGCGGCACCGAGGATTGTCTCGCGCGCGGCTACGACCGGACCGGCTATTTCGAGGTCGATACCGGCGAGCAGCGCGCCTGGACAGTGCAGCTCACCGATGCCAACGAGCAGCCGGCACAGCCGCGCCTGCCCGGCATGCCCGGCCCGGTTGGCCCGGGTGGCGGCGTTCCGGGTTTGCCCAATGGCCCGCCCGGTGCTACGCCCCCGGGCTCGCCCGGCCTGCCACCCCCGCCTGGAAATAAGCCATGAGGCGTCTTCGCCGTATCAAGATTCTCGCGACCCTGGGACCTGCCTCTTCGGACCTCGCGATGATCCGCCGCCTGTTCGAGGCCGGCGCCGACCTGTTCCGCATCAACATGAGCCACACCCCGCACGACAAGATGCGGGAGCTGGTGGCGACGATCCGCAATGTCGAGTCGAGCTACGGCCGGCCGATCGGCATCCTGGTCGACCTGCAGGGACCGAAGCTCAGGCTCGGCGCCTTCGCGGAAGGCGCGGTGCAGCTCCAGAACGGCCAGACCTTTACCCTCGATTCCGACAAGACGCCGGGCGATGCCAGCCGCGTCAATCTCCCGCATCCGGAGATCCTGGCTGCGCTGCGGCCCGGCCATTCGCTGCTGCTCGACGACGGCAAGGTGCGCCTGATCGCGGAGGAGACCACAAAGGAGCACGCGGTGACGCGTGTCGTGGTCGGCGGCAAGATGAGCGACCGCAAGGGCGTCAGCCTGCCCGACACCGACCTGCCGGTCTCGGCGATGACGCCGAAGGACCGCGCCGACCTCGAGGCGGCGCTGGTCACCGGCGTCGACTGGATCGCGCTGTCCTTTGTGCAGCGCGCCGACGACGTGATCGAGGCCAAGAAGATGATCCGCGGCCGCGCCGCCGTCATGGCCAAGATCGAGAAGCCGCAGGCGATCGACCGCCTCGCCGACATCCTCGAAGCGTCCGATGCACTGATGGTGGCGCGCGGCGACCTCGGCGTCGAGCTGCCGCTGGAGCGCGTGCCGAGCCTGCAGAAGCAGATGACGCGCATGGCGCGCCGCGCCGGCAAGCCTGTGGTGATCGCGACCCAGATGCTGGAATCGATGATCCAGTCGCCGGTGCCGACCCGCGCCGAGGTCTCCGACGTCGCCACCGCCGTCTATGAAGGCGCCGACGCCATCATGCTGTCGGCGGAATCGGCGGCCGGCAAATTCCCGGTCGAGGCGGTCTCGACCATGAACCGCATCGGCGAGGAGGTCGAGCGCGACCCGATCTATCGCTCGGTGCTCACAGCGCAGCGCCCCGCGCCGGAATCCACCGCCGGTGATGCGATTGCGGATGCCGCACGGCAGATCGCAGAGACATTGGACCTGCCCGCTTTGATCTGCTGGACCAGCTCGGGCTCGACCGCGGTGCGCGTGGCGCGCGAACGGCCGAAGCCGCCGATCGTGGCGATCACGCCGAACATCAATGCCGGCCGCCGGCTCGCCGTGGTCTGGGGCGTGCATTGCGTGGTGGCGGAAGATGCGCGCGACCAGGACGACATGGTGAGCCGCGCCGGCCAGATCGCGTTCCGGGACGGCTTCGTCCGCGCCGGCCAGCGCGTGATCATCGTCGCCGGCGTGCCGCTCGGCATCCCCGGCACCACCAACATGGTGCGTATCGCCTCGGTCGGCCCCGAAGGCGGCGCGGATATCTAGGCCCCGCCAGAGCCGCCAAACAAAAAATGTCGAAAACAACCCCATGCACAGTAGCCGGCTCGTCCGGCTATTTTGCTGCGGTTTTGCGAAAAGACATGTGCAGGCAATGACCTGAGCGCGATCAGGTCCCGCGCTTGGTCGCGTCCTGCTTTCTTAAGCCCCGACCAGCGCCTTCGTCGTCGGCAGCAGCGTCTGCTGCACCACGAGGCCACGGGCGCGGGCGTCCATGACGCCGACGGCGCGCAGCGCCAGCAGGGTCACGGTCTGCACCGCATCGCGCATCTTGACGGGATCTTCGAGATTGTCGGGCGCGAGCGGCCCGACCAGGGCCTCGTGCAGCGCGCCGAGCAGCGCGGTGGCGGCCAGCGCGGTGTCCTGCGCCGGCAAATGACCGGCGCGCACGGCGGCGTCGATGCGGGCGGCAATCTCGCCGGCGATCTCGCGCCGGCTGGCGAGCCGGGAGGCGCTGACATCGACATCGACAGGCTCGGCCAGGATGCCCCAGGCCAGCCGGCGCTGCGACAGGGTATGGACCGCCACGGTGGTGACGGCCGCCGCCAGCGCCGAGGACGGGCCCGGTGCAGCATCCGCCGCCCGGCGGATCGCCGCGAGCTCGTCCCGCGAAACCTCGGCGATCAATTCGGAGATCAGCTCGGCCTTGGAGGGGAAGTAGCGATAGACGGTGCCGGCCGCGACATTGGCCCGGACCGCGACCGGCGCAATCTGCACCGCCGCCATCCCGCCTTCCGCCGCCGCCTCCCGCGCCGCCGCCAAGATCGCACTGCGCCGGGCCGCAAGGCGCTTAACCACTTGATGCGTCCGCCGATAAACCATGGCGCGCTTCCTGTCCCACACGCTTGCCGCACGCCCTGCGGCCGAACGCTTCGTCACTGCAAGAGATGCAAATCGCCCCGCAAGGACTGAACAACTATTCAGGAGGGATGACAAGATGCATTTGCGTGAAGCTTCGCAGCGAACGGGCTGGAGCGCCGAAGCCCTGGCCGCAAAGGCGGCATGGGCTCGGCTCGCTCCCACCTTGGCAACGATCTTGCCGGCCGGAGCTACTACGGGGACTGGCGAGTTAGCCGGGGATCGGAAGACGAGATGCTATTGCGCGATTTCCACCTGGAAAGACCGCCGCTCGATCTCGGCACCTCTTCGGCTCAGAATAAAAGTCGCCGTGTAAGTGCCAGGCGGCCAGGCGGAGCCCGCCCGCTTCCGCCCAGCCGAGATGAAATATTGGGCCTGGTCTCGCGGCAGCTTCGGTGCGCGATACTCCGCGATGACTTGCCCCTGAGGTGACTTCAGCTCGATGGCTTGCTCGTCTTCCGACTGAAGTCCGATTGTCCGGACATACGCAACGATGGCCGCAGAGTGAGATACTACACCGTAAAACCGCCAGAGCCTTCGGCAATCTATGAGGCCAAGGCGGCTCAACGCGCCGATCATTAAAATTGCAGCGATTACATTGGCAAAAGGTTGATCCTGGTGGTTACCGCCATTTTAAGGTGAGTCCATGACTGTACCGAGGTACTGCGATCTCCCCTTGGTGCAGCATGGTCGACACGGACACCCGGACCGCCTGGCAGCTCTTCCAGTTGAACTGGCTTCCCATCGTTGGCATGGGCAGCCTGCTGGCGTTCGGCCTGCCCGCAACCGGGCTGAGCCTCGAACCCGTCGCCTACGGCGTCACGCTCACGATCGCAGCCGTGCTCGTCGCAGTCGCCTATCGCCACCGATTCTCCAGGGGTGAGCTCGCCGACCCGAAGCTGGTGTTCTCGCTCGGCACGATCGGACAGATCATTCTCACCTGCGCCATCGTCGGACCGCTGAGCTATGTCGCGGGCAAAATGAACTGGCCGCTCCAGGACGACGCACTGCTGGCGATCGACCGCGCGCTCGGCCTCGATCCCGAACCGATCGCGCGCTTCGTCAACGACCATCCCTGGCTCGCAGACATCCTGGCGCGCGGCTACGGACTGATCAAATGGCCGCTGCTCGGCATCCCCGTCGTGCTGACGCTGACGGCGCGCCATGTGCGGCTGCAAGTGTTCATGCTCGCGATGAGCCTCGCGCTCGCAGTCACCATTGTGATCTCCGCCGTCGTGCCGGCGATCGGCACCTATTACGGGCTGCAATTGCCGGCCGCGCATTTCCCCGAGATCAACACCGTGATCTATGCCGGGCAGTTGCGCGACATCCTGGCACTGCGCGACGGCAGCCTGCACGAGCTCCGGCTGTTCTTCCTCTCCGGCATCGTCTCGTTTCCGAGCTTTCACGCCGCATCCGCCGTGCTCTACATGTGGGCGCTATGGCCGGTGCGCGGCATCGGCGGCATCGCGGCCGCGCTCAACATGCTGATGATCGCGGCGACGCCGGCGATCGGCGCGCATTACCTCATCGACGTCGCCGGCGGCATCGCGGTCGCCGCAGCGTCGATCTGGGTGACGACATTCTATGTCCAGCGGCTCGGCGGCGCGTCGCCCGTGTCCGCCGCACATGCACCGGCCGCGGTCTGGCAGACCAGCCTCGCGGAATGACGGCGATAGTCGCTGTCGGTGAGAAGCTGCCGTAGGGTGGGCAAAGGCGCGTAGCGCCGTGCCCACCATCTCTCCGCAAAGACGATGAAAGTGATGCGAACGCCGACGCTTCCGCGTCATTGCGAGCGCAGCGAAGCAATCCAGGAATCACTCCGCGGAGACAGTCTGGATTGCTTCGCTGCGCTCGCAATGACGATGTGGGTACACTGAGCCCACCATCTACGGCATGCCTGTGCGATGGTGGGCCCGCTTCCGCCTTCGCTCTACGAGCTACGGCGGACAAGTCGCTTTGCCCACCCTGCGATTTCTGCGATTCCGTCATCCTGAGGTGCTCGCGTAGCGAGCCTGGAAGGATGCACGGCCCCGATGCAGCCGGGCCGTCGCCCTTCGAGGCTCGCCGAAGAGGCGAGCACCTCAGGGTGACGGTGATGGATTGGGGGCTTGGAAATATGCCGTGCCTCCAAAAGAAAAGAGCCCCGTCGAAGACGGGGCTCTCAAATTTCTCAGATCGTCCAGCTCTTACTTGAGGCTGGTCGAGATCGAGCCGAACTTGGTGTTCAGCGTGCTGCCGAGGTTGTTGACGACGGTGATGATGGCCAGCGCGATGCCGGCGGCGATCAGGCCGTATTCAATGGCGGTGGCGCCGGACTCATCCTTCACGAAACGCGCAACGAGGTTCTTCATAGAGTGCTCCCAAAAAGTACACGAGGCTACAACTGGTCTGGTCTCTTCGGCTTCCCAGCGCCGCCCGACCATGGAACCGAACGTAGAGGCAAAGAATTGCGCCGCAGTTAATTCGACTGCGTAAACAAGGCGCGGTTTGCGTGTATTGGCCGATGGTAAACCGAAATCTAAAACAATCCGTTAAATTATCCGGACATCAAGCCGGCGCCGGACTCCTCCCTTCCGCTCCGATGGAAGCGGCATCGAAGTTGAGTCTGAATTCCCCGTCTTGACGCGTTTGCGCGACGCGAACCGGTATCCACTTCGCTCGAAAACGCGTTCGTCCGCGGATTTACCCGAAGTTATGACCGCCGTGGTCCAATGCAGCCCGCTCGGCCAAACCGACAAGAACAAGCAGAACGACGAGGCGGCATGTCCCTTTCCTTCGCCAACAGCATCGCAGGTCAGAGCCGCGCGCGAGCGCTGGTGCCACTGTGCGTCGGTGCAGGCGCCTATCTGTTCTTCCTCTGCGTCGGCGACACGCTGCTTCAGGATTCCGACTCGTTCTGGCAGATCAGGATCGGGCAATGGATCCTCGATCATCGCGCTTTGCCCTATACGGACTTCTATTCCTTCACCCGGCCCGGCGCGCCCTGGGTTTCGACCTCGTGGCTATCGCAGGTGCTGTACGCCCTCTCCTATGCGCAATGGGACTGGGCCGGGCCGGTGATCCTCACCGCGCTCGCCGTCGCATTGTCGGCGGCGATCCTGGTCGACCTGCTCGACGCCCATCTGGAAATGCCGCGTTCAGTGCTGTTCGCGATGCTGGCGGTCGTGCTGTCGCTGCATCACATCCTGGCGCGGCCGCACATGCTGGCGCTGCCGGTGATGATCGCATGGGTCGGCATGCTGATGGCGGCGGCCGATCGCAGGGGCACGCCGTCATGGTATTGGCTGCCGCTGATGTCGCTGTGGTCGAACCTGCACGGCGGCTTCGTGCTGGGCCTGGCACTGATCGGCCCGATGTCGTTCGTGGCGCTCTGGGGCCTGGACTCCGGCAAGCAGGTCCGGCTGCTGCTGCGCTGGTTCCTGTTCGGCGTCGCGGCGCTGGCCGCGAGCTGCGTCACGCCCTATGGCTGGCGCACATTGCTGGGCGCGACCAATATCCTCAATCTCGGCGAGCTGCTGACCGTCATCTCCGAATGGTCGCCGGCGAACTTCGCGTCCTTCACCGCGTTCGAAGGCGCGCTGCTCGGCCTGATCGCGATCGGGCTGTATCGGGGCCTGACGCTGTCGCCGCCGCGCATCCTGCTGATCGTGCTGCTGACCTGGATGGCGCTCAGCCATGTCAGGAGCATCGAGGCCTTCGCCTTCCTGGTGCCGCTGGTGCTGGCCAAGCCGCTCGGCGAAAAATCACAGCTGCTGCAAGCCGACGCGCAAGGCGGCGAGAGCTGGCCCGCCCGCTACGTGACCATAACGGGTGCATTGATGATCGTGGCAGCAAGCTGGACCTCGACCTCGATCTTCATGTCGCATCACCGCTTCGCCTTCACGATGGACCAGACGCCGGTTGCCGCCGTCGACCTGCTCGAGAAACGCGGGGCCAAGCGCATCTTCAACGCCTACAAGTTCGGCGGCTATCTGATCGCGCGCGACATTCCGGTCTTCGTCGACGGCCGCGCCGAGCTCTATGGCGAGAAATTCGTGATGGATTTCTTCAAGGCGACGGAGGGCCGAAAGCCCGAGATCCTTCCCCGCCTGCTGGATGAGCACAAGATCGATGCGACGCTCCTGGTCGCCGATACTCCGGGCCCGCAGATCCTCGACCACCTCAAGGGATGGAAGCGGATCTATGCGGACGATATCGCGGTGATCCATGTGCGGGACGACGCGGAAGGGGCTACCGCGGCGGCGAAGTGAGCGCAGAGCCGTAACGGGCTCCGCCATTGCGAAAGATTCTGGATTGCTTCGCTGCGCTCGCAATGACGGAGGTTGCGGCACGGCGTGCGTCCCTCTCGTGTCCCGGACGCGCTGTGGAATGGTGGGCACGGCGCTTCGCGCCTTTGCCCACCCTACTTTTGCTTTTGGCGGTCCTTCACGGGGATCACGAGCTTCAGGCCGGACCAGACGTCGTCGACGGCGCAGACCTTGATGTCGACGAGGCCGTTGGCGAGCGCGGTCTCGCGCACCAGCGTTTCCGTCACGTCGGTAACGACGCCCGAGGCCTTCTTCGGCCATGACGCCCAGATCATGCCGTCGGGCACGATCGCCTTGCGATAGCTGCGCAGCCTGGCGGCAAAGCCTTTCGCCTCGGTCGCGAAGACATGCACCATGTCGAGCGGCGCCTTGGGCGTCTTTGCGATCCTGACGTCGTCAGGCAATTCACCGACGAGGTCGGTATAGGCAACAGACAGGCCGTCCACGAAAATACAAAAGCCCGGCTTGATGCCGAGCTTTTGCACTAACGGTTTGCCGGAATAGCCGGCCATAGCCCGCAGGATTTACGCCTGCGGCTGCGGCTCCAGGCCGGGATCCGTATCGGGCCGCGGGCGCGACTTGCCGGCCGGGGGCACGGCGGAGGCGCGCGGCGTGGTCGGTTCGAGCACGGACTCGCGGTTCGGCTTCTTGCCCTTGAGCAGATCGACGATCTCGTCGCCGGAGAGCGTCTCGAACTCGAGCAGGCCCTTGGCGAGCGCTTCGAGGTCGGCGCGCTTCTCGGTGAGGATGCGCGTCGCTTCGTTGTAGCCCTCTTCGACGAAACGCCGGATCTCGGTGTCGATCTTCTGGACCGTGGCTTCCGACGCGTTCTGGGTGCGCGACACCGACATGCCGAGGAAAACCTCGTCCTGGTTCTCGCCATAGGAGACGGTGCCGAGCGCCTCGGACAGGCCCCAGCGCGTCACCATCATGCGGGCCAGGCGCGTGGCCTGCTCGATGTCGGAGGACGCACCCGAGGTCACCTTTTCACGGCCAAAGATCAGCTCTTCGGCGACACGGCCACCCATCATGATGGCCAAGCGCGAGGTCATCTGCTCCAGCGACATCGACAGCTTGTCGCGCTCGGGCAGCTGCATCACCATACCCAGCGCACGACCGCGCGGAATGATGGTCGCCTTGTGGATCGGGTCGGTCGCGACGACGTTGAGGCCGACGATGGCGTGACCGCCCTCGTGATAGGCCGTCAGCAGCTTCTCTTCCTCGGTCATGACGAGCGATTTGCGCTCGGCGCCCATCATCACCTTGTCCTTGGCCTCCTCGAACTCGGCCTGCGTCACCATCCGCTTGTTGCGGCGGGCGGCGGTCAAGGCGGCCTCGTTGACGAGGTTCATCAGGTCGGCGCCGGAGAAGCCCGGGGTGCCGCGCGCGATGGTCTTGAGGTTGATATCGGGGGCCAGCGGCACCTTGCGGACGTGCACCTTGAGGATCTGCTCGCGGCCGACGACGTCGGGATTGGGCACCACGACCTGGCGGTCGAAGCGGCCCGGACGCAGCAGCGCGGGATCGAGCACGTCGGGGCGGTTGGTCGCGGCGATCAGGATCACGCCCTCGTTGGCCTCGAAGCCGTCCATCTCGACCAGCAACTGGTTCAGCGTCTGCTCGCGCTCGTCATTGCCGCCGCCGAGGCCCGCGCCGCGGTGACGACCGACCGCGTCGATTTCGTCGATGAAGATGATGCAGGGCGCGTTCTTCTTGGCCTGCTCGAACATGTCGCGCACACGAGAGGCGCCGACACCGACGAACATCTCGACGAAGTCCGAACCGGAGATGGTGAAGAACGGCACGTTGGCTTCGCCCGCGACCGCACGCGCGATCAGGGTCTTACCGGTGCCGGGAGGACCGACCAGCAGCACGCCGCGCGGAATACGGCCGCCGAGGCGCTGGAATTTGCCGGGGTCGCGCAGGAATTCGACGATCTCCTGGAGATCCTGCTTGGCCTCGTCGACGCCGGCGACGTCCTCGAAGGTGACGCGGCCATGCGCCTCGGTCAGCATCTTCGCTCGCGACTTGCCGAAGCCCATCGCCTTGCCGGCGCCGCCCTGCATCTGCCGCGACAGGAAGATCCAGACGCCGATCAGCGCGATGAAGGGCAGCCAGGAGACCAGCAGCGAGACGAACCAGGGGACGTTGTCGCCCGGCGGCTTCGCGGTGATCTGGACCTTGCTGTCATAGAGGCGCTTGACCAGCGTCGGATCGTTCGGCGCATAGGTCTGGAAGCTCGAGCCGTTGGTGAAGGTGCCGTGGATGTCTGGCCCCTGGATCACGACGTCGCGCACATTGCCGCGGTCAACCTCGCTCAGCAGCTGGGAGAAGGCGATGTCCTGCGAGGAGGCGCGCTGGCCTGGATTCTGGAAGAGCGTGAACAACGCCAACAGCAGCAAGACAATGATGACCCAGAGGGCGAAATTGCGCAGATTGGCGTTCATCGATCTTCCTTCGTGGTCGCGCGGATCGCGGCCTGATCCTTGGGTAGTGACTTGGGGCAGTACGAGGAAATTCCCAAGGAATCCTCTTGGTTAGACGCATACAATTTAGGTGCCGCCCCGGTCGCTGCCAAGGGAACGAGATGGGACTATTTATCCCATCTTAGAGCGATTCCCGCTGAAATAATGGCGTCCTGCCCGGGGTTTTTCCTGCCTGGTTAAGGTGACCCGACGGCGCGGCCTCGAAACAGCCGGTGTCATGATCCGCCCCTATCCGCCCTTGATCCTCCCTTGCGCCGCCGGGCCGGCGCCGGCGCAATGTGGATACGCCCGCCGACAAGGCTGATCAAGGCTCCCGCAAGGGTTTGCTTCAGGACCGGGCGGCCATTTGCGGCTGCGCGGGGCGTGGCGGCCATGTCCCGATCAAGGATGTCCTGATCAAGGATGGCCTGATCCAGCGCGCCCAGCAGGGTTTCGACCTTGCCGAGTTCCGCCGGCCCCTCATGGCCGAGCGCGTTAATGGCCCGCAGCAAGAGCCGCAGCCGAACCTCCTCCGGCAGGCCGGCAAACGCCGCGGCCGCGAAGCTTCGCTCCCCCACCTGCGGCGCATCGCCGCGATCCTGCAAACGGAGGAAGCGCTCGGCGCCGTCGGCCAGCACCTCCACCGCCGCATTGGCGCGCGCCAGCCTGCCGGCGAGCCGCGCCAGACTGCGGGCATCGCCGCCCTCGGCCGCAAGCTGCGGCAGCAGAGCGCGCAGCCGCGGCCGGGTGAAGGCGGTGTCGCGGTTGGTGGGATCATCGGCAAAGCCGATCTTCGCGCGCTTCAGGGTCGCGATCAGCTGCGCCTTCGGGACCTCGAGCAGCGGGCGCGCCAGCACGATACCGTCGCGCTCCGTGAGGCGCGCCATCCCCGACAGCCCGGCGAGCCCGCTGCCGCGGAGCATCCGCATCAACAGGGTCTCGGCCTGGTCGTCGCGGGTATGGGCGGTCAGCACATGACTCGCGCCGGCACGACGCGCGGCCTCTGCGAGCAGGCGGTAGCGGACCTCGCGCGCGGCCGCGGGCAGTCCCGTCTTCGGCTTGGCGCCGCGCCAGCGCAGGGTCCGGTGCGGCAGGCCGAGCTCGGCGGCGAGCCGCTTCACCGCGCGCGCCTCGCGCGCGGCTTCCGGGCGCAGGCCATGATCGACGGTGACGACGGTCAGAAGCGGGCCGCGCGCCAGGCCGCGCTGCCAGCGCGCGGCGAGCCACATCAGCGCGACCGAGTCAGGCCCGCCGGAGACCGCGAGCACCAGCGCGGGTGCGCCTTTGAGCTCGGCGAAGAGCCGCCTCGCCTCGCGCGCGGAGATCGGAGAATTGTCGTCGTCTGACATGACGCTGCCCAGCAATCGCCAGCGGATGGCGCGCACGATTTTAGCGCAGCGCCATTCGTCTTGTCAGCTCAATGGCGGGGTGTCAGCACTTCACCCGCTTCTGCTCGCGATCGACGGCGGCTTTGACGCCGGCGGAGGCGCGCGGATATTTGCGGCCGACCTCGCCGAAGGCGGCGCAGGCGGCCTCCTTCTCCTTCAGCGCGGCCAGCGACTGACCGAGCCGCAGCAGCGCATCCGGCGCCTTGCCCGACTTTTCGTATTTGGTGGTGACGGCGAGGAAGGCTTCCGCGGAGTCGCGATATTGCTGGCGCTGGAAGTAGCTCTCGCCGAGCCAGTACTGCGCGTCGCCGAGCAGCGGGTCGCTCGGGTATTTCTGCGCGAAATTCTTCATGGTCTGCTCGGCGAGCGCATAGTCCTTGCGCTGCATGTAGCCGATGCCGAGGTCGAACTCGTCGCGCGGCGTCGCCGAGGGCGGCAGCGTCGTCAGACCCGTGCCACCGCCGGGCGCCGGATAGCCCTGCTGCTGCGCGGGCGGGTAGCCAGGCTGCGCTGCCGGCGGCACGCCTTGCTGATAGCGCGGGCTGGTGTTGGCGAGGTCGAGCGGCTCGCCGGCGTTGCGCCCGCCGGGGGCGCCTGCCGGCATCGGCTGCTGCCCGCCGCCGAGAACGCGCGGCGCGCCGGGCGCGCTCGGATTCTGGCTCGGGTCGAACGCGTCGCCGCGGCGGCGCGTGCCGGGGGCGCCGGGCGCCGGCTGCTCCTGAACGATCGGTGCCGGAGACGCGATCTGCGGCTGCTCGTAATTCGGCTGGACGGGCTGCTGCTGGCGATAGGGCGGCGCGGCCTGCGCGGGCGGCACGGCGGCGACATTGGGCTGGACCGGCGCCTGTCCGGGCCCGGCTTGCGCACCGCCTTCGAGCGCCCGCAGGCGCTCTTCGAGCTGGCGGTTGCGGTATTGCAGCTCTTCGTTCTGGCCGGTGAGCTGGCGCAGCTGGTTCTCCAGCCGCTCGATCCGCATCTCGGGGTCATCATCCGTCTGCGCCAGAACAGGCGAGCTCAACAAGACGGGCGAGCACAAGGAGAGCAGCGCGGCGGTCGCCACGGTGCCGGTAATGACCTTAAATCTGGATGACATCTTGCCCTGACGACGAAAGCGAAATGGCCTGCGACGGAACATTCGACGCGCCACACATTGAAGGGGAGTACGCCAAAAATGTGACTGGCACCACGGTGTTTCCGTCACAGATCGCTGAAACGAAACCGGCGCCCGAGAGGGCGCCGGCATAATCGGTTTCTGAAGATGAACGGCGCCTGACCAGATTGCGTCAGGAGCTCGCGTTCAGCACGGTGACGGCGCGACGGTTCTGCGACCAGCAGGAGATGTCGTTACAGACGGCGACCGGCCGCTCCTTGCCGTAGGAGATCGTGCGCATGCGGTTCGGATCGATGCCGCGCGAGGCGAGGAACGAACGCACCGACTGGGCACGGCGGGCGCCGAGCGCGATGTTGTATTCGCGGGTGCCGCGCTCGTCGGCATGACCTTCGATGGTGAAGGAATAGCGCGGATAGCTCTGCAGCCACTGCGCCTGCTTCTCCAGGGTCACGATCGCCTGCGGGGTCAGATCGGTCTGGTCGCTTTCGAAGAACACACGGTCGCCGACGTTAACGACGAAGTCTTGCTGGCTGCCCGGCGTCGCCGCGTTGGCCATCGCATCCGCAGCAGAGTTCTTGTTGGCGCAGGCTCCCATCGACAACGCGACGGCAAGCACCGCGGCCAGCTTCAATCCCTGGAGGATACGCATAGGATGTTTCATTCCGGAGCCTCCACGCTCACGTTAGTCCACTGCTGTCCGGTCTACAGGGGGTTGGTTAAGCGAACGTTCCGTCAACCTTGATGGGATGTTGCCAGAGCCGGTCAAATGCCCCCCACCGGCGAAAAGCACCCGTCATGGTTAATGGGTTGTAAATGTGGCGCGAGGGTGAAGGCAAGCCGCGTTAACCGGCAAATTCGCTGGCTTTGCTTGAATTTTGAGCCTGCGCCCGGGAAATCCCGGAGCGCCTTCGGTCAGCCGGGGCCGCCGGAATCAGGCGTGAGCGGCGTCCGGCACCAGCGCCGGCTGCTGCGGGACCTGGCGCTGCCCGCTGCGCCCGAACAGCATCCGCCGCTCGAAGGCGGTGGACCGCATGATCGGATAGCGCTCGAACACCTTCTTGCGGAAGGTCGGGAAGTCAGCCGCCATCAGGCCGAAGGCCTTGGTGAGGCCGGGGACGATCCGGGGCTCGGCGATCGGCGCGTGCAGGAACACCCGGCGATAGAACGCCTGATGTTCGGGACGCACGATCGCCAGACCGAGATCGGCATTGAAATGCTCGCATGCCATGTAAGCGAGGCGCAGCGTCAGATAGGGCAATTCCGGAATGCGCTTCACCTGGTCGGGATCGGCGACAAACCGCGTGGGGTCGATCATGACCTCGCCGCGATCGAGCCGCGGCAGCACCACGTCGGAGAAGACGTCGGCCGAGGTCGACGAGCGCCATTCCGACGTCAGCACGCTGATGCGCACGGAGCTGCAGAGCTCGCCCTGGAGATAGACGCCGAAGGTCCACGCGTTCGGCAATTCGTCATACTGATCGGTGACGCGCGCGTCGGGAGATTCCTGGACGGCGCCTTCACGCAGATAGGCGCGATAGCGGAGATTGTAGATCTTCTCCTTCTCCGCCTCGGTTTCCGCAAGATGATAATCGACGTCGGTCAGGAGCTCCGCACCCCGTCCAACAGCCGAAATGATCGTTCTGGCTGAGGACTGCATTCCAACTCCTTACCCACAACCGCTCACCGCAAGCGCGCGGAGACAACCTCCACGCGCGTGATAATTTATTAACAGCTTCTTAACAACGACGCAAAGCAATCGAGGGGTTAGGGTTAACCCCCCGTAGGACTACGGTGTTCAGCAACAGACTGAAACGACAGGAAATTCGCGGAAGCGGCGTCAGGCGAAGGAGCGCGAGCCGGCGACCTGGAGCGGGCTCTCGCCGCGCCGTCCATGCGAGGCGTTGAGGAGCTGGCGCATCCGCACGGCGGGCACCGGGCGGCTGAACAGATAGCCCTGCGCTTCGGAGACGGTGCCGTCGGCGCTGATCAGCTCGAGCTGTTCGTTGGTCTCGATGCCCTCGACCACGACCGCCATGCCGAGATCGGCGGACAGCCGCGCGACGCCGCGCAGCAGCGTCAGCGGCCGGTCGGTGTCGATGCCTTCGAGGAAGGAGCGGTCGATCTTCACCTTCTGCATCGGGAAATTATGCAGATAGCTGAGGCTCGAATAGCCGGTGCCGAAATCGTCGAGCGAGATGCGCACGCCGAGCGCGTGCAGCTGCGACAGGATATCGTGGGTCAGCTGGGTGTTGCGCAGCAGCGAGGATTCGGTGATCTCGATGTCCAGCCGATGCGCCGGCAGCCCCGAGACCTCCAGCGCGTAGCGGATCTCGCTCAGCACGTCGCGCTGGTGGAATTGCTGCGGCGAGAAGTTGACTGCGACGCTGACGCCCTCCGGCCACTTCATGCATTCCATGCAGGCGCGGCGCAGGATCCAGCGGCCGAGATCGACGATCAGGCCCATGTCCTCGGCGACCGGAATGATGTCGACCGGGGAGACCGTGCCGCGAACCGGATGATTCCAGCGCAGCAGCGCCTCGCAGGTGGTGATCTTGCCGGACTTGAGATTGACCAGCGGCTGGTAGAACAGCTCGAACTCCTCATTGGCGAGCGCCTTGCGCAGGTCGAGCTCGAGGATGCGGCGGGCCTCGACGGTCGCCGCCATCTCGTCGCGGAAGAAGCAGAAGGTGCCGCGGCCGTCGGCCTTGGCGCGGTACAGCGCCATGTCGGCGTTCTTGAGCAGCGTGTCTGCGCTGATGCCCTGCGGCGAGGTCAGCGCGATGCCGACGCTGGCGCCGATCTCGACCAGATGATTGTCGATGCGGTAGCGCTCGCTCAGCCGTTCGACGATGCGGCGGGCGAGGCTCGCGGCATCCTCGGGCGCGCTGATGTCCTGCTGGAACACGACGAACTCGTCGCCGCCGAAGCGGGCGACGAAATCCTCCGGCCGCAGCATCTCGCGCAGGCGGTTGGCGACCGCGCACAGCAGCTGGTCGCCGCAGGGGTGACCGAGCGTGTCGTTGACCTGCTTGAACTGGTCGAGGTCGATGAAGAGCAGCGCGGAGAGCCGCTCGGCATGGTGCGAAATCGCCAGCAGCCGCTCGATCTCGTCGCGGAAGGAGACCCGGTTGGGCAGCGCGGTGAGCTCGTCATAGCGGGCGAGATGGCTGATCCGGGCCTCCGCGTTGGTGCGTTCGGTGATGTCTTCCAGCAGCAGCACGGTGCCGCCGCCGGTCATCGGCTGGAACGTCCAGGACAGCGAGCGGCCACGCGCGGGATTCGGATCCGCTGTGACGATCTCGCAGATCCGCGCGTGCTCGATCTCGGCCAGGACCTGGTTGCCGCTCTCCGCCGAGATGGAGCCTGAGGCGACGCAGGCCGACACGATGTCGGTGGCGGTGGCGCCGCGCTTGACCAGGTCCTCGGGCAAGTTCATCAGCTCGCCGAAACGATGGTTCATCACCGCAAGGCGCCCGTCGGCGCGAAACATGCACAGGCCGTGCGGCATGTTGTTGAGCGCGGTATCGAACTGGCTCGCCAGCGCGGATTCGCGAAAGCTCGAGGTCAGCGCCTTGACGAAGATCGCATGCAGGCTGAGGTTGATGTTCTTCAGGGCAATGAAGAACAGCACGAGCAGGATCGCGAGCCCGATATAGTAGAATCCGCCATGCAGCAGCAAAGCGAGCGACATCGGGCCGCAGGCGAGCGCGACGTGCCACTGGATCACCCTCGGCTGGCCGTAATTGCGGGCGGCGCCGCCGGCGGTGTAGCCGACCGTGACGGAAACGCAGAGCATGTTGGCGACCGCATCGTCGTTGTTGAAGATGACGACGAAGCACCACAGGCCGATGACCGCGGCATAGATCAGCGCGCCAAGCCAATAGCGCGGCTCGAGATGCTGCGCCTCTTCGAATGTCAGGGCCGGCATCCGGTTTTCGTAGCGCCGCATCTGAAATGCGCGCGCAGTGCCGATGGCAATGATCAGAAACGCGATCGGCCAAAGCAGGACGTCGCCGGTCTTCAGCGCGGTCATGACCGCGGCCACGGCCGTGCTGGCCGATCCGAGGAAGATCGCCCAGAAATTCTGCACCATAGAGTTGATGAGAGCGGCGTAGAGTATCGGCTCCAGCTCGTCTCGATCACTCTGCTTCTGGTCGGCCAGCTGCATTGCCTGTTACGCGTCCTGTTTGGCGCGTACTTTTACCCAGCCCAGGTGAAGTCTTTCTGAGGGAACATCGTTAAAGGCGAGTTGTTTTTCGGCAATAGCGAACCTGTTTCTGCTGAAATATCAAGCAACTAGGCAAGCCTTGCCGGGCTCAAGGTGAAGGAAAGCTTGCTTCGCGTAGAGAAACCGAAAAAATCGGCGTGATTTTTCGAAAACATCGCGCGTCCGAACGCGCGATGTTTTAGCCGCTCTGTTGTCAGCCTGACGTCGAGGACAAGAGCGGCGACCATGCCGGATCGGAGGCGAAGCCCGGCGTCGGCACCTTCAGCTCGTTGCGGCCGGAGATGTCGACGGAGTACAGCGACGGTCCGCCGTTGCCGCCGGGATCGCGGAAGAACATCAGCACGCGGCCGTTCGGCGAGAAGGTCGGGCCCTCATTGTGGAAGCCTGAGGTGAGCAGCCGCTCGCCGCTGCCGTCAGGCTTCATGACGCCGATCGAGAACTGGCCGCCGCCTTGCCTCGTGAAGGCGATGTAGTCGCCCTTTGGCGACCACACCGGCGTCGAATAGCTGGCGTTGGTGTCGTCCTTGGAGAAGGAGATGCGCTGCGCAGCTCCCCCGCCCGCGCTCATCACATAAATCTGCGACCTGCCGCCACGATCGGACTCGAAGCAGATGCGGGTGCCATCCGGAGAATAGGACGGAGACGTGTCGATCGCCGGCGTGTCGGTGAGGCGCGTGGTCGAGCGCGAACGCAGATCCATCACGAACAGGTTGGAATTGCCGCCCTGCTGCAGGCTCATGATGACGCGCTGGCCGTCGGGCGAGAAGCGCGGCGCAAAGGTCATGCCGGGGAAGTTGCCGACGATCTCGCGCTGCCCGGTCTCGATGTTGAAGAGATAGACCTTCGGATCGCCCTGGCCGAACTCCATGTAGGTGATCTCTTGCGAGTTCGGCGAGAAGCGCGGCGTCAGCACGAGGTCTGCGCCGCGGGTCAGATAGCGCACATTGGCGCCGTCCTGGTCCATCATCGCGAGCCGCTTGACGCGGCGCTCCTTCGGCCCGGACTCGTCGACGAACACGACGCGGCTGTCGAAATAGCCCTTCTCGCCGGTCATGCGCTCGTAGATCTGGTCGGAGATGATGTGGGCGATGCGGCGCCAGTATTCCGGCGAGGTGAAATATTGCTGGCCGGCGAGCTGCTGGCCAGAGACCACGTCCCACAGGCGGAATTCGGCCTTGAGCCGTCCGTCCGGCTGCCGCGTCATGCGGCCGGTGACGAGGGCCTGCGCGTTGATGGTCTTCCAGTTCTGGAATTGCGGCGCGACGTCGATGTTGCTGATGCGCTCGATGAAAGCGGCCTGGTCGATCGGCGCGAACAGGCCCGAACGCTTCAGATTGTTGGTGATGACCTGCGTGACGCCGTTGCCGACGTCGCCGTCGGACGGCGAACCCGGCACGAAGCCGCTGATCGCGATCGGAATCGGCTGGAATTCGGTGGGATCGATGCGAATGCGCGGCTGACCCTGGGCGAAGGCGTGCCCGCCCCCGAGCATGGCAAGCGCCGATCCGGTGACGGTCATGAAGCGGCGGCGGGTGATCGATCGGGCGTCATTCATTGCAAAATTCTTTTGTTCGGATGTCACAACATATCTTTCAGACCGAAAGTCATCGGAATGAGCTTCCAGCTCTCGTACTGCTGCTTCGGCATGAATGAATAGACCTGGCACTGCACGATGGCGCGCTTGGCGCTCTCGGCCACCGCCTGGGCGATCGACCGTGACGGCCCCCTCACCGCGACGACAATCGGCTCGGACGCGAGCGATCCGTCGATCTTCATGGGAATGTCGATGTCGGCTTCGTATTGATCGGCGTCCTGCCCGTTATAGGTGGGCGTGAAACAGCGCTTGACCGCGCCCTGGAACGCACCTCGCCAGGTCGCGACGTTGTTGGCGGCCGTCCCGGTCGTCGATCCCAGCGCAGCGGACGCATTCAGCGCCGAGCCGGTGAGCTCGTGTCGGGTCGCGGCGCGCTTGTCGAGGTCGCGCTGGATCTGCGCGGGATCGAAGCTGCGCTCCTTGGGCTTCGGCTGCTGCTGCGGCTGCACCGCCGCGACCTTCTGCTCCACGGGTTTGGGCGGCGGCTTCTTGGTGTCCAGCTTCTTCTGGAGCTCGGCGATCGGATCTTCCTTGGCCGGATCAGGCTTCTTTTCCGGCGGCTTCGGTTCTTCCTTCGGCTTCGCCTCGGCGACGGGCTTCGGCGGCTCGGGCTTCTTCTCGACCGGCTTCTCGACGGGTTTGGGCGGCGGCTCTGGCTGCGAGTTGGTCTTGATCAGCTCTTTCTTCTCGGTGACCTTGCCGACGGCGTCTTCCTCGGGCTTGGCTTCGGCGATCTTCTCGACCTTGGGCTTCGGCTCTTCCTTCTTGCCGGTCTTCTGCCCCGACATCATCTTGGCGAGTTGATCGGAGGAGATGATGTCGACCGGGAGCGACTCTTCCGGCGCGACAAAGGCCCTGCTGCTAAAGGTGACCAGTCCCCATCCAAGCACGAGGACGTGGAGGGCAATCGACGCAACGAGTGTCTTGTCGACGTTCACCTTCACCGGTTTAGGACCCCTGATCCGCTTCGGTGACGAGCGCCAGCTTCTTGAATCCGGCCCCGGACAACAGGCCCATGACCCTGGCTACCGTGCCGTAATCCGCCTTCTTGTCGGCGCGCAGATAGATGCGCTCCTCGAGCCCGCCGCGCGCATCCGTGATCGCCTTCAGCTTCGGCACCAGATCGTTCAGCGCCACCTCGGAATCGTTGATGAAGACCTTGCCCTTGATGTCGACCGACATCTGAAGCGGCTTCTGGTCGTTGTTCTCGAGGCTCTTGGCCTGGGTCTTCGGCAGGTCGAGCGGCACACCGACCGTCAACATCGGCGCCGAGACCATGAAGATGATGAGCAGCACCAGCATCACGTCGACCATCGGCGTGACGTTGATCTCGGCCACGACGGGCTTGCGCCGACCACGGCGCCCGCCGCCTCCGGACGAACTGGCTACGTTCATCGCCATGATCGAATGCCCAAATTGCCCTTCACACTATACATGCCGTCCGTCAGCCACGCTCGTCGATCTGACGCGACAGGATGGCTGAAAATTCATCGGCGAAGCCTTCGAGCCGCTGGGCCTGCCGGTTCACCTCGGAGGTGAACTTATTGTAGAAGATAGTGGCAGGAATGGCGGCGATAAGGCCGACGGCGGTCGCAAACAGCGCCTCGGCGATACCGGGGGCGACCACCGCCAGAGAGGTATTTTTCGACGCCGCGATCGACTGGAAGCTCGACATGATGCCCCAGACCGTGCCGAACAGGCCGACGAAGGGGCCGGCGGAGCCGACGGTGGCCAGCACCAGCAGCCGGCGCTCGAGGCGCTCGACCTCGCGGGCGATCGAGACGTTCATGACCTTGTCGATGCGCATCTGAAGGCCCGCGACCGAGCGGGCCTGGTTCTCGAACGAACGCTTCCATTCGCGCATCGCCGCCACGAAGCAGGCTGCCATCGAATGCGTGGGCTTGGCCGAGAGAGTGCGATAAAGCTCCTCGATCGACTCGCCGGACCAGAACGCCTGTTCGAAACGGTCCATCGAGCGGCGGGTGCGGGCAAACAGGAAAATCTTGTCGATGGCGATCGCCCAGACCCAGACCGAGCAGGCCAGAAGTCCCAGCATCACCGCTTTCACGATCCAGTGAGCCTGCCAGAACAGCGCAATCAGCGACACGTCCGCGGAAGCGGCAACCGGAAGGGCTGACTGAGCCACGTCGGCCGGATTCATAAGCAGTATCCTCTCACGGCGATCGTTACCTGATGCTCCGGCCCACAAATGGCTGCCGGTTCCCCAACTGCCGCGCTAGAACCGGCGCGGCCGGCAAGCCCGCTCAAAGCCTTGTCTTTCTGGGGTGCAGGGGGCTCGTCCAAAGCCGGCCGCCTGCATTCCCTGCCAAGATGTCAAAACTATGGGCCTCGACGACGGCTATGGGCGCGATTGTCCGCGATTACCAGAGCCCGCCGATGGTTAATGCGAGGTTACCGCAGGCGAATTTGGCTGCGGGAAAGGTAGGCAGCGCAGGGGGATGGGTGGCGGCCCGCAGGCACTGGCCCCAAATGGCCCGTGCGGGTTCCCCCTAGGTCGTCCTGGCGAAGGCCAGGACCCAGACCGCGAAGCCGTGCACAGTCGAAGTCCCCAAGGAACGTCCAGTCTTCGCCCAACCACGCCCTGGGGTAATGGGTCCTGGCCTTCGCCAGGACGACACCGGGGAGCTACCGAAACGATGCGCGGCTCAGGCCGCCGAGGCCGGCTCGGGGCAATTGGTCAGTCGCGCGGGATTGCCGATCGCGGTGCAGCCAGCGGGCACGTCGCCAATCACAACGGCGCCGGCGCCGATCTTTGCGGAATCGCCGATCCTGATGTCGCCGAGAATGGTCGCGCCGCCGCCGATATAGACGCCGCGGCCGATGCGCGGCGAGCGCGTCGGCAGTTCACCGCAACGGCCGATGCTGACGTTCTGGAGGATGGTGACCTCGTCGCCGATCACGACATTCGCACCGATCACGATGCCGGTGGCGTGGTCGAGATAGACGGACGATCCGATGCTGGCCGCCGGATGAATGCTGACCTGCAGCAGGTTGGACGCCTCGTTCTGGAACAGCAGCGCCGCATCGCGATGGCCGCGGCGCCACAGCCAGTTCGAGACGCGCCAGGCTTGCAGCGCGACATAGCCCTTGTAATGCAGCAGCGGCGGCAGCAGCTCGGCGACGGCGGGATCGCGCAGTGCGATGGCCTGCAGGTCTCGGCCGGCGGTTTCGACCACGTCCGGCTCGCCTTGAAAGGCGTCGCGGGAATAGGACGTGAAGCGCGCGCGCTCGGTGGTGCCGCTGCCGAGCCGCTGCCCGATCAGATCGGCCAAGGCGGCGGCAAAATCATCGTGAGCGAGAACGGCCCTCGCAAGGGTCGTGCCGAACACGGGATCGGCTTCAACCGCGCGCTGCGCCTCGCTGCGGACCCGTTGCCAGAGGCCGTCGCTCGCCGTGATCGCAGCTTCCGCCATTGTCGCCTCCGGTCCGCCTGCTTTTGTGAAGGCGAATATAGGCGGTCCGCATCAAGGCGCCAGTCACGGCGCCGGGATGCGCTTGCCGTCGCCCTCGACGCCGGCCAAGCCCGCTTGCGCAGGCTGAGCGCATAGAGGCCGGGCCCGGCACGAATCGGGTTCTACGGGTCCTGCACATGCGCGTGATCAACGCCGCAGAGCGAGCGCCCGCCGGCGCACAGGCGGAAATGGCAGTCGGGATCGAACGCGCAGCTGCCATAGACGAGGCTGATATAGCCAAGCACCGCGAAGGCGGTCACGCCGATCAGGAAGCGGGTGTAGAGGTCCATGGTGCACCTCGTCCAGACAAGAGCAGCGCGGGCCGGTGAGGCAGCGCGCACGAGTCTTGGTGTCGGATGACTGAGTCCGGGTTCTGGCCGCGCGTAGCCAAGCAATGGCTCGATCTACTCCTTCTCCCCGTTCTTACGGGGCCGCGACGAGCTTCGCTCGCGCCGAGAAGGTTGGGGTGGGCGGCCTCGCTCCACACACGGGATGGTCGATAGACCTGTACCCCCACCCACCGCGCCCAGGAGCGCAAATGCGCTCCCGACCGCGTCGACCTCTTCCCGCAAGCGGGGCGAGGTGAAAAACCAAACCGCCCGCCTGCGGGTTGCGCAGACGGGCGGCTCGGGGCCATCAGGACTTTGGGGGCATGCGCCTGAAGGCTTTGAGAGGTGTCCGGATCAACCCTGCTGCTGGTCGGTCGGCGGCGGGGTCGGACGCGTCTTGTGCTGCGCCATGAACTGGTCGAACTCTTCCTTGTCCTTGGCGTGACGCAGACGGTCGAGGAAGTTCTTGAATTCGACCTGCTCCTCCTCGAGCCGCTGCAGCGTCTCGGTGCGGTATTCGTCGAAGGCGCGGTTGCCGCTCGAGGGCGGCCCGAAGCCGAAGCCGAAACCACGGCGCTCCATGCGGCCGCGCATGCGGTCCATCTTGTACTGCATCCGCTCCATCTTGTTCTGCCAGCGATCCTGGTGGCTCCAGCAACCCATTTTTCTGCTCCCGAGTGTGAAAAAGAGAAGGGCAAGTCCGATCGGCCACCAGATGATGAAGCCGAGGATGGTCACGGCGATCCAGCCGGGATGCCAGGGCGTGTCGAGCATATGGGGGCGCTCATAGCGTTCGTCTGGGGAACCGCGCCAACGATTGACATCAGCGGTGTAGGCCATTTCCATCTCCATCACGGCACCAGCGCCGTTGTGAATGTAAATAACATTTACATAGCTAGACCATCCCGCGATTTTGTCAAGCCGGCCGCCTGACAGGGTCGCCGAATTATTTGCGCAACTTTATTTCGGCTTGCCCCAGGGACCACCCGGCGGCACGCCAGAACCGGAGGACGCCTCCGGTGGCACCGGTGGCGGCTCCGCGCTCTTCGGCGGAGGGCGGCGGTCGGTCGGGAAGCCGAGCCCGCGCAGATAGATCAGCACCTCGGCCTCGAGCAGCTCGTCCGGCGACATCGGCAGTTTGCGTCGCGCGGCATCGCCACGCGAGAACAGCGAGGCGACGCCATGCGCCATCGACCAGATGTGCAGCGCCATCATCATCGCCGGCGGCCGCGGCGTGCCGGGCGGCGCGAGTGCCGCAAGCCGCTCGGCAGCGGCGCGAATGATGTTGAAAGCACGCTCGCTTGCAGCCTGCAGCGCGGGATTGGCATCGACCGGCAGGCCCGATTCGAACATCGCATTGTAGAACGCCGGCTCCTCGCGGGCGAAGGCGAGATAGGCCTTGCCGACGCGCTCGAACGCCGTGACCGTGTCGGGCCGCCCGTCGTCCCAGGCCGCGGTCAACCGCGCCTCGAACTGCTCGAAGCCGCGCTGGGCGATCGAGGACAACAGCTCGTCGCGGTCGCGGAAGTGCCGGTACGGCGCGGCGGCGCTGACACCGGCCATGCGCGCGGCATCGGCAAAGGTAAAGCCGGCCGCGCCCTTCTCGGCAATCAAGCCGAGGGCAGCCTGCAACAGGGCTTCCTTCAGATTGCCGTGGTGATAGCCGCGCTCGGCGCGGCGCTGCTCCTTGCGCCAGCTCATGTGAACGAGCTTTACATGAGCCGGGGGTGAAGGTCACTAGCGGGAATCGGGCGTGATTAACCTGTACCGCGACGGCCCTACCGGGCCGACGCGTCAGCATCGAGCCCGGAAACGACGTCTTCGGAGGTCAAAGCTGCGGAATCGCCAGCACAGGCATGACCTCGATCGCCTCGCCCGGGAAGATCGCAAAATGCGGATGGTTCTCGAACAGCCTGGCGGCTTCCTCCTGCGAGGCCGCCCGCACCACCGTGAAGCCGGTCAGCGCATTGCTGATCTCGGTGATGCCGCTTCCGTCGATCCTGCGGGTCTTGCCGAGCGGGCCCCCCATCTCGACGATGACGGCCTTGTGCTTCTCGACCCAGCCGTGCCAGGCGGCCATGCCCTCCCGCTCCCTCGCCTTGCGTTCGGCCTCGGGAAGCGCGTGCCAGGCCGCCATTTTCGGCCCGCTCATGCTGCCGAGATAGACGGCGAGGAATTTGTGTTCGGTGCTCATCGGTTCTCTCCCTTTTTGATCGATTGACGACAACCGCGAACTCGTCGCGGCTGCCGTGGTTATGTCTTGAGGTCGTCGAAGCCGGCAGCGGCGGCCTGCACCTCAGGCGGAAAGTCGGCCATCTCCTGCACCTGCCGGATCTCGATCACCTCGTTGGCCGAGGCCGGGCACCGCTTCGCCCAGGCGATCGCCTCGGCACGCGAGGCGACCTCAATCATCCAGTAACCGCCCAGAACCTCCTTGGCTTCCGCGAACGGGCCGTCGGTCACGACAGGCTCGCCGGTGGCAAACGACACGCGCGCGCCGGTCGAGGGCGGATGCAGGCCGTCGAGCGTGATCAGGACGCCGGCATCCTTCAGCGCCTCGTTGTAACGCATCATCGCGGCGACCCGCTCGGGATCGAGTTGCACGTCCGGCGGCGCAGTCTCGTAGCCGAGCGGGATCATCAGCATCATGAATCGCATGGAGCTTCCTTGCTTACCTGGTCATTCCGGGATGCGCCGGAATGACGGGGGAGATGAACGGGGCGGACCGGCCCCGCGCTCCCCTGCAAGACGAACGCCTTGCCGTGGAACCGACAGCGTGGCGAAAATTATTTCGGGGCCATGCTTCGGAGGTTCCTGGGTCAGCGCGGCTGTGGCACGAACCGGCCGTCCTGGAACGCAGCGCCGAAATAGACCTCGATCCGACGGACCTTGCCGGCCGCGAAGGTGAAGAACTCGATGTTGCGGAAGCTCCTGCCATCCGACGCCAGGCAGTGATAGGTGACGAAGGCCTCGTTGCCGACGACGAAGATGCGCTCGATATCGTGGCGCGCGATCCAGCCGGTGTCCCGCCAGCAGCGTTCGAAATAGGTCGCCTTGTCGAGGTCGTCGTCGAACGGGCTGGTGAAGCGGAAGTCGTCGGCGAGCGCCTCGCTCACCCGTTGCCGGTCATTGGCGAGATAGGCGGCGAAGAGGTCTCGGATCAGGCGCGCATGGTCGTCAGGCATCGGTCGGCCTCCTTCGCAGACGTCGTATGGAAGACGGTGCAGCGGCGGCCGCGCCGACATCGCGCGAAGCGCGGAGCAGAGAACGCAAGATATTTCCGGACCGGCTCCGTACAAATACGCTCCACCATATGAATTCTGTCGTGCAGATAGGGAACGAACGTTCGTGAATTGAACGACATATCCGGAACCCGTGAAACTACGGAACCCGACGCAGATCCCCGCGAGGGTTAACAGTTGCTCAAGACGCCTGTGCAAATTTTCGAGAGGGCGAGACGGCCTGGGGGACCCAGCCGCATCGCTTCGGGACCATTGCGCGGAGCTCACGTGTTCAATTTCAGCAGCAAGGCCAGGATCCAGCACGCGCTCGCTGAAGTCGCAGCGATCGACCGGTCGCAGGCGGTGATCGAGTTCAAGCTCGATGGCACCATCATCGATGCCAATGCGAACTTCCTGGAGGCGATGGGCTATGCGCTCGAGGAGATCCGGGGCAGGCACCACGGCATGTTCGTCGCGGCCGAAGAGCGCGAGAGCGCCGGCTATCGCGACTTCTGGGCACGGCTCAACCGCGGCGAATACCAGACAGCGCAATACAAGCGCTACGGCAAGCACGGCAAGTTGATCTGGATCCAGGCGTCCTACAACCCGCTGCGCGACCAGAACGGCAAGGTGGTTGGTGTCATCAAGTTCGCCACCGACATCACCGCGCAGAAGATCCGGAGCATGGAGGACGCCGGCAAGATCGCCGCCATCGGCCGCGCCCAGGCCGTGATCGAGTTCGACATGGACGGCACCATCGTCACCGCCAACGAGAACTTCCTGAAGGCGATGGGCTATGCGCTCGACGAGATCAAGGGCAAGCACCACAGCATGTTCGTGCCTCCGAAGGACCGCGCCAGCGCGGCCTATGCCGAACTCTGGGCGCGGCTCAACCGCGGCGAGTTCGATGCCGCCGAATACAAGCGGCTCGGCAAGGGGGCCAGGGAAATCTGGATTCTCGCCACCTACAATCCGATCCTCGACGAGGCCGGCAAGCCATTCAGAGTGGTGAAGTTCGCAACCGACGTCACCGCGCAGAAGATGAAGGCGGCCGACAATGACGGCCAGCTCGCCGCGATCCAGAAATCGCAGGCCGTGATCGAGTTCAACATGGACGGCACGATCCGCACCGCCAACCAGAACTTCCTGAACGCGATGGGCTATTCGCTGGCCGAGATCAAGGGCCAGCACCACTCCATGTTCGTCGAGCCGAGCGAGAAGAACTCGCCCGCCTACCGGCAGTTCTGGGAGACGCTCAATCGCGGCGAATACCAGGCCGCCGAATACAAGCGCATCGGCAAGGGCGGCCGCGAGATCTGGATCCAGGCGTCCTACAACCCGATCTTCGACCTCAACGGCGAGCCCTACAAGGTGGTGAAATACGCCACCGACATCACCGCGCAGGCGATCGGCCGCAAGAAGGCCGAGAATGCGCGCGGGCTGATCGAGGCGGTTGCCGCCGGCAGCGAGCAGATGAGCGCCTCGATCCGCGAGATCTCCGAGACCATGGCCAAGTCGCGCGAGAATTCCAAGGTCGCGGCAAACCGGGTGGATGCGGCGGACGGCCAGGCCCAGAAGCTGAACGCGGCGGCACAGGCCATGAGCGGCATCGTCGAGATGATCGCCGGCATCACCAGCCAGATCAATCTGCTCGCGCTCAACGCCACGATCGAATCGGCGCGCGCGGGCGAGGCCGGCCGCGGCTTTGCGGTGGTCGCCTCCGAGGTCAAGAATCTCGCCAATCAGGCCAAGCAGGCGACCGACACCATCACCTCCGAAATCGACGCGCTGAACACCATCTCCGGCGACGTCGTCAGCTCGCTGAGCGCGATCAAGGCCGCGATCGCCGGCGTCAACGAGTTCATCAGCTCCACCGCCGCCGCGGTCGAGGAGCAGAGCATCGTGACGGCGGACATGTCGGCCAACATGCAGCGTGCCTCGGCCGAGCTGTCGTAGGCAGCTTCCATCGCCGCCTCGCCTGCCCCTTCGGCCGCGCATCGAACACCGGCGCGGCCGGCGCGCGCATGGAATGACGTGCATCGCCCCCAATTCATCATTGCTGTGCCTGACGATCGAAAAATAGTTGCACAATCAATGCGTGTATGGCCTATTGCGCCACGGGGATGAGGAAACAGCGAGGCTATTGCTAGCCGTTCGCAGTTTTCCGTTGGTTTGGGGCTGAGACAGTTCTTATGAGATCGAAGATCGGGGCGCTGCCCCTTTTGCTTGTCGGATTTTTGTTGGCGAGTTGCGCGAGCCCACGCGGCCTCGATGAACCGCCCTTGCAGCTCCCGCCGTTGAAGCCCGGTCTTGGCCGTGTCTACTTCACCCGGCCGGGCGAATTTGCGGGGTCGGCAGTTCAGCCCGAGATTCGGATGAACAATGAAGTCGTCGGCAGGTCCACGCCCGGTGGGTTCTCTTATGTCGATCGCCCCCCTGGGAAATACACCGTGACGACCGCGACCGAGGTCGAAAACGCGGTGACGTTCCAGCTGGCCGCGGGCGAGACGAAGTACATCAAAACGGCGGTGTCAGCCGGCATCCTCGTTGGCCACGTCACGCCAACGCTCGAATTCCCCGAGCAGGGACAATCCGACATCAACCGCCTCAGATACGTCGGCAAGCCCTGATCCCTTGCGCAGGGGCAGCTAAACTGTCATGTCGCTGTCCTGAGCAAAGGACAGCGTCATGACCTCCTCCCTCGCCAAAGTCGCCCTCGTCACCGGAGCCGCGCGCGGCATCGGGCTTGCGACCGCGAGGAAATTCCTGGCCGAGGGCTGGCGCGTGGCGCTGCTCGACATCGAAGGCGAGTTGCTCGGCCGCGCGGTCGGCGAGATCGGCCAAGGCGAGGCAACGCTGGCGCTGACCTGCGACGTCTCGGACGCGGCCGCGGTCGGCGCCGCGATGACGGCGATCGAGCGGCGGTTCGGCCGGCTCGACGCGCTCGTCAACAATGCCGGGATCGCCGTGTTCGCGCCGCTGATGGAGACGTCGGATGCCGACTGGCGGCGCGTGCTCGAGGTCAACCTCACCGGCCCGTTCCTGTGCACCAAGGCCGCGGTGCCCTTGATGCGCGACAGCGATGGCGGGGCCATCGTCAACATCACCTCGATCTCCGCGGTGCGTGCCTCGACCTTGCGCTCGGCCTACGGCACCAGCAAGGCGGGCCTTGCGCATCTGACCAAGCAGCTCGCGGTCGAGCTCGCCTCGCTCAACATCCGCGTCAACGCGGTCGCGCCGGGGCCGGTCGACACCGCGATGGCCAAGCAGGTGCATACCAAGGAGATCCGCGCCGACTATCACGACGCCATCCCGCTCAACCGCTATGGCCTCGAAGAGGAGCTCGCCGAAGCGATCTTCTTCCTGTGCTCGGGAAGCGCAAGCTACATCACCGGCCAAATTTTGGCCGTCGATGGCGGCTTCGATGCAGCCGGCATCGGCCTGCCGACGCTGCGCGGGCAAAGGCGGAACGGGTAGAACCTTGGAGGGTGGGCAAAGGCGCAATGCGCCGTGCCCACCATCGTTCCGGACCCGCGGTGTCAATGGTGGGCACGCCACGCTTTGCCCACCCTACGGGATCGAGCTGGTGGAGTGCTTCATGCGACGCGTTGCCCTCGTCATCGCCCTAACGCTCACGACCGCCCTGCTCGCCGCTGCACCCACTGCCGCCGAGATCCGCATCATCCAATCGCCGGGCGGACAGGTCGGGCCGTTCCTCGACCTGTTCGAGAAGGTGCGCGAGAGCGGCGAGCGCGTGGTGATCGACGGTCCCTGTCTGTCGGCCTGCACGCTGGTGCTGAGCATCGTGCCGGGCGAGCGCATCTGCGTCACCAAACGCGCCGTGCTCGGCTTTCATGCGGCGCGCTCGGTCGACCGGCGCGGGCGCTCTTACGCCGAGCCCGAGGCGTCCGACGCGGTCCTCCAGGCCTATCCCGGTCCGGTGCGCGACTGGATCAGCCGCCGTGGTGGTCTCTCGTCGCGGCTGTTGTTGTTGAAGGGGCGCGATCTCGCCGCGATCTATCCGCGCTGCCGCTGACGCAGCGATTCGCGGGGCCGCAATCGGTCCACCGCATGCCCCGACCGGAATGGATGCGGCCCTTGTCCAAAGACTGGGCAAAATGCGGCTCGCAGCCGGCTCGTCCGCTCATCTGCTTCGCAATATCTGCCCAAATTACGCGATTTCGAACTCTTCCTGACGGTCTATGATGATCCTGCATTTTTGAGATCAATCATTTTCAAAACAGGGCATGCCATGCAGCCCATCGATTTTCGCTACCGCCTCTCGGACCAGGGATGCATCGTCCTCGGCCCGCTGAGCCGCGAAGAAACCCTCGAATTCGAGGTGCTGTCCCGACGTGACCGCGAGGGCCTGATCGACCTTTCGTCCGAGCTGCGGCTGCTCGAGCTCTATGTGAAGTACGCTGGTGCAGGCATCCAGGTTCCGCGCGCACCATCGGAACTCTTGCGCCAGCCACGCGAGACGCTGCGCTGGCAAGCGCCAACCCCACTTCCGTCGCAACAGCACAAATACGTTGTTCCCACGGTCATCGTGATGAGCGTGAGCTTCCTGCTGATTGCAACGTTGATGGGCTGACGAACGATCGCCGCGATGACAGAAAAACCGCGGCATATGTGAAGCGCGTCACACTAAAGCCAAGTTGGATTGGCATAGCTTGCGTCAAGCGACATCGATGTCCGTGGAGATCATCATGACCAGCATCAGCACCGACGGACACGCTGATTCGCAAGCTCAGTCGTCACTCCTGCGGCGAGGCGGCGAACAGGCCTTCACCTTGTCGTTCTTGATCGCGATCGCGGTCGCGACCCTCGGCTGGCTCTACATGCTCGGGCAAGGAACCGTGGCCGTCGCAGGCTGGCTGTTCTTCTAAGAGAAAAGAGCCTGCATCAACGGCGCGAGCTTGATGCTGGCGCAGATGAGCATTCCCCAAAGAGCAAAATTAATCTGTAGCGCCGCCGCCATCGGTCGCCCCCTCCAAGTCACGTCCGCCCTGATTTGTAGATTTTGTGAAACAACAATTAGCGATTCGGTGGCAGAGTTTACAGCCTAATATTTCGCCAGTTGTTGTGCGATGCGATCCGCTTGAATCAACAAAGCAGTTCGCGACTCCAGCGAAGCTGCGCCGCACGGGCTGTATACAGTCGTACCAGCGATACGGTTCCCTCAGGTTCCAATTGGCGTCCGAGTCCAAAAGTTCCCGGCGGATGCGCATCGGGCGACGTGATCACAGTTCGACGCGTCCCTCTCTCTTTCCACGAGAGAGAGGGCCTCGCGACTCAACGCCTGATCCAGGCCATCACACCCGTATGCTCACATCCCCTCCGCCGGGCAGTTCACCATCCAGGGAATGCCGAACTTGTCGACGCACATGCCAAAGCCCTTGGCCCAGAACGTCTTGCTGAAGGGCATGGTGACGGCGCCGCCGTCGGCGAGCGCGTTGAACTTGCGCTCGGCGTCCGCGACGTCGGTGATCGTCAGCGAGATCGAAAAGCCCTGCGGCTTCTGGACATGCTCGGACGGCGCGTCGGAGGCCATCAGCACGCTGCCGCCGGGCAGCGACATCCGCGCATGCATGATCGTCTTCTCGCGGCCGGGTGCGGCCGGCATGTCCGGCGGCGCGTCCGAGGCGCGCATCATCGCATCGATCTTGCCGCCGAGAACCTTGGCGTAATAGTTGAAGGCCGCTTCGCAGGTGTCCTGATAGAACAGATACGGATTGAGCATCGTTTTCTCTCCTTTTCCTTGCTTCTCTTTTCCTTGGGCAGTGAGGCTCATTGTTTCTCGGTGAGCTTCTTCAGGCTGGCGAGACCGGCCTCGAAGTCCTTGCCGATCATGTTGTCCATGTTGATGAACACCTGCATCAGCTTGGACATGAAGGGCGCCGGACCGTACATCGCCCATGTGACCAGCGTGGCATCGCCTTGCGGCACAAAGGTGAACTCGGCGGTGTTGTGGCCTTCGAAGGGCCGCTCGAAATCGAGCTTGATGCGGAGCTTGGAGGGCGTGTTCGCCTCGAGGATTTCCATGTGGCCGGCGCCGACGTTGTTGTTGCCGTCCCAGGCATAGGTCGCGCCCCTGCCCTGTGCAGTTCCTCCGAACATCCGCTTCATGGCGGGGTCGCGGCTCTCATAGGGTGACCATCCGGTCCAGCGGTGGAAATCGGCGACCAGCGGATAGATCGCATCGGCCGGCGCCTTCACCGCGAGGCTGCGTTCGACGCGGAATGTGTCGGATTTTGTCAGTGCGAAGACGAGGACACCCGCAATTCCGATCGCGAGCACGATGGCGATGATGGCAATGGCTTTCAGCATGAATGGCTCCCTGGATACGGGCTAAGGACGAAGGGGAACGGCGGGGGCCGACAATCGGGAAGCGAATTTTTTGGCGCACTACCCACCCCACGTCATGGCCGGGCTTGTCCCGGCCATCCACGTCTTGGACACAAGAAAGAACGTGGATGCCCGGGACAAGCCCGGGCATGACGGCGCGGGCTATAGGGGCGCCCTATTTCACCTTCACGCTCTGCCTGGCGCCGCCATTGGTTCCCTTCGGCTGGCTGTCCCGGATCAGGCGATCAATGTGCATGCGGATGTGGGCGGCTTCGGCCGAGGTGTTGGCGAGCGCGATGGCGCGGTCGAAGGCGATGCGGGCTTCGTCGTTGCGGCCGAGCTGCATCAGGAAGGCGCCGCGCACGCCGTAGAAATGGAAGTAGTTGGCAAGCTTCGGCGCCAGCGGCTCGATCAGGTCGAGCGCGGCCTGCGGGCCACGTACCTTGGACACCGCGACTGCGCGGTTGAGCGTCACCACCGGCGAAGGCTGCACCAGTTCCAGTGCGCCATAGAGCAGGTCGATCTGGGCCCAGTCGGTCTCCTCCGGCGTCGCGGCACGGGCATGCAGCGCGGCGATCGCGGCCTGGATCTGGTAGGGCCCGCTGCGGCGATGACGCATCGCCTTGTCGATCAGCGCAAGGCCCTCCGCGATCATGGTGCCGTTCCACAGCGAGCGGTCCTGGTCCTCCAGCAGGATCAGCGAACCGTCGTCCGCGAACCGCGCGGCGCTGCGCGCATGCTGCAACAGCAGCAGCGCGGCGAGCCCCATGATCTCCGGCTCGCTCTGGAACAGCCGCAACAGCAGCCGCGCCAGCCGGATCGCCTCCTCGCAGAGCGGCTTCCTGATCTCGGCGGTGTCGCCGCTCGCCGAATAGCCCTCGTTGAAGATCAGGTAGATCATCGCCGCGACGCCGGCGAGCCGCTCGGAGCGTTCGACGGCTCCGGGCGTTTCGAACGGCGTCCCGGCCTCCGCGACCTTCGCCTTGGCGCGGGTGATGCGCTGCTCCATCGCGGCCTCCGAGACCAGGAATGCGCGCGCGATCTGCTTCACCGTCAACCCGGACACGATGCGCAAGGCCAGTGCGATCTGCTGCGTCGCCGGCAGCTGCGGATGGCAGCAGATGAACATCAGGCGCAAGATGTCGTCGCGATAATGCGAGCCGTCGAGCCGCTCGGCGAGCGCGCCCTCGGCATCGTCGAGATCGGAAATCGCCTGGTCGTCCTCCGGCAGCGGCGCCTGCTTGCGGGTACGCCGCACCTCGTCGATCGCGACGTTGCGGCCGACCATGATCAGCCAGGCCGCGGGATCGCGCGGCGGCCCGTTCTGCGGCCAGGTCTTGAGCGCGCGCAGGCAGGCGTTCTGGAAGGCCTCCTCGGCGGTGTCGAGATCGCGGAAATAGCGCAGCAGCGCGCCGACCGCCTGGGGTCGCGCCGAAGTCAACGCGGTCTCGATCCAGGCGGTATCGGCTTGGCTCACGTCAGGTTTCCTCCGGGCCTGAACACGCCGACGGGACGCACCTCATAGGCGCCGCCGGGATTGGCCGCGCCGAGATCACGGGCAACGTCGAGTGCGTCATCGAGATTCTTGCAATCCACGATGTAGAAGCCGAGCAACTGCTCCTTGGTCTCGGCATAGGGGCCGTCGAGCACCAGCGGCGGGTCCTCTTTGCGCAACGTCGCCGCCGCCGTGGTCGGCAGCAGCCGCGCCACCGGGCCGAGCCGGCCCTGGCTCGTGAGCTTCTCCTGCACCACGGCGAGCTTCTTCATCACGGCCTCGTCCTGGTCCTTGCTCCAGGAGCCGACGAAGTCCTCGTCGTGATAGCAAAGGATCGCATAAAGCATGGGCAGCACCTTCCCCGACCTCTTGTTTTGAAGACGATCCAATATGCCCCGCCCCGACAGGGCTGCGGAAAAAATTTGCAAGAAAAATCCGGCAGATCGTGCCAAGGAGAGCCCTCAAAAGCGGAACCCGACGAGGCACTTCGAATGACCAAAGGCACACTGGCCGTCCTGATCAACAGCACGCAGCAGAACTGGCTGCCGGAGCGCTGGAAGGCCCGATTCGAGTCGGTCTGCGGCGGCCGCCCGGTGGTGCTGTTGCCCGCTTCCGGGCTCGATCCGGCCGAGGTGCACTATGCCGCGGTGTGGAAGCCGGTGCCGGGCGATCTCGGGTCCTTCCCCAATCTGCGCGCGATCTTCAATCTGGGCGCAGGCGTCGATGCCCTGATGGCGGACAAGAGCCTGCCCGACGTGCCGCTGGTCCGCGTCGCCGTGCCCGACCTGACCAACCGCATGACCGAATATGTCGTGCTGCACGTGCTGATGCACCACCGCCAGGAGCTGTACCTGCGGGACTCGCAGCGCGTGAAGCGCTGGGAGCCGAAATATCAGTGGCCGGCAAGCGCCGTCACCGTCGGCGTCATGGGACTGGGCACGCTCGGCGCCGATGCGGCCGACGTGCTGCGGCGGCTCGGCTTCCGCGTCACCGGCTGGAGCCGCAGCCCGCGCACGATCGAGGGCGTCGAATGCTTCCACGGCACCGCCGGAATGGACGCGTTCCTGCGCACGACCGACATCCTCGTCAGCCTGTTGCCGCTGACGCCCGACACCCACGGCATCCTCAACCGCGACGTCTTCACGAAGCTCAACCGCAAGGGCCCGTTCGGCGCGCCGGTCCTGATCAATGCCGGCCGCGGCGGCTTGCAGAACGAAGCCGATATTCTCGCCTGCCTCGACGACGGCACGCTGGGCGCCGCCTCGCTCGACGTCTTCGTGCAGGAGCCCCAGCCAAAAGACAGCCGCTTCTGGACCCATCCCAAGGTGCTGCTGACCCCGCACAACGCCGCCGACACCGACGCCGAAGCGATCTCGGCCTACGTCGCCGAGCAGATCGCAAGATTCGAGGCGGGCGGTACGCTCGAGAACGTCGTGGACCGGATCAGGGGGTATTAGGCCGAGCGAACCGTCTCCAGGAATTTGCCGACCTCCGTGCGTAGGCGCCTGCTGTCCTTGGCCAGCGACTGCGCGGCGGACAGGAGCTTGGACGAGGCCATACCGGTCTCGGTCGCGCCGCGCTTCACGCCGACGATGTTGGCCGAGACTTCCTGGGTGCCGTGAGCGGCATGCTGCACGTTGCGGGAGATTTCCAGGGTCGCCGCTCCCTGCTCCTCGACTGCGGATGCAATGGCCGACGAGACTTCGGCCAACCGCTCGATGGTGCCGCTGATCTGATTGATGGCACTGACCGAATCCTGCGTGGCCGCCTGGATGCCGGTTATCTGCTGCCCGATTTCACCGGTCGCCTTCGCAGTCTGCTCGGCGAGCGCCTTGACCTCGGAGGCAACCACCGCGAAGCCGCGTCCAGCCTCGCCGGCACGGGCCGCCTCGATCGTGGCATTGAGGGCCAACAGATTGGTTTGACCCGCGATGGCATTGATGAGCTCCACCACGTCGCCGATCCGGTTTGCCGCCTTCGACAATTCGCTGACCCGCTCGGTCGTCGATCTCGCTTGGTCGACGGCCTCGCCGGCCATGCGCGCCGAGTCCTGAACCTGCCGGCTGATCTCGTTGACGGAGGACGACAGCTCTTCCGTCGCCGAAGCCACCGACTGGACGTTGGTGGAAGCTTCGTCCGACGCCCCGGCCACCACCTCGGCAAGCTCGCGGCCGCGCTCGGCGTTTCCGGTCAGGACGCTGGCCGATGATTCCAGTTCGTCCGACGTCGCAGAGACCGTCCTGACGACGTCGCCGACCACCGTCTCGAACGTGTCCGCGATACGCTGCATGTCGGCGCGCCGCTGCTTCGCGATCTCTTGATCCTGTTGCCGCTTCGACTCGGCTTCGCGCTGGGCACGCTCCTGCGCCAGAACCTTGAACCGCTCGACAGCCCGCGCGACGCGGCCAATCTCGTCCCGGCGCCTGACCCCAGGCAGAACCACTTCGAAATTGCCGTCCGCCAGATCGTTCATCGACCTTTCGAGCGCGATGATCGGCCGACTCAACGAATATGCCGATCCGATCGCCAGAACGAATCCGAGCAGAAGCCCCGCACAGGTCGCCACGATCAGGATCGTGCGCGCGCCCGTCACTTGCGCTTCGGCGTCGTTTCTGTACTCGTATCCGTAGGCAGCGACCACCTCCACCAGGTCATCGATGGCGGCAAGCGTTTCGCGGCCGAGCTTCTCCAGCTGGAACGTGGTCGGCAATTCGGCAAGTCCACCCGGCGTCGGCTTCAGCACCTTGAGGGCTGCGTCCGACCAATCGCGCAATTTCCTGGTCGCCTGCTCGCGCGCCGCGACGACGTTTGCGGCCTGCACACGTTCGCGGACCACCTCGAGATCCTCGGAGATCGACTTGATCTGCCTCTCGAACTTCGCCACGGCCTCCTTTGATGCCCCGCCGCTGAGGCCCTGCTGAAGTATGAGACGCGCCTCGTTCAGCTCCGCATGGGCGGAGCGCGCATGGTTGATCCCCATGAGCGGCCCATCGAACAGACGAACAACCCGATCGCCCGCCGTGCTGACCCCCCAGATGCCGTAGACGGCGAGGCCGCAGGCCAGCGCGAGCATGAGGCTCAGGACGGCAAAGATTCTCAGGCGGATCGACATGTCGGATATCCCGGTCTACTCGACGACTTTGACCGCCATCTTCATGCGAGGATGGATCGCACAGATGACTGCCACATCGCCCGCTTCCTTGAAGGTCACGTCGGTCGAACTTCCCGGCGCCTGGGAGCCGAGATTGAACTCGTTGCCCTTGCTCGCGGACATGATGTTGTGAGGCACCGTGTCGTCGTTCAGGAAGGTGACGGCCTCACCCTTCTTCACGGTGATGCTCTCAGCAGAGAACAGCCGACCCTGCTGATGGATCACCTGGGTCGCAGCGAATGCGCCGGTCGACAGGCCCGCGATCATCGCGAGGGAAAGCACGATCTTTGGCTGCGTCACGTTTGGTGTCCTTTTCGGCATGGAGGAATTAGCGCGGCAGCACGGGCGCTGCCGTAGGGGTGAGGTCGCTGCTCAGGGTCTTCAGGAAGGCAACGAGATCAGTCTTGTCCTGCGCGGTGAGACCGAGAGGGCGCATCAGGTCCGATCGGCTCGGCCGGTCCATGCCGCCGGAGTCGTAATGATCGACGACCTGCTCGAGAGTCGCCAGAGAACCGTCATGCATGAAGGGGGAGCGGCGGGCGATTTCGCGCAATCCCGGCGTCTTGAAGGCGTGCTGCATCTTGATCACGTTCGGCAAGAACTGACCTCGGCCGACATCCTTGCCGGGCAGGCCGATGTCCTGGAAACCGTCATTGGTGAAATTCCAGCCTTCGTGACAGGCCATGCATTGCGCCTTGCCGTTGAACAGCGCAAAGCCACGCTTGGCCTCCTCGGAGATGGCCTTCTCGTTGCCTTCGATCCAGTCGTCGAACGGCGCGCGTTCGGATACGATCGTGCGTTCGTAGGTCGCGAGCGCATCCGCCAGCGTCTTCGACGTCATGCCCTCCCGCGGAAAGACATTGTCGAAAATCGGCTTGTACTCCGCGATCGACGCAAGGCGGTTCATCAGTTCGCCGAGCGGCAGGTTCATCTCGCCGGCCGCCTGGATCGGCCCCAGTGCCTGCTCTTCGAGGCTGCCGAGCCGCCCGTCCCACATGAAGATGCCGCCCCACGCCGCATTCACGACGGTCGGAGAACGTCGATCCAGCGTCTTCATGCCGTGGCCGACACCCAGGGGCAGACCGTCGCCCCAACCGAAGCTGGGGCTGTGGCAGCTCGCGCAGGATTGCGCATTGGACACCGACAGCCGGGTGTCGAAATACAGCTTCTTTCCAAGCGCCGCCTTCTCCGGCGTGTAGAGATTGTCCTTCGGAAACGGAATGGACACGGGTCGCCGATAGAGCGCCTTGAGCGCATCCGTGCCCGGCGCGGCCCGTTGCGTCAGCACGACCTGTTTCGTCTCACTGACCTGCGCCGCACCGAAAACCGGACGCACGCAATCGTATGCAACGAGAGCAGTGACAGTAGCGGTGACGAGTGCAAGCTGGGCAACAGGAGAAATGCTGCACGAGCGCATGGCCGATCCTTCAATGACAAAGTCAACGCAATGAAAATGAAAGAGATGATTCGAATGGAATTGCGCCTCAGTAGACGCGTTCGCACTTAAGGAATGCTTGTCGCGGGCAGACGTAAATCTACGGATATACCAATGCTATACGTTCCGCACCGTTTCGCGCGTGCGACCGCTCTCGTCGGACCAACCAGGTGTTGTGCTCGCGGGTCGACGATCCGCTCGAGCGCGCAAGGTTCGGACTTGCGTCCGTTGCTGCCGTATCTGCATCGCAGCAAGCCGCCGCTCGTCCATGGCGCGCAACTCAGCGCCGATCGGCACACATCACGTCAATAGCCCCCTTGACGATCGCCTCCAGCTCCTTCCGCGAGACGCGCGCGCGAGAGCGGATGGCGATCGAGTGCACCGTCGCTGATGCGAGCTGGGCCAGCGCGGCCGTATCCGCGCTCTCCGGCAGTTCGCCCTTCTCCTTCGCGCGGCGGAAGCAATTCGCGAAGGCCTTGTCGAGCTCGGTGAGGCCGTCGAGCACCATGGCGCGGATGTCGGGATCACCAACCGCCTCGGACGCAGCGGTCACCACGGTGAAGCAGCCGCGCGGACCCGTCTCGCCGGAGAGATAGATGTTCAGCGCGCAGGCGTAGATGCGCTCCAGCCGCTGGCGCAGCGGCATCTCCTGGCGGAATATCTCCACCATCGATGCGCGCGCGTCCTCGCGATAACGCTGGTAGCTCTTGATGTAGAGCTCGCGCTTGTCGCCGAAGGCGCCGTAGAGGCTCGGCCGGTTCATGCCGGTGGCTTCGCTGAGATCGTCGAGCGAGGTCGCCGCAAAGCCCTGCCGGCGGAACAGGTCCAGCGCCTTGCCGAGCGCAACGTCAGGCTCATAGGCGCGCGGACGGCCGCGGCGCTTGGGTTCGGCGCGGCGCTCGGGTTCGCTGCGGCGCTCCGGTTCATTGGCAGCAGCTGGCGGCTTCGATTTTTGTACCATTTCGCAATTTAATCCTTGACCGTCCCCATATTATGCAAGATGGTACAAAAATCAATCTGGCCAGGTTGAGCGACTGCCAAAGAGGAATTGCCCAAGGAGGCCCAAGATGGATCTTTATTTCTCACCACTCGCCTGCTCGATGGCGACGCGCGTTGCGCTCTATGAAGCCGGCGCCGAGGCGAATTATCTCGAAGTCGATCCGCCGACCAAGAAGGTGCTGAACGACGGCACCGATTTCCGCACCGTGAACCCGATCGGCCTCGTGCCGACGCTGCGCACCGACGAAGGCGTGGTGCTGACCGAGAACGCGGCGATCCTGCAATATGTCGCGGACCGGTTTCCGCAATCCGGCCTCGGCGCCTCGGCGGGCATCGAGCGTACGCGACTGCACCAATGGCTGTGCTTCATCGGCACCGAGCTCCACAAGGGGCTGTTCATCCCCGTGCTCGACCGCAAGGCCCCGCAGGAGATGAAGGCCTACGCGCTGGAAAAGAACCTGTCGCGGCTCGACTATCTCGAAAATTACCTGAAGGGTCGCGACTTCCTGCTCGATCATTTCAGCGTCGCGGATGCCTATCTCGTCACGGTCATCAACTGGACCATGGCGACGCCGCCGATCGAGCTCGCCAAATGGCCGAACGTGAAGGCCTATTACGAGCGTCTGCGCCAGCGGCCCTCGGTCGCCAAGGCGATCGCCGAGGAGTTCGAGCTGTACAAGGCCGAACTCGCCAGGAAGAAGGCGGCGGCCTGAGGCAAGGCTGCGGCGTCGTCCCGGCGGGGACGACGCCGTTCTTTCGTTGCAATTCGACTATCTCGGCGCCTGCAGCACGATCCCGTAGCGACCGTATATCCGGTCGATCGTGCCGTCGCTTCGCAGCCGTTCCACCGCCCCGTCGATGGCTTCGCGCAACGCATCATCGGGGCGGATCATGCCGACGGCGACATTCCAGTTGAGATCGGCCACGCTCTCGTCGCGATCCAGGATCCGGAGCGCCTTGTCCGGATGCGTCAGGTTGAAATAGCTCGCCGCAGTGGGGGTGACCGCGGCGGCATCGATCTCATGATTCGACACCGCGTCGAGGCTGTCACTCTCGAAGCCGAAGGTCGATGTAGGGACGCGCCGCTGACCGATGATCATGGCCGCGACCGATCCGACCTGCACGCCCACTTTGGTGGCCTCGTTGAGGCTTTTGAACGAGGTGAGCGAGCTGGATGACGACACCGCGAGCGCGACGCCCGTGCGATAGTACGGTTTCGATATCCTCAGACGGGTTTCACCCTGCGCTTCGCGATCAGCGATGACGTCCAGAAGAATGTCGCAGCCGGCACTGCGCATCTGGTACTGCGTGATGATCCAGTCGACCCGCAGCGAGACACCGAGCTCGCGCGCCAGCGCCTGACCGAGCTCGACCTGAAAGCCGGGCGGATCACCCGCCTTGCGCGCAAAGGGAAGCGAGTTGGGATGCGCGCACAGCCCGATCGCCCCGCTCGAGCGGATCGCGTCCAGGGTTCGCGCCTGCGCGGGTCCCGACAGAACGATGACGGCAGCGACGATGAGCGGGACAAATGCCTTCATTCGGCGTTCCCATCCGGACGGATCGCGCCTTGCACGATTCAACCCTCGCGCGGCTTCAGGGCGCGGATGTATTTGACGATCTGGTCGATCTGCGCGTCGGTGAAAGCGCCGTCGAAGGCCGGCATCGCCCCCTGCTTGCCGTGCTTGATGCGACTGCGAATGAAGTCGTCATCGCGCGGCGAGTTCATCAGCTGCGGTCCCTTGCCCGGCGCCCGACCGCCGTCGGAGTGACAGAAGCCGCACGTCCCCGCGAACACCTGTTCGACCTCGAGCGTTCCGTTCTCGGGCGCGGACGTGGCGGACTGTGCTCGAGCCGCTACGGCACACAGCAACACGGCGCCCAGCCCCGCCGCAATCGCCCTCAGATGCAATCTCGACACGTCCGCTCCATTCCCGAATCACACGCGGCCGCTTCGATCGATCGGGGCGCGGGCCTGCGCTCGCGCCCCGATCGAAGGTTTGCGGCAGACTATTTCAGGCTGAAGACGATGAGCGCGCCGTCGTCACGCGGCATGCTCTTGTAGACGCCGCCGAAGTTTGGCGCATATTCATCCGCCAGCATCCCGCCAAAGCCTGCGGCCACCGCGATATATTGCTTGCCCCCGACGGAGTAGCTGACGATGCCGCCTTGATGGCCGGTGCCATTGTTGTGTTTCCACAGCTCGGCGCCGGTTTCGGCATCGTAGGCGTGAAGGACGCCGCGGGAGTCGGGCACGAACACGAGATTGCCCGCGGTCGACAGGACGCTGCCGAGCGGCGGCTCGGGATAGCGGACCTCCCATTTCTTCGCTCCCGTTATGGGATCGCGTGCATCGAGATGTCCGTAGATCTCGCCGCCCGGAGGAGGCGCCATCTTGAAGTCGGCGCCGATGTTGAGCTGGACCTGCGGCGTGGTGACCGGCGTCGTCTTCTGGACATCCAGCGTCATGCACCATTCCTGGCCGATCTTGTAGTAGAGACCGGTCTTCGGGCTGTACGAGCCGGCATTCCAGCTGATGCCGCCGCCGATGAACGGACACAGCGGCGGTTCAGTGACTTTCCCGGCCTGGAAATCGCGTCGACCGATCAGCGCGCCGGTCTTGGGATCGATATCCTTGACGAAGTTGATGTTCTCGACCAGCCGCCAGACGTTCTTCACGCCGAGATTGCGGTCGTAGACGAAGACGAAGCCGCCCTTGTTCGGATGAACCACGTATTTCTGGCCGTCGCGTTCGAGCATCACGAACTCGCCGACGGCGCTGTCGAAGTCCCAGGCGTCGTGCGGCAGTTCCTGATGGTAGAATTTCAGCTTGCCGGTATCGATGTCGAGACCGATCACCGAACTCGTATAGAGATTGTCGCCGGGACGCGCGCCTTGCGTCTTGTAGTCGGCGCCCGACCAATCATAGAGCGGCGCCGGGTTCGCGGTGCCCCACAGGATGGTGTTGGTCTCCGAATCGTAGGTGCCCGGCATCCAGCCGCCACCGCCGCCGGTGCGCCAGGAATCGTTGCCCCAGGTCTTCATGGCATCGTCGGTGCCCGCAACCGTCAGGAACTCCCACTTCTTCTTTCCGGTGGTGGCATCGAGCGCGAAGATCGGGCCGCGGCCCGGCCATTCGCCGCCTTGCGAGCCGATGATCACGCTGCCCTTGGCGTAAAGCGGGGCGCCGGTGAAGCCGACCGTCAGCTTCTGTGAGTCGATCAGCCTGGTCTCCCAGAGGACCTTCCCCGTCTTCGCATCCAGGCCGAAGACACGACCGTCCATCGTGCCGACGAAGACCTTGCCTTCGCCCAGAGCTACGCCACGATTGTAAGGAGAGTGGGTCTGTCGGCTGATGAGCGCCTCATCCAGCTCCGGAAAGAACGACCAGTTGACTTCGCCCGTCGCGCCGTTCAGCGCAAAGACCCGGCTGTAAGAACCCGAGTAATAGAGCACGCCATCGGCTGCGAGCGGCATCGACTGGAGGCCGCGCGTCGATCGTCCGGGAATGTGCATCCAGGCTACGCCCAGATTGCCGATATTGTTCGCATTGATCTGCGCGAGCGGGCTGTAGTGATGCGACTTGTAGGAGCCGTGATAGGTGAGCCAATCGTTCTGACCCGCGGCCTCGATCCGCGCCGTATCGACGGCTTGAGCCAACGCCGCCGACGCTGCAAGCGTCGCAACGACAAGGACAGGCAAGCCGGAGCTGAGCCACTGCTTCCTCATATGCACTTCCTCCCGCTTTTGTATTTGTTGATTGCGTCTCGTAAGCGCTGCTGCGAGGGAGATTTCAGTTCAGTGTCGGCTGTCCTCCATCGGACCTGAGCTGCCAACAGATCTCCTCTCTCGGCGCGTATTGCCAAAGGAGCTGGTTCACCGGAATGATTGCTGTTGCACTTCCGCTCGCCGTCGCAGCGTACGACGGATCACGGGGAGCGCAAGATCGGAATGCGCGCGGAGGGCGAATTTGACGCGGGAGACGAATGGAAACGGCAGCGGCGCTGACCGTTTCCACCTTTCGCGACACCGGGAAGAAGACGGCCTCAAGGCCGCAAAGCCATGTCGATCAAGTCGCGTCCCGGAGCAGTCCGGGACAGCGACGTGTTGCAGGTCGTCGTCTTCCGCAACCGAATTCCGAAGACATATTCTCCGGATTCGTCAGGCAGCCCTGACGCTGTCAAGAAAGCGACCGACCTCCGTTCTCAGCCGATCGCTGTCGCTTGAAAGCGCTTGTGCTGCATTGAGGACCTGTGTGGAGGCCGAGCCGGTTTCAGTCGCACCGCGCTGGACGTCGGTGATGTTCGACGAGACCTGGTGCGTGCCTTGGGCAGCCTGCTGGACGTTGCGCGCAATCTCCTGGGTCGCTGCGCCCTGCTCCTCGACCGCCGCGGCGATGGTCGACGAAATCTCCGACAGGGACTTGATCGTGCTGCCGATCGTCTTGATGGCGTTGACTGAATCCTGGGTGGCGTCCTGAATGCCGGCGATCTGCTGGGAAATCTCGCCGGTGGCCTTGGCTGTCTGCTCGGCAAGAGCCTTCACTTCCGAGGCGACGACGGCAAAGCCGCGGCCGGCTTCTCCCGCGCGCGCCGCCTCGATCGTCGCATTCAATGCCAGCAGATTGGTCTGGCCCGCGATCGTGTTGATGAGCTCCACGACGTCGCCGATCCGCGCCGCCGCCCTGGACAGCTCACCGATCTTCTGATCGGTGAGGCGGGCCTGCTCGACCGCTTCATTGGCCATCCGCGCCGACTGCTGGACCTGTCGGCCGATTTCGTTGACGGAAGACGACAGCTCTTCCGTGGCGCTCGCGACGGATTGCACGTTGGCGGATGCCTCTTCGGAAGCCGCAGCAACCATCGTCGCAAGCTCCTCGCCTCGCTCGGCGGTCGAGGTCAGGGTGTTGGCGGACGCCTCCAGTTCGGTCGAGGCCGAAGAAACCGTTTCGATGATCGCGCCGACCGCACTCTCGAAACCTCCCGCGAGATTGATCATCTCCCTTTTGCGCTGCGCGGCGGACCGTTTCTCCGTCGCCTTGAGCTCATCGCGATCGAACCGCACGATGGCCTGCAACGTCTGCAGGTTTCTGAGAACGACGCCGAGCTCATCGTCGCGTTCGACGACGATACGGTTGTCGAGCTTGCCGCCGTTGACGCTGAGCATGGTGTCGTTCAGGCGCTGGAGCGGGCGAACGATGGCACGGATGGTCTGCCGGCTGAGGAGTCCCGCGAGAGCCACACTCAGCGCCAGGAGGACGAGGGCAGTTCCGACCAGCCAGCCGTATTGGCGTTCGGCCGCGTCATACTCAGCCTTGGCCTCCCTGACCTGAATCGCCACCAGCCTGTCGAGATCGGCCTTGGCCGCATCGTATAGTTCGCGTGCCGGCCCCGCGAGCAAGACGGCCAGCTCCCCGTATTTCTGCTCGGCAAGAAGCGACAGCGCCGGCTTCAATCCTTTCTCGACATAGCTCACGCGCTTGGGCGTGAAGATTTCGGCGACGCCTTTTTCTTCCGGCGTGAGGTAGGTCGCCAGGTACTCGGTCCAGATCTTGCCGACCGTTTCGAGATTGGCGTTGACTTTGCTCGTGACCTCTCCGACAGGCTTGCCGCCCCGTCCATTGGAAGCGGCTTCGAACAGCAATGCCGTGTTGTCCCTCATCCGGTCATTGATCTCGAAAAGTTGCGCGAGCGGCACCGCCCGGTCCTCGTAGATCGACTTCATCCGGACGTTGCTCTCGCGCGTGCCCAGCAGGCCCACGCCTCCGACCGTTAGGAGAAACAGCGACAGTGCTGCGACCAGCGTGACCAGGCGCGCATTCAGCGTCCGGGTGAAGATGGCAAACCGTTCAAGGACCGCGTGTCGCCGGATCAGTCCGGCGTCCAGCCTGTAGGCATGCGGCTTGTTCTCGCGCATCAACGCGTACACATGCTCCGCTTCCGCGCGCTGATCGGCAGGCAGCAAGGTGCGGATCGAGCTGTATCCGACGATCTGTCCGTTCTCGCGAACGGGAGAGACGGTTGCCAGCACCCAGTAGAAGTCGCCGTTCTTGCACCGGTTCTTCACGGCGCCCGACCAGGGCTTGCCCTGCTCGAGGGTCTCCCAGAGATTTTTGAAAGCCTCCGACGGCATGTCCGGGTGACGGACGATGTTGTGCGGCTGTCCCATTAGCTCTGCCTCGGAGAATCCCGAGGCCGCGACGAACTGGTCGTTGAAGTAGATCAGCCGTCCCTTCGTATCGGTGCGCGAGACGATCAGCGTCTCACCGGTAATCGGATATTCGACGGTGGTGACCGGAAGATTAGTCCGCATGGGGGCGCTTCCCGAATTTATGTTCATTGGCAATGGCATTCGCAAAAATCGAATGCGTAAACATCAAGTAACCGGCGAAAGATTTAATTAGCCTGAATTTTGAGCATCCGATCCGCTCAGTGAAACTACCCAAGCGATAGCGCTTTTCGGCAAGAACCGCAGCCAGCGCGCGAGCATACGGCAGCCGGTCAACTGCCGGACGTTAAACGCACTCGTCGGAGACACGCAGCGTGCAACCGGCTCGTCTGGGAGAGCGCGCGAAGTTTTGAGCGCGCCTGTCCTTTCAGAGCGCACTGCCGAGTTCGCAACGCGCAAGGCGCGGGCAGCTAGCCGTACAGCACCCGCGGTAAGATGGTGACGATGCCGGGCCAGAGCGTCAGCAGCAGCACGAAGCCGACCATGATCATCAGATACGGCATCGTGACGCGCGCGATGTAGCCGAGGCCGTCTTCGGTCAGGCCCTGGATCACGAACAGGTTGAAGCCGACCGGCGGGGTGATCTGCGCCATCTCGACGGCGAGCACGAGGAAGATGCCGAACCAGATCTCGTCGAAGCCCGCGCCCTTCACGATCGGCAGCACGATCGGCAGCGTCATCACGATCATCGAGAAGCCGTCGAGGAAGCAGCCGAGGATCAGGTAGAAGGCGATCAGCACGACGATCAGCATGAAGGGCGACAGGCCAAGCCCCTTGACGAAGGCGGCCACGGCCTGCGGAATGCCGAGGAAGGCGGCCGCGTTGCCGAGGATCGAGGCGCCGAGCACGATCAGCGCGATCATCGAGCAGGTCACGACCGAGCCGATCAGCACGTCGCGCATCACCTGCTGCGACATCGAGCCTTGCGCCCAGGCCACCAGCCCTGCCCCGAGCACGCCGACGGCTGCGGCTTCCGACGGCGTTGCGAGCCCGCCATACATCGAGCCGAGCACGCAGGCGATCAGGAACAGCGCCGGTGCGAGGTCCTTCAAGGCGGCAAAACGCTCGCCCCACGGCACCTGCGAGAGCTTGGCTTCCGTCTCCGGCACCATCGCGGGCTTGAGCGTCGTGTGCAGCATCACCCAGCCCATGAAGGTCGCCGCCAGCAGCAAGCCGGGCAGCACGCCGGCCGTGAAGAGCTTGAGAATGGAGACGTCGCCGAGCACGCCATAGATGATCATGATGTTGGACGGCGGAATCAGAAAGCCGAGCGTGCCGGCGCCGGCGAGCGAGCCGATCGCGATGTCGCGCGAATAGCCGCGGCGCAACAGCTCGTTGAGCGACATGCGGCCGATCACCTGCGTGGTCGCGGCCGAGGAACCCGAGATCGCCGCGAAGATGGTACAGCCGATCACGTTCACATGCAGCAGCCGGCCCGGCAGCAGCCCGGCCCAGGGCGCGAGTCCCTGGAACAGCGAGCGCGACAGGCGGGTGCGGAACAGCAGCTCGCCCATCAGGATGAACAACGGCAGCGCCAGCAGCTCCTGCGTCGTGAGGATGTTCCAGGCATATTGCGGCAGCAGCTTGTCGAGCGGGATCGAGCGGAACATCGCCAGCAGCAGCGTGGCGGTGAGCGCGAGCGTGAGGCCGATCCACACGCCGCATGCCAGCAGCGCAAACAGGATCGCGAACAGGGCGAAGACTTCGACGGTCATGCGATCTTGAATCCGATGGCGGGCAAGGCGGTCATTCGACGGGAGAGGCCTTCATGCGGTGATCCTCCAGCGGCAGACCAAGCGTGGCCTGGATCGCGCGCGCCAGGAACTGGAGCGTGAGCAGCAGCATGCCGAAGGTGACGACGGCTTCCGGAAACCACAGCGGCGTGTCGCTCGACGTCGAGACCTGGCCGCGCACATAGGCACCGAAGGCGAACTTCGCCATCGCCGAGGTCAGGAACGCCATGAAGGCGAAACCGGCCGCTGCCGAGAGGATCTCGAGCGCGCGCTGCAGCGGTGCCGGCACGTTCTTCAGCAGCAGCACGACGCGGATGTGACCGCCGACGCGCAGGGTCATGGCGGCACCAAAGGTGAAGGACGCCGCCATCAGGTAGGAGGAATATTCCCACGCGATCGAGATGGTCGGCGGGAAGAACGGCAGGAAGTTCGAGAGGAAGCGGGTTGCGACCTCGCACAGCATCAACAGCGTCAGCATGAGCAGGCAACCGCCGCCGATCCAGCCGTCGAGCCGGCCGAGACGGTCGATGCCGTCGAGCAGGATGCGCAGCGGCGCGGGCGCCGCTGCGTTGAGGCTCTGCGGCGCTTCGGGCGAGATGCTCACCACGGATTCACCCTCAGCCACGCTTCATTTCGGCGAGATAGGCCCGCACCGGCTTGTCGGCCGCCGGCACGCGCTTGAGGAAGGCGTCGAGCTGCGGCGCGGTCTTGCCGCGGATGTCCGTCATCATCGCCTCCGAGACCGGGATCACCTCCATGCCGCCTTCCTTGAGACGGTTGAGGCTGTCGACGTCGGCCTTGAGCGAGTTCGCCCAGAATCCAGGCTCCATCTTGGCCGCGATATCCGCGACGAGCTTCTGCTGATCGGCGGAGAGCGCCTTCCAGGAGTCGAGATTGACCGTGAGCATCTGCGACGACCAGACGTGGTTGGTCGGGTAGATGTACTTCAAGAACTCCCAGAACTTGCCGTCGACGCCCGACACCGCCGAGGTGGAGACACCCGAGACAGCCCCCGACGCCAGCGCCGGGATCGTCTCGCCCCAGGGAATCATCACCGGCGCCATGCCGACCACGGCCAGCATGTCGACGGCGTTCTTGTCGGGCACGCGGATCTTGATGTTCTTGAGGCCCTCGACGTCGGCGACCTTCACCTTGAGATGCAGGTACTGCGTCGGCCATGGCACGATGTAGAGGATCTTCTGGTTGTTGCGCGCGGCGACCTTCTCGTATTCGGGCCGCACATATTTGTGCAGCACCTTGAGCTCGTCCATCGAACTGCACAGGAACGGGATGCTCTCGACGCCCATGAAGGGCTCGTCGCCGACCTGCTGGATGTTGAGAACGTCGGCGAGTGGCACGAGGCCGTCGCGTACGGCGCGCAAGTGCTCCGGGCCCTTGAAGCCGAGCTGGCCGCCGGCCTTCACGGTGATCGCGACCGAGCCGCCGGTCTGCTTCTTCACCTCTTCGGCGAACGCCATCGCGTTCTGGGTGTGAAAATTGCCGTCGGGCCAGACCGTCGACATGTCCCAGCTTGTCGTCGCGGCCCGCGCGCGGGTCGAGATGTGGCCGGCGGCGAGCAGCGTCGCTGCGCCCGCGGTGAAATTCCTTCGTGTGATCATTGAGCCCCTCCGTTCACTCCGCGCGCGACGCCTGACGCGTCACCGCGTGTACCCATAAACTGCAACAGCGTTGTCCGCAGACACGAGACCGCTTTCGATGTCGTCGTTGACGGCCGTGCGTGCTCGCTCGGCCGGATGGCCGATGCCGGCGCCACCGGGCGTCATCACCACCAGCCGGTCGTCCGGCGGCACCTGCTGAAAGCCTTTTCCGCGCAGCTTCTTGCCGGATTTGAGGCCGACATAGCCGGCCTCGCCGTCCCGGCCGCCGTCACGCCCGCGCGGCGGATGATCGATGCGGTCGAATGCGGCCAGAATGTCGAACGGCGCATCGACGCCGCTGCCGACCTCGATGATCTGGCCGAGGCCGCCGCGGGTGCGCCCGGCTCCGCCGGAGTCCGGCCGCAGCTCCTTGCGCCAGAAGATCAAAGGCGTCTGCGTCTCCGCGATCTCGACCGGCGTGCCGCGCACGCCGCTGGGATAGGCGGTGGCCGACAGGCCGTCCTTGCCGAAACGGGCGCCGGTGCCGCCATTGCTGGTGACCGCCATCGAGAATCCGTAATTGCCGCCGACGCCGCTTCGCGTCTGCCCGCGCACGTTGAGATTCCACAAGCAGGAGGTGCCCTCCGCCGGCACCCGCTCGGGGATGATCTGGCGCAGGCAGCCGAACACCACGTCGGGCAGCATCTGACCGATGATGTGGCGCGAGGCGACCGGCGCCGGCTTCGGCGCATTGAGGATCGCGCCCGCAGGCGCCGACACCGTCAGCGGCGAGAGCGAGCCGGCATTGTTGGGGATCTGCGAGGCGACGACGCAGCCGAGGCCGAACACGGTGTAGGCCGTGGTGTAGGACAAGGGTACGTTGATGCCAAACTTCGAGGCGGCCGAGGTGCCGTCGAAATCGACGTGAATGCCCGCCTCCGAGATCGTCAGCGTCGCGGCCAGCGTCACCGGCGCGTCGTAGCCGTCGACGACCATGCTGTTGCGCCAACTGCCCTTCGGCAGCTTGGCGATTTCGGCCAGCACCGCCTCGCGCGAGCGGTCGCAGATGTAGTCGCCGAGCTCATCGAGCGTATCGATGCCGAACTCGGTCATCATCTCGACCAGGCGCTCGCAGCCGACGTCGTTGCAGCCGGCGAGCGAATAGGTGTCGCCTTCGGTGTCGATCGGCAGCCGCGTGTTGGTGCGGATCATCGCCATCAGCGTCTCGTTGACGACGCCCTGGTCGATCAGCTTCAGCATGGGGATGTAGAGCCCCTCCATGAACACGTCGGTGGCGTCGGGTCCGAAGCCGATGCCGCCGATGTCCATGAGATGGCTGGTGCAGGAGAACAGCGCCACCGGCTTGCCGTCCTTGAAGCACGGCGTGGTGACGACGAAGTCGTTGAGATGGCCGGTGCCCATCCAGGGATCGTTGGTGATGTAGGCATCGCCCTCCTTCATCGTCTCGATCGGGAAGCGAGCGATGAAGTGCTTGACCGATTCCGCCATCGAGTTGACGTGACCTGGCGTGCCGGTCACCGCCTGCGCCAGCATTCGTCCCTTGAGGTCGAACACGCCGGCCGAAAGATCGCCGCATTCACGCACGATCGGGCTGAAGGCGGTACGCAAAAGCACCTGCGCCTGCTCCTCGACCACGGCGATCAGCCGGTGCCACATGATCTGGAGGTCGATCAGGCTCGCGCCGCTTGCCTTGCTCATGATCAGGCCGCCTTCCGTTCCATGACGATGCTGCCGGCACCGTCGATATGAGCGTCAAAACTGGTGGAGACGAAAGTCGAGGTCTCGTCCTCGGCGATCACCGCGGGACCCGCGATGGTCGCACCAGGCGCCATGTCCTCGCGGCGATAGAGCGGGATCTCGATCACTTCCCCCGCCCGTCCGTCGAAGAACTTGCGGCTGCCGGAGGCCTTGCCTGCGGGTGTGCGCGCGACCGACGCGACGATGGCGGGATTGCGCGCATCGGTGGTCGCGAGCACCGACCAGCTCAAGACCTCGATCGCGGCGCCCGGAATCGACCGCTCGAACATCGCCGAATAATCCGCCTCGAACTTCTGGCGCAGACCGGCGAGATCGGCCGATGTCAACGGCCGGTTCGGCAGCTCGACGCTGATCTCGTGGCCCTGGCCGACGTAACGCATGAAGGCCGCGCGGCGTTCGCGCACCGGCGCGCCGGCGGCACCGGGCTCGACCAGCGCGCGCGCCTCGGTCGCCATCTCCTGCAAGAGGTCGGAGACCGCCTTGGTGTCGAAATCGTCGAGCCGGACGTGACGGCTGCGCACCAGCTCATAGGCGATGGGAGCGGCAAGAAATCCGACCGCCGAGCCGACGCCGGCATTCGACGGCACGATCACCCGGGAGACGCCGATCTTCTCGGCGACGCGCGCCGCATGCAGGGGCGCAGCACCACCGAATGCGATCAGCGTATGCTGGCCGACCACCGCACCGCGTTCGACCGCATGCACGCGTGCCGCACTCGCCATGTTCTCGCAGACGACCTCGTGCACGGCATAGGCCGCGGTTTCCGCCGACAGGCCCAGCGGCTCGCCGACGCTGCGCAGCAGCGCCTGCTTCGAGAGTTCGGGATCGAGCTTGATCGTGCCCCCCGCGAAGGCGTCGGGATCGATCATGCCGAGCGCTACGTCCGCATCGGTCACGGCCGGACGCTGGCCGCCGCGGCCGTAGCAGGCCGGCCCGGGCTCCGACGACGCACTCTCGGGCCCGACGGTGACGCGCTTCATGGCGTCGACATGCGCGATCGAGCCGCCACCGGCGCCAATCTCGACCATCTCGATCACGGGAATGCGCACCGGCAGGCCGGAGCCCTTGAGGAAGCGCGCGGCGCGATCGACCTCGAACACGCGCGACGTCTCGGGCTGGTATCTTTCGATCAGGCAGATCTTTGCCGTGGTGCCACCCATGTCGAACGAGAGCACCTTGCTCTCGCCGAGACGCGCCGCGATCTGCGCCGCGAAGATCGCGCCGCCGGCAGGACCGGATTCGACCAGACGCACCGGAAAGCGCCGCGCCGTCTCGATCGAGGTGACGCCGCCGCCCGAGGTCACGAGATAGATCGCGCCGCGGTACTGCTCGACCTGCAAGGCATCGGCCATGCGGGCGAGATAGCCGTCGATCAGGGGTTGCACATAGGCGTTCGCAACCGCGGTGGACGTGCGCTCATATTCGCGGATTTCCGGACACACGGCCGATGATACCGTCACGGAAATACCGGGCATCTCTTCACTGATGATCGCTGCCGCGCGCCGCTCGTGCTCGGGATTGGCATAGGAGTGCAGGAAGGCGATCGCGATGCTCTCGACGTTCAGCTCGCGCAATTTCGGCGCGAGTGCGCGCACCGACGCCTCGTCCAGCGGGAGGCGAACGGCACCGTGCGCGTCGATGCGCTCGGGCACGGTGAAGCGCAGGCTGCGCGGCGCCAGCGGCTTCGGCTTGTCGATGGCGAGGTCGTACTGGTCGTAGCGGCTCTCGGTGCCGATATCGAGCACGTCGCGAAAGCCGTCTGTCGCGATCAGCGCAGTCTTGGCGCCGCGGCGCTCGATGATCGCATTGGTCGCGAGCGTCGTGCCGTGAATGAAGACGTCGATGTCGCTGATATGAGCGCGCGCATCGGCAAGAATGAGACGCATCCCGTCCAGCACAGCCTGTTCGGGTCGCTGCGGCGTCGTCAGCACCTTGCGCGTTTTGCGGTCCTGCCCCACGTCCAGCACGATGTCGGTGAACGTACCACCGATATCGACGGCAAGCCGTACCTCGGCTCCCTCAAGCATTCCAAATTCTCCGTGCTGATCGTCAAGACTGCGGACAAAAACGCAGCAATTTCCGTGCCATCGGGCCTGTCGGCGACGCTGCGCCCGGCCATTCTGCTTGGCACCCATGCAATAGGCAAGGCATGTTCGTCGCGCGCGCGCTCAGAGCAGGAATGCAAGCGCCGCTTCGCAGCGCTCCTCGACCTTGAGCGTCAGGAGATCGTCAGCGCGGGTGCGCCCGAGATTGACCGCGGCGATCGGAATCTGCCGCTGCGCGGCAGCCTGCACGAAGCGAAAACCGGAATAGACCATCAATGACGAACCGACGATCAGCATCGCGTCAGCCTGCGACAGATGGTCCTGTGCGGTGACGACGATTTCGCGCGGCACGTTCTCGCCGAAGAACACGACGTCGGGCTTGAGGATGCCGCCGCAGGCTTCGCAAGGAGGCACCTTGAACGAGGAAAAATCCGCGCGCTCCAGATCGGCGTCGCCGTCCGGCGCATCCGCGGCATCGAGCGCGAGCCATTCTGCATTCGCGCGGCCGAGCGTATCCTGGAATTCGCTCCGCGGCGTCTTCGCCCCGCAGCCCATGCAGCGGACCAGATCCAGCCGGCCATGCAGGTCGATCACCTGCCGGTGGCCGGCGGACTGATGCAGCCGGTCGACATTCTGGGTCAGCAGCATCCCGCACCGCCCGTTCGCCTCGAGCCGGGCCAGCGCATGATGCGCATCGTTCGGCCTGGCCTGGCCGAACCGCCGCCAGCCGACCAGGCTGCGCGCCCAATAGCGCTGCCGCGTGTGCGCCTCCGACATGAAGGCCTGGAAATTGACCGGCTGGGTCCGCTTCCAGTTGCCGTGGCTGTCGCGGTAATCGGGAATGCCCGAATTGGTGCTGCAGCCGGCACCGGTCAGCACGAACAGGCGTTCGTGCCGGGCAACGAAATCCTGGAGCGGTGGGTTTGCCAGCGGAGCATTTGACATGGCGCAGATGTAGTTCGCGCCGTGGCATTTTGCCAGATCACTCCCGGACCGGCGACCCGAGGCGGGCGACGGGTTAGTCCGCGCCGGAAAAATGCCGTCGGCAAATGCTCGCGCACGAGTTGGTCTTCCCCCGAACGCATCACCCGTCAGATCTTGCCGGGATCGGTGTCATGCCTGTGCTTGTGAAGAAACCGGGCGATCTGCCCACGGAGCGCCGCCGTGTCCAACAATGTTCCGACCGATCCGGCGGTGTCGAAGATCTCCCGCTGAAGCGTCGTCGGCAGGGAATTCCATTGCATGATGACGGCCGCGCCGAGACATCGCAGGACACGCTCTTCCTCCGCCGCGAGGGCTGCGCCGCGTAATCGCTCCGTCTCCCCGGCGTTGACCGCATCCACGTATTGGCCCTCGAGGACCCGCTCGTTATCCGCGCGTGATGCAAGGCTGTCCTGCAGTTTCTCGAATTTGCGGGTCTCATCCTTGCCGGACGAATTCCTGGCCAGTTCGCCATACGCGGCCGCTTTTGCACGATACTGCAGAAATTTGAACATGCCGCCTCCTTTCGTTGAAAGTGTCCGCGCATTTCAGCCTACAACTGCCGGTCAGGCCGGCATCGGGACACCCAGAGAAACCAGTGGAGCGTCGAACGTGTAAGCGAAGCCCTTCTCCGCATAGGTCAATTGCACTTCGCCATGGAGTTGGCGGCCCAGCGTCTCGATCAATCGCGTTCCGAAGCTGCGCTTTGCGGGTGACTGGATCAACGGACCATTCTTCTCGATCCAGGTCAGGCGCAAACGTTGCGTCTGCGGATCAATCGTCCAGTGAAGATCGACGCACCCCTTCGGAGCCGAAAAGGCACCATACTTCGTGGCGTTCGTGCAGAGCTCATTGAGCGTCATCGCGACGGCGATCACGGCACCCGAATTGATCCGGATATCCGGTCCCGAAATCGAGAACCTCGATTCGGCGGGATCGTCGAAAGCTTCGATGGCACTGCGGACCACTGCCCCGAGGTCGGCGCTCGACCAGCTCGCCCGCACAAGCAGATCGTGCGCCCGGCCAAGTGCCAATAGCCGGCCCTCGATGGCCTGCTGTGCGTGCTCCGTACCCTGCGGGTTGCGCAGGCTCTGGGAGACGATGGCAGAGACGGTCGCGAGCGTGTTCTTGATGCGGTGGTGCAGCTCTTCGAGGATCAGCTTTTGCAGGGTGTCGGATGTCTCTCGCTCTCTGGCGTCGATGCCCGCTCTGGCAAGCAGGCCCCTCGTGTTGATCTCGGCCTGGGCAAGGAGAAGCCGCAGGCTGACATTCTCCGCCGCCAGAGCATCCTCATGCGATTCTCCGCCGCCGGGGGGCTGGCCCGTGCGGAGATCGATCTCGAACGTTGGCGACTGTACCACGGGGGTTGCTGCCGGACCTGATTTCAGTGGAACGTTCCGTCACGAAGGCGAGATTTCAGCGGCATCGTTATCCTACTTGGGCGCCTGCGGCGGCGAGAAATACGCGAGGATCTCAGCGGCATTTCCAAGGATTGCTGCCTTGCGCGTTGCCGCCGTGCGCTTGTCTCCCGACGGCATCTCGCGAGCCAGACGGAGGGCGTCGATCGCCCTGGCGTTCAGCTCGCCAGCCAACGACGGCTGGACTGGATCCAATGAGCTGCTGACCTGATCCGATGGCGACGGCGCGCTGAAACCGACTACCATTGAATCAGCATCGATGCGGCGACCAGCAACACGAAGAAGACCGGCAGCAAAACCGGAGGTACGAGCCACTCGCGAAGGATGAATCCAGGGGAATCCGACATATTGACCGCCTCTTGGTCGCGGCGGGAGCGCAATGCTCTCAGTCACCGATAACGGCCGAGGGGCGAGCGGTGATCAGCTTCATGTAGTGATCCCTCGCCGAATAGCGAGGCTTGCCGAGAACTATTTGTCGCGATCGTCATTAAACCTGGTTGTAACCACGTTGCCAGATCATCATTTGAAAGAGGCGCAACCGGCTCACGCCTCGACGAAGCGTCCGCATCCCTGACACATAGGCAAGCCGAGTGTCGGCCGCTCCAGTGTATCTCGGCTCAAGCTCGGCTCAAACAGCGTAAAGGCGGCGCGCAGCACCTGCAACCTGATCGGCCTCAACCATGATCGACTTTCCAAATCACAGCCGTTCCTATGACCGGACGCGGCATGCCGTGCGGTTCTGGGGACACGACAGCGCCATCGAGGCCTCATTCTTCATCGATGAAGGCGCGTTGAAGCAGCTTCAACCGGGCGCCCATTCCAGCGAATCGGGCTTCCTGAGCGCGTTCGACTCCAATCGCGACTTGATATGCGCCGCCGCGGCCAGGAAGTATGTCCGCGGCAGCAGAGGCTCCTACGACCTGCTTGCAGGAGATTTTTGAAGCGATCGGCATCGGCGTGCGGAAGATCGTGGATTCTAGCTCGCCCAGTTCTCGCGGAACTCCGGAAACAGCGTCAGGCCTCCGCAGGCGTAGATGGTCTGTCCCGTGATGTAGCTCGCTTCATCCGAAGCGAGAAAAGCAAAGACGGCGGCGATCTCCTCCGGCGTTCCGACGCGCCCCATGGGAATATGGCTGGTGACGACGCCGCGCTTTGCCGGGTCTCCGGTCCAGGCGGCGTTGATCGGCGTGTCGATCGCGCCTGGGCCTACCGCATTGACGCGAATGCCGCGACCGGCGAACTCCAGCGCCAGCGTGCGCGTCAGACTGGCCATGGCGCCCTTGCTGATCGAATAAGCGAGATAGCCGGGCTTCGGAATGATCTGGTGGACACTGGAGCAATTGATGATGCTGCCGCCTCCGCCGCGGGCGACGAAATGCGCCAGCGCCTTCTGCGCGCAGAGCACGGCGCCGTTGAGATTGACGTCGATGATGCGGCGATAGGTTTCGACATCGAGCGCATCGCTCGGCGATTCCCGCTGGAAGCCGGCATTGTTGACGAGACAGTCGAGACGCTTCCAGCGCGCCAGGATGGTCTCGAACATCGCCGCGATGTCCTGCTCGTTGCCGATGTCGGCCTTGACGACGACATGATCGAGCCTGCCGTGACCGCGATCGCCCGATGCCGTCCGCGCGAGCGCGAGCGTCTCTTCGGCCTTCCCCGGATGATCGAAATAGTTGATGGCGACGGTCGCGCCTTCCTGGGCGAGCCGGATGGCGACGGCACGGCCGATGCCTTGCGAGGCGCCGGTCACCAGCGCGTATTGGCCAACGAGGCGCGAGGGAAACGAAATCGAGGTCTGTGGCATGAGCTTTTTTCTCCGGAGTGCCTCATCATCGACGGAACCGACGTTTTGTTCCATCGCACCAGCGCAGGCCTGGGATTCGTTCCGCGCGTTGCGCGCGGCGTGAGATCAATATCTGATACAGGGTGACGACGTCGAAGAGATCTTCGTCGCCGCCGTGACGCCGACGTTCTCGGCGCAGGTCGTGACGCCAGTGCCGCCACTGGCCGACGCGATGGTCGCTACGCTGTCGCCGAACAGCGCGCGACCGAGGTCGCCATCGAGCTTCCGCCCCGGAATCACGCAGGTGGCCTTCAACGTCCAGCGCGGAAAGTCGCCTTGGACCTTTCCATCGACCTGTCTGTCGGAGCCTGTTGCAGTCGACATTTTACCCCCCGTTGCGGTGCAGCGATCGATCGTCGTGCGATCCGACAAAAATGTGATTGTTGCTTCCACAGCGGCCATCACATGATGAAAATCATGCGAGATCGACACGTTCCGGGGCCTACATTATGACACAGATCGCGATCCAGCCAGCCATCCGTCGCCGGCACCAGCCCTGGTACAAGATCCTCTACATCCAGGTGCTGATCGCGATCGCGCTCGGGGTGCTCATCGGCTATGTCTATCCCGATCTCGGCAAGGAGCTGAAGCCGCTCGGCGACGGCTTCATCGCGCTGATCAAGATGATGATCGCGCCGGTGATCTTCTGCACCGTCGTGCACGGCATCTCCTCGATGGGGGATCTCAAGCGCGTCGGCCGGGTCGGGCTGAAGTCGCTGATCTATTTCGAGACGGTCTCGACCGTCGCGCTCGCGGTCGGCCTCCTGGTCGGCGAGGTGCTCCAGCCCGGACACGGCTTCAACATCGATCCCGCCACGATCGATCCGAAATCGGTCGCGACCTACGTCACCAAGGCGAAGGAGGAAGGCATCGTCGCCCATCTGATGGCGATCATCCCGGACAGCTATCTGGGGGCGATCGCGCGCGGCGACCTCTTGCAGGTGCTCCTGATCTCGATCCTCTCGGGCTTCGCCATCGCCTTCCTCGGCAAGGCCGGCGAGCCGATCGCGGAGGCGATCGACAAGGCCGCGAAGATGTTCTTCGGCATCATCCGCATCATCGTGCGCGTCGCGCCGATCGGCGCGTTCGGCGCGATGGCCTTCACCGTCGGCGCCTATGGCCTCGGCTCGCTGCTCAATCTCGCCGCACTGATCGGCACGTTCTACCTCACCAGCATCCTGTTCGTGCTGGTCGTGCTGGGGGCGATCGCAAGGCTCGCCGGCTTCTCGATCCTGCGTTTCATCGCCTACATCAAGGACGAGCTGCTGATCGTGCTCGGCACGTCGTCGTCGGAGACCGTGCTGCCGCAGATGATCCAGAAGATGGAGCATCTCGGCGCCTCCCGCTCGGTGGTTGGCCTCGTCATCCCGACCGGCTACAGCTTCAACCTCGACGGCACCAACATCTACATGACGCTGGCGACACTGTTTCTGGCACAGGCGACCAACACGCATCTGACGATCTGGCAGGAACTCGGCATCCTCGGCATCGCCATGATCACCTCGAAGGGCGCCTCGGGCGTGACCGGTGCCGGCTTCATCACGCTGGCCGCGACGCTCTCGATCGTCCCTGATATCCCGATCCAGTCGATCGCGATCCTGGTCGGCATCGACAAGTTCATGAGCGAGTGCCGCGCGCTGACCAATCTGATCGGCAACGGCGTCGCCTGCGTCGTCATCAGCATCTCCGAGGGTGAGCTCGACCGCGACGCGCTGCACGAGACCATGGCCCATCCGCTGGAGATCGGCGAGTCGCTGGAACCGGGCGGCAGCGCGTAAGGCCACACGGCTCGGCGGCCTCCGGTTCCGACGCGGTAGTTTCCCGGAGTGGCCATTTGGTGCGGCACGCGTCACAACAGCGGCGTTGGGATCACCGATTGATAGTCAATCTTTCTGCCCGACGCGCTGGGGGCAGGGCGTCGGGCTTTTGTTACTCGAACGATGGGCCCTTGGAATCGCGGTCGCCGGCAAGATCAAGCCGACGCGTGACCCCTATCGCCTGCAGGAACGCGTCGTCATGACTGACGACGAGCAGCGCGCCGTCATAGGCCCGCAGGCCCGCCTCGACGGCCTCGATGGATGCGATGTCCAGATGGTTGGTCGGCTCGTCCAGCATCAGCAGTGAGGGCGGCCTCGCCCCGCCGAACACGCAGGCAAGGCCGGCACGAAGCAGCTGTCCGCCGCTCAAACTCCCGACGATCTGCAAGGCAGCGTCGGCGCGAAACATGAAGCGCGCAAGGGCCGCATGACACTCATTCGTGCCCGCCGTTGGATTGAGATGCCTGAAATTGTCCAGGATCGAGATTTCGGGATCCAGCAGGCTGACCTTCTGGTCGAACAGCGCGAAGTCGGGCCTGACCCTCACGGTACCCTCAAGAGGGCATATCTCGCCGGCAATGAGCTTCAGCAGCGTCGTCTTGCCTGAACCATTTGGCCCGACCACCGCAACCCGCTCCGGCCCGACGATCGTGAACGACAGATCCCTCAGGATCGCGCGCTCCGGATCGTAGCCGGCGCTGACCTGATCGAGCCAAACCACCTCCCTGCCCGCCGGCAGGTTTGTCGACGGCAATTTCACGGACAGCTGCTGGAGAATCTCGATGCGCTGGCGCGCCGTGTCGACGGCTTCGAACGCCTCCGCGCGCCGTCGCTCAGCGACCTGCGCCGTCCTTCCGCCGGTGTCCTCGCTGCGATCCTTGCGTGCGCCGGCCAGGATGCGCGGCATATCGCCCTTGGCGCGCTTCTTCCTGCCGCCGCTGTCCCTGCGCGCCTTCCTCTCCACCGCGTCCTGCGCCTTGCCGTCGATCTCGGACAGCCGCTTCTCGGCATGCGCAAGGTCATGCCTCACGGCCGCGAGCTCGACGGCCTTCTGCGCGCGAAAACTGCTCCAATTGCCGCCGTATCGCGTTGCGCCGAGCGACGTCAACTCGACGATCGCGTCCATGGTCTCGAGCAGGCCCCGGTCGTGGCTGACGACGATCGCCCCGCCGCGCCAGGCGGCGAGGAGATCGATCACGGCCTTGCGCCCGTCCTGGTCGAGATTGTTGGTGGGCTCGTCCAAAAGCAGGAAGTCGGGCTCGGCGAACACCAGCGCGGCAAGGCGAACCCGTGTCGTCTGCCCGCCGGACAGGCAGGACAGCTCCGTATCAGGGGCAAGATCGAACCCGACGCGCGCCAGCGCCGACGCAAGCCGCGCTTCGAGGATCCAGTCGATCGCAGCGATGTCGTCGGCGGAGGCATCGCCCCGCTCCGCGCGGCGAAGCAGCTCCAGCGCTTCCCGCACGCCGAACAGATCGGCCACGGTCGCACCCTTGCGCAGTTGAACGTCCTGGCGCAGCAGACCCATGGTTCCGTTGGTCAGAATGCGCCCGGACTGGGGAACATGTTCCCGGCAAATCGACGCCAGCAGCGTGGTTTTCCCGACGCCGTTGCGGCCGACGAGACCGGTCCGCTCGGCCGCGAATGTCAGATCGATATTGGAAAAAAGAGAACGGCCGTCAGGCGTGGACAGCGACAGGTTCGACAGGACGATGGTAGCAGGCATGGAATTCCCCGTGAGCAAGGCGGATCGGCATTGCGGTCGGGGTAAAATCCATGGCTGCGAAGTTCCTGATTGAGACGCCTCTAATTAGTCTCGCAGACGCGCAAGATCAAGCCAAGGCAAGGGGACGACAGTGCGTCGCGTGCTGCCGTCCCCGTCGACGGATGCATCAGCCCTTGAGCGCCGTGACCACGATTTCAATCAACGCGCTGCCGCCGAGATCGGCGACGCCGACGGTGGCGCGGGTCGGCAGATTGTCGCCGAAGAACTCGGTCCAGGCCGCATCCATCTCCTTTTTCTTGGAGAGGTCGGTGACGAAGATCGACGCGCTGACGACGCGGCTCTTGTCGGTGCCGGCCTCCTTCAGATAGCCGGCGATCTTGCCGAGGATGTTGCGGGTCTGGTCGCCCATCGAGACCGAGGTGTCGTCGGCGATGGTGCCGCCGAGGAAGACGAAGCCGTTGGCCTCGACGGCGCGGTGCATGATGGGCGTGCGGATGCTGCGGGTGATGCTCATGATGTCCTCTTGTTGCTAGAGCGTGGAAGGGTGGAAACGGTCGATGCCGAGATCACCGATGCGGGTCTGGGTGCCGCCATTGACGATCAGCTCCGCCATCACGGCGCCGGCGCCAGGACCGAGCTGAAAACCGTGCAGCGAGAAGCCGAACTGGTGGTAGAGGCCCTTGTGCCGCGAACTCGGCCCGAACACGGGGATGTCGTCCTTCATCTTGGCCTCGATACCGGCCCAGGCGCGCACGATGGTCGCGCTGCGCATGATCGGAAACAGCTCGAACACGGTGCGCGCGCTGGTCGCGAGGCTCTTCCAGTCCAGCACCGTCTCGTTACGATCCTGGTAGGGCGTCGCCAGATGGCCGCCACCGATCAGCACGGTGCCGTTCTTGAACTGCTTGAACGAGAGCTTGCGGCCGCGCAGGATCACGACGGGGTCGATGAAGTGCGGCACGCGCGAGGTGATCATCAGCATCGGCGCCACGGTCTCGACCGGCACCGGCTCGCCGAGCGCGGCCGCGAGCTTGCCGGCCCAGGCACCGGCGGCGTTGACCAGCACCGGCGCGGCGTAGGTGTCGGAGCCGACGTCGACATGCCAGAGGCCGTCGCTGTAGCGGATGTTGCTGGCCGCTACGCCCTCGCGCACGGTTGCACCGAGCTGTTCGGCCTTTCGCCGGAACGCGGTCGTCGTCTGCGCCGGATTGGCCGCGCCGTCACGACGCGATACCACGCCGCCGGGACAGGTCTCGGCAACCGCGGGCACCAGCCGCCGCAACTCGGTGGCGTCGATCAGCTCTTCATGGGTGAAGCCGAGCGCGTTGAGCTCGGCGACGCGCGCGCGGCAGGCCGCGAGCTCGTCCTGGTTCTCAGCGACCAGGACCTGGCCGTAGCTCTCGAAGCTGCAATCGTCATCGAGAAGATCGGTGATCTTCTCCCAGATTCCCATCGAGCGGATCGAGAGCGGGATTTCGGGGACGTGCCGCGCAAGCTGGCGGACGCCGCCGGCGTTGACGCCGGAGGCGTGGCGGCCGGCATAGTCCTTCTCGATCAGCACCGGCTTCAGACCGGCAAGGCACAGATGCAGCGTGGTCGAGCATCCGTGGATGCCGCCGCCGACGACGATCGCATCCACGTTTTTCGTCATCCGCGCACCACGGCCTTGACGTCGGCCTCGGTCTTTGGAACGGCAGCAAGCTCGGCGAGCGTGATCGGCTTCACCGGCGCGCGCAGCCGGTAGTAGCCGATCTCCTGCGGGGTCTTGCCCCGCGCCTGCGCCATCAGCTCGGTGACGGTGAGGCCACAGAGCCGGCCCTGGCACGGGCCCATGCCGGTGCGGCGATAGGCCTTGAGCTGGTTCGGACCGGTCGCGCCGATCGCGACGGAGTCGAGCACGTCCTTGGCGGTGACCTCCTCGCAGCGGCAGACGATGGTGTCGCCGGAGGGAATGCGGAACTGCGGCGCTGGGCGGAACAGCGTATCGAGGAAGAGCCGGCCGCGCTCGGCCTTGGCGAGATCGGCACGGAGCGTGGCCATCGGCGCAAGCTTTGCGGCAGCGGCGGGCGCCAACGCTTCCACCGCCGCGCGCGCCGCGATGCGGCCACGCACCACGGCGGCATTGGCGCCGCCGATGCCCGCGCCGTCGCCCGCGATCGCGATGCCCGCGACCGACGATGAGCCGCTCGCATCGAGCACCGGCGACCAGCACAGTTGCAGCTCGTCCCAGCGATGCTCGACACCGGCCGCCATCGCCAGATTGACGTTGGGCACGACGCCCTGATGCAGCAGTAGCAGATCGGCGGGAAGCGTCTCGCGCTTGCCGCCGGCGACATAGCTGACGTTCGCAAGCTGGCCGTCGCCCGACGCGGAAAGCTCGGTGACACCGGTGACGACCTGCACCTTCGCCTTCACCTCGCGCATCATCGACAGGCCCTTGGTGAAATAGGGCGAAGTCAGGAAGGCGAAGGCGTGTGGCAGCGCGGCGAAGTAATTGCCGCGCTCGGTGGTGTCGAGGATGCGGTCGATGCGGCCGCCGAGACGAAGGATCTGCGCAGCGAGCAGCCAGAGCAGCGGCCCCTGCCCCGCAATCACGGTGCGGCCATCGGGCACCAGTGCCGACGACTTCAACATGGTCTGCGCGGCGCCCGCGGTCATCACGCCCGGCAAGGTCCAGCCGGGAACCGGAAACGGCCGTTCCAGCGCGCCGGTCGCAAGGATCACGCGCTTCGCCTTGACGAAGGCCGAGGCGCCACCGACGGAGACGGCGATGTCGAGGTTGCGGTCGAGACTCCAGACCGTGGCACGGTGAATGACCTCGGCATCGCTCGCACGCAGCGACTGCACGAGATCGGCACCGACCCAGTAGTCGGCGCCGAGCTGGTCGCGTTCCGTGACAGGCGTCGAGGCGATCGCACGAAACACCTGGCCGCCCGGACCGATATTCTCGTCGAGCAGCAGCGTGGACAGGCCGGCTTCAGCGGATGTCGCGGCAGCGGCGAGTCCGGCAGGGCCGGCGCCAATCACGACCACATCGTAGTCTTCGCGCTTGGGAGCCACAGTCATTTTCCGATCTCCCGCTTGCCCTTCTGGATTTCGATCTGCATGCCCTCGGCGACGGGCACGAGGCAGCCCTGGCGGTTGCCGACGCCGTCGATGGTGACGAGGCAGTCGAAGCATACGCCCATCATGCAATAGGGCAGCCGCGGCGCGCCGCTCACCGCGGTGGAACGTCGGGCATCGCAGCTCGAGGCCAGCAGCGCAGCGGAAACGGTGTCGCCCTGGCGCGCCGCGACGGCAACGCCGTCGACGAAGATCTGCACTTGCGGGCGTTTATCCTGTTCGGATCGTCTAAACATGGGATGCCTCTTGGCTCCTTCTCTGAACTCGGTGGAGCGTCGTAAAATCAGGTGCGGCCGCGAAGGCTTCACCTCTCCCCAACGGGGAGAGGTGATCTGAGTTCTTGGCTGCCATCGATCCAATCCAGACGCTTCGCACCTCAGTACCCGCTGTTGTTCGCGGCGCCCGCGCCGCCAAAACGGCTGGCCGAGAACGCACCGACCAGCTCGGGCTCGAGCGCGCCCTGCGCCACCATGCGCGCGATCTCGAAGGCGTGGTTGGACGCGAGCGTCACGCCGGAATGGCAGCAGGCGACGAAGGCGCCGGGATGCGTCTGCGACTGGTCGTAGATCGGAAAGCCGTCCTGCGGCATGACGCGGATGCCGGCCCAGCTCCTGACCACGTTAAGCCGCGACAGATGCGGGAACATGCGCTGGGCCCGATCGGTCATCACCGCGCTGATCGAATGCTTCAGCGTGCGATCATCCAGCTCGTCCTCCTTGCTGTCGCCGATCATCACCGTGCCCTCGTCGGTCTGGCGCATCGTGGTGAGGGGATGCGGCAGGAACGGCATGGTGCGCTCGGTCACCACGATCTGGCCGCGGGTCGGGCCCATCGGCGCGTGGAGGCCGACCATCGGCGCCAGCGTCTGGTTGGCATTGCCGGCGGCGAGCACGATCTTGGCGGCGCGCAGCTCGCCCCTCGGCGTGGTCAGGCGGAATTCACCGCCGGTCTTGCTGATCGCCGAGACCGGGCGCTCCGGAAGATAATCGATGCCGAACGCGCTAAAGCCGGTATGGAAGGCGCGGAACGTGCGCAGCGAATTGACGTGGCCGTCGAGCGGACAATAGCTGCCGCCGGAGACTTCCGGCCCGATCAGCGGCAGCGACTTCTTCACCTCGGATGCGGAGAGCATCTCCATCTTGTAGTCGGCAGCACCAATCTGGTTGTGCATGCGCTTGACCAGTTCGGTGCGCTGACCGAACTCGTCCTCGCCGAGCGTGAGGTGGAAGCCGCCGTTTTGCTGAAGCGAGACATCGAGGCCGGTCTGCTGCTTCAGCTCGGAGGCAAGTCGGCCCCATGCCTGCGACGCCTGCACGGTCCACACCGTATAGGCGGGCATGCCGAGGCCCTTGCTCTGCACCCAGACCAGCGCAAAGTTCGCACGCGAGGCGCGCTTGGTGATGTCGCCTTCGTCGAGCACGGCAATCTTCTTGCCGAGCCGGCCGAGGCCCCAGGCAATGGCGGAGCCAAGCAGTCCGCCGCCGACGACGGCGACGTCATATTCTCCTGACATGAGTTCTCCTATCGTCCCGTATCGCCCTTGCCGGCGAGCACACGGTCGAGCCCGTAGAAGCGGTCGAGCAGAATGAGGGCGGTCATGGTGATTGCGATCACGCAGGCCGAGACCGACGTCACCAGCGGATCGATGTTGTCCTGGATATAAAGGAACATGCGCACCGGCAACGTCTCGGTGCCGGGTGCCGCAAGGAAGACGGTCATGGTGAGATCGTCGAAGGACTGGATGAAGGCGAGCGCCCAGCCGCTGATGACGCCGGGCAGGATGAGCGGCAGGGTGACGCGGCGGAACAGCGTCCAGCCGCCGGCGCCGAGCGAGACTGCCGCCATCTCGACCGAAAGATCCATGCCGGTCGCGGCCGCAAGCGTCAGCCGCAGCGCGAACGGAAACACGATGATGACATGCGCGATGATCAGCGCCGCAAAGCTGCCGCCGAGGCCGGCCGAGGTGAAGAAGCGCAGGAAGGCAATGCCGAGCACGACATGCGGGATCATCAGCGGCGACAGGAACAGCGCCGCCAGCGCATCGCGGCCGCGGAAGCGATAGCGCGCGATCGCAAGTGCTGCGGGCACGGCGAACAGCAGCGCCACGAACGAGGACAGCGCGCCGAGGCCAAGGCTGACCCAGAAGGCATGGATGAATTCGGGGTAGTTCGCGATGGTCCTGAACCAGCGCAGCGAGAAGCCATTGGTCGGCAGCGACAGATAACCTTCCGGCGTGAAGGCGACCAGGCACACCACCAGGATCGGCGCCACCATGACGATGACGAAGATAGTGTGGAAGATCAGCGCGAGCGGTCCGTTCCCTCTCATCGGAACACCTCCGCATAACGCCGCTCGATCAGCGCGTTGCTGCCGACGACGATCAGGACCAGCGCCACCAGCAAGAGCGTGGCGACCGCGGCCCCCAGCGGCCAGTCGAGCGTATTGAGAAACTCGTCATAGGCGAGCGTCGCCGCGACCTTGAGCCGGCGGCCGCCGATGATCGCGGGCGTCGCAAAGGCGCTGGCCGAAAGCGAAAACACGATAATCGCGCCCGACAGCACGCCCGGCATGATCTGCGGCATGATGATGCGGCGAATGGTGGTGATCGGGCCTGCGCCGAGCGACATCGCGGCGTTCTCGATCTGCGGATCGAGCCGTTGCAGCGCCGCCCATACCGACAGCACCATGAACGGCATCATCACATGCGCCAGCGCGATCACCATGCCTGTTTCGGTGAACATGAAGGGAATGGGGAAGCGGATCACTCCGGCCGACATCAGGAGCTTGTTGACGAGCCCGTTGTTGCCGCCGAACAGCAGCGCCCAGCCGAGCGTGCGCGCGACCACGGAGATCAGCAGCGGCCCGAGAATGACCAGCAGGAAGAAGCTCTTCCAGCGTCCACTCATGCGATTGAGGATGTAGGCTTCGGGCGCACCAAGCACTGCGGTGAGCAGCGTCGTCAGGATCGCAATGCGAAACGTCCGCCAGAACATTTCGGCGTAATAGGGATCGGTCGCAATCTCTCGCCAGTTCTTGAGGATGAAGACCGGCTCGATGCCCTTGTATTGCCCCCAGTCGTGGAACGACAGCATCACGGTCATCGCGAGCGGAATCAGCAGCACGCCGACGAACAGCATCAAGGCGGGCGCCGAGAGCACCCATGGCGCGCGTGCAATCCGCGCATCGACGGCCCCCTGCGGAGCCGTGTCCGCGACCGCGCTCATGCGGCAACTCCGCCGCGCACGCTCATGTCCTCCGGACGCCAGGCGAGCCGAACGGCCTCGCCTTCGGCCGGCTGTGACTGGCCGTCATTTTGGCGGATCACGATGGCCGGACCGCATTCGCTGTCGCACTGGAACAGCCAGTGATTGCCCTGGAAGATGCGCGTGACGATCCTGGCACTGAGGCCCGCGTCACCAAAGCCGATCCTTTCAGGGCGAATGCTGACGGTCACCGCCCCGTTGGAGCCGGCCGGCGCCGGCATGCTCCAGGAGCCCGTGACGAGCCGCGCGGGCGTCGCGGTCCGATCGATCGTCGCGGCAAAGTCGTTGGTCTTGCCGAGAAATTGCGAGACGAAGGCCGAGGCCGGCCGCTCATAGGTCTCCTGCGGCGTGCCGATCTGCTCGATCTTGCCCTGGCTCATCACCACGATGCGGTCGGACAGCGACATCGCCTCGTTCTGGTCGTGGGTGACCAGGATCGTGGTGGTGCCGATGGTGCGCTGGATCTGGCGCAGCTCGATCTGCATCTCCTCGCGCAGCTTGGCGTCGAGGTTCGACAGCGGCTCGTCGAGCAGCAGCACGCTCGGCTTGATCACCAGCGCACGCGCCAACGCGACGCGCTGCTGCTGTCCACCGGACATGCGGCGCGGATGGCGATCCTCGTAGCCGGCAAGGCCGACCATCGCGAGCGCGGCACGGACACGCTCCGCCCGCTCGCTGCGCGGCACCTTCCGCATCTCCAGGCCGAAGGCGACGTTCTCCGCCGCGGTCATGTGCGGAAACAGCGCGTAGCTCTGGAACACGATGCCGAGCCCGCGCTTGGCCGGATGGATCGCGGTCAGGTCCTTGCCCTCCAGCCGGATCGCGCCGCGCGTGGGATCGAGGAAGCCCGCGATCATCTGCAGGGTCGTGGTCTTGCCGCAGCCGGACGGGCCGAGGAAGGAGATGAACTCCCCCTTCCCCACCGACAGACTGAAGTCGTCGACGACAGTCTGCGTCCCGAACTGCTTGGCAACCCGATCGAGCGCGAGATAGGCCATGACGCTGTCTCCGCCGCGAACGATCAGCGTTCGACTTCGCGGTTCCAGCGCTTGGTCCACTCCTCGCGCTTCTCGTTGATGACAGTCCAGTCCGGATTATAGAGCTTTGCCGCGCGCTCGCCGATCGGCGCCATCTTGCCGAGCTCCGGCGGGATCACCAGCGATTTCAGCACCGGGCCATAGCCGTAATCCTTGAGCATCACGAGCTGGATCTTGGGTTCGAGCAGCATCTTGACGAAGCTGGACGCCAGCGGCGAAGCGTTCGGCTTGGTGACCGGGCAGGCGGTCGTCAGCAGCGTCGCCGCGCCCTCTTTCGGATAGACGAAGTCGACGGGAAAACCGGTATTGGCAAAGCTCTGCACGCGGCCGGTGCCCCACACCGCGATCACGGCCTGGCCGGACTGGAACAGCTCGGTCATCTTGCCGGGCGACGGCTCATAGGCGAGCACGTTCGGATTGATCTGCTCCTTGAAGATCTTGAAGCCGGAATCGACATTGGACTCGCCGCCGCCGTTCATCTTCGACAGCATCACCAGTGCTTCAAGACCATAGGTGTTGTTGATCGGCGGGATGACGAGCTGCTTGGCGTATTTCGTGTCCTTCAGGTCGTTCCATGAGGTCGGCGGCGCCCAGCCCTTCTCCGCAAACACCTTGGTGTTGTACATCAGGCCGGTGGCGACGATGCCGATCGCGACGGCGCGATCGTCCTTGAAGCGGGCGGTGTCGTAGAGATCGGCGGGCAGGCCCTCGAGCTTGCCGCAGAAGCCGAGCTGGATCGCCTGGTACATCGGACCGTCGTCGACGATGGCAACGTCGATCTGCTGGTTGCCCTTCTGGGCCTGAAGCTTGGCCAGCGTGTCGGTCGAGTTGCCGGCGACGTATTCGACCTTGACGCCGTTTTCCTTCTCGAAGGCCGGGATCACCTCGTCGCGAATGGTCTTCTCGAACGAGCCGCCGTAGCCGGCGACGTAGAGCGTTTTCTGCTGGGCCGAGGCGACCGACGGGATGGCGACGAGCGCCGCGATGCTGACCGCTGTCAGAAGGCGAAAAGTCTTCATATGGACCGATCTCCAATACCGGAATGAGGTGACGTGCCGACGTATCTCGCTGACTGAAGCGCTTCCGCATCTCCTTCCGCGCAAACCCTCCCCGATCAGGGCTCCGGCCCCTGTTCAGCGGGTTTTGGCGCGATCTGGAGGTTTGAACCCCTCCAATCTGCCGAAAAAGCGGGCTGTCTCCAGCTCTGATGAAAAAGATCGCAGACCTATACTTCCAACGTCCAATGAATAATGGCACCCTCTGCATGCCTAAATGTTATGATTGGAAATTGGGATGGCGCGGATCAATTCGCGGCAGGTGGAAGCCTTCCGCGCGACAATGCTGACCGGCAGCGTTACCGAGGCGGCGGCCCTGATGACCGTGACGCAGCCGGCGGTCAGCCGGTTGCTGCGCGATCTCCAGGCGCTGTTGAAAATGGAGCTGTTCGAGCGGCGCGGCACCGGCCTCGTACCGACCGCCGCAGCGATGGCGCTCTACACCGAGGTCGAACGCTCCTTCGTCGGCCTCGAACGCATCACTGCCGCGGCCGAGGAAATCCGTGGCCGCCGCACCGGCTCCTTGCGGATCGCCGCGCTGCCGGCGCTGTCGAACGGTTATTTGCCGCGGCTCGCCGGGCATTTCCTCAAGGAGCGCCCCAACCTCAACCTCGCCTTCTTCGGCGTGATCTCGCCGATCGTGGTCGACTGGGTGCTGAACAACCAATGCGACATCGGCTTTGCCGAGGTGCCGATCGCCCATTCCGGCCTGCCGAGCCTGCGGCTGCCGGCGCTGGCGCGCGTCGCGGTGCTGCCGACCGGTCATCGTCTTGCAGAGAAGGAAGTGCTGGAGCCGCGCGATTTCGAGGGCGAGACCTTCATCTCGCTGTCGTCGGGATCGTCGAGCCGGCATCTCGTCGACCAGGTGTTCCATCGCCACGACGTCCGCCGCGTGCTCAGGGTGGAGACCACGCTGTCGGAGATCATGTGCGGCATGGTGTCGTCAGGACTTGGCGTCGCGATCTGCGATCCCTTCACCGCGCAGGAATTTGCAACGCGCGGCGTCGTCGTGCGCCGGTTCCTGCCGCGCATCGACTTCGAATTCTCCGCGGTGTTTCCGGCGCAGCGCAGCCCCTCGCCGGTGGCGCTGGATCTGGTCGAGACCATGCGCAAGGCGCTGGCGGAGTTTGAGGATCAAAGCGGAATGGCTTTGGGTTGAAACGAGGCAGCCACGGGCTCGCTGCAACCTCTCCCGCTTGCGGGGGAGGTCGGCGCGAAGCGCCGGGTGGGGCTCTCTCGACACGGGGACATTCTCCGCAGACTTCAGACAATCCCATTGCGGAGATACCCCCACCCCCAGCCCTCCCCCGCAAGCGGGAGAGGGAGCGCACCTTCTTCGTGGCTCCGGAAACGACGGATCAGCCGTTGAAAGCGGCCTGCGCTTCCGGCAGGTCCCAGATCTTGCCGATCGCGGCGGTGCCCGCCGCCGTGATCGCCGCCTCGTCAGCGCCGAGATAACGCCCGGCATCGACCAGCACGCGGCCGTCGACCATGACCTGGTCGATATTGGCGCGGTTGGCGAGCGCGATCAGCGCGCGGCGCGGGTCGAACAGCGGCTGGAGATGCGGATGGGTGAGATCGACGACCGTGAGATCGGCGGTCGCGCCCGGCTCGATCCGGCCGAGATCGGGCCGCTTGATGACGTCGGCCGCCACCGCCGTATTCGCTTCGATCAACTCCGGCGAGTTGGCGACATCGGCGCGCGCCGAGGTGACCTTGGAGATCAGCGAGGCGGCATTGAGTTCGCCGAGCAGGTCCATGTTGTAGCCATCGGTGCCGACCACGGTGCGCACGCCGTGCTCGGCGAACCGGCTGAACGCAGCGGTAATGCCGGCGCGTGCAAACACGCGCGGGCAATTCAGCACGGTCATGCCGCGCGCGGCCATCAGCTTGAGATCGTCGTCGCTGCTGAACATGCAATGCGCCGCCATCAGATCAGGCGCCAGCAGACCAAGCCAGTCCAGATACTCCGCCGGCGTGCGGCCGCCATAGCGCTTGCCGATGGTCTCGACCTCGCCGCGGCTCTGCGCCATATGCGTCGTGATGGGCACGCCGAGCTCGCGCGCCCGCGTGGCGCAGGCCTTCAGCAGATCGGGGCCACAGGTGTCGGTGGCGTGCGGGCTCATGGCAAGACCGATGCGGCCGTCGCCACGATTATTCCAGCGCTGGTAAAGCGCGTCCCAGGTCGCCATGTCGGCGGCGCCGTCATCGCCGGAATACCGGACCACGCCGTCGGCGCCGGCCTTGGCGTCGGAGGTGGAGAAGAGGTATGGCGCGCCGTAGAAGCGGATGCCCATCTCTTCCGCCGCGTCGAACATTTCCGGGATCGAGTTGCGGAACGGCTCCATCACCGTGGTGGCACCGCCCTTCAGGAGCTGGAGGATGCCGAGCCGGGCGACTGCGAGCCGCTCCTCCGCCGACAGGATTTCGGCGCCGCGCTTGGTCAGCGGCAGCAGCACCGTATAGACGATGCTCTGGTTGTTCTTGCGGCCGTTGCCGTCCTCGCTGTGGCTGCGCGCCACGGCTTCCGAGAAGCAGTGATTGTGCAGGTTCAGCAGGCCCGGCAGAACGAAGCGGCCGGGACGGTCGTAAACCCGGTCCGCACTTGGCTTGTCGCGCGTGACCGCCGCAATCTTCTTGCCTTCGACCAGAACCCAATGGTCGCGCAGCACATCCTGCGCGCCGTCTTTCCGTGACAGCACATAGCTGCCGAAGATTGCCGTGGTGCTCATGCGGGGCGTACGTTCCAGAAGACGGCGGTGCCGTCGAGAATGCCGGTGATGGCTTTGCGATAGGCGGTCGGCTGCTTGTACAGGCCAATCGGAATATAGGGGATTTCCTCGAACGCGACCGCCTGGATCTCGCGGCAGATGCGCTGCTGCTCGGCGAGCTCGGAGGCCGCCAGCCACTGGCTGCGCAACTCGCCCATCTTCGTGCTCGCATACCAGCCGGCGACCTTGCCTTCGCCGCGGATGTTGGTGTTGCCCGCCGGATTGAGCCAGTCGATGCCCTGCCAGTTGCCGACCGCGGCGCTCCAGCCGCCTTGTCCGATCGGGTCCTTCTTGAGCTGGCGCTGCAACACGACGGCGAAATCGAGCCCGGCATATTCGACGTTCATGCCGGCCTTGCGCAGGCTGTCGACCGCGATCTCGCCGAGCGGTTTCTGCGCGAGCGAATTGGTCGGAACCAGCAGCACGATCTTCTCTCCATTATAGCCGGCCGCCTTCAGGTCGGCCTTGACCTTGTCGTAGTTGCGCGGGCCGCGGAACACGTCGAGGCCGACGTCGCTCGCCATCGGGGTATCAGGTGCGAAGTAGCCGATCGGCGACATCTGGAAGGCCGGATCAGTGCCGGCAACCGCAGTCATGAAGGCGGACTGGTCGATCGCGCCCAGCAGCGCGCGCCGGACGGCGGGATTGTCGAACGGCGGCTGGAGATGATTGAGGCGCAGCATGCAGGCGTAGCCGCGGGGATCGAGGATGCGCGTCTCGATATCGCCGGCAGCCTTGATCACGGGAAGCAGATCGTGCGGCGTGGTTTCCTGCCAATCCTGCTCGCCGGTCTGCAGCGCGGCAACGCCGGTGCCGGCATCGGGCGTGGTGGTCCAGACCACGCGATCGTAATGCACGATCTTCGGTCCCGCGGTCCAATCCGGCTTGCCATCGGTGCGGGGCTGATAGCGCTCGAACTTGGCATAGGCGTTGCGGGCGCCCTGCACGCGTTCGTCGGCAAGATAGCGGAACGGGCCGCTGCCGATCACTTCGGTCAGCGGCTTGAACGGGTCCTGGCTCGCCAGCCGCTCCGGCATCATGAAGCAGGCATTGATGGCGGCCTTGCCAAGCGCCTGCGGCAGCAGCGGGAACGGGCGCTTGAGGCGGAAGCGGATGGTACGGTCGTCAGCGGCCGACAGCTCGGCGGTCGCCTCCATCAATTCGCCGCCGAAGCCGTCGCGCGCCGCCCAGCGGCGGATGCTCGCGACGCAGTCGCGGGCGAGCACGCGCTCGCCGTCGTGCCAGAACAGGCCGTCGCGCAAGCTGAGGTCCCATTGCAGCTGGTCGCCGGAGATGGCGTGGCCCGACAGCATCTGGGGCGAGACCTGGAGCGAGGAGCTCATGCCATAGAGCGTGTCGTAGACCATGAAGCCATGGTTTCGCGACACCTGCGCGGTCGAATAGATGGGATCGACGAAGGCGAGGTCGATGACGGGAATGAAGCGTAAGGTGCTCTGCGCTTCAGCACGTACGATGCCCGGCAGCGAAAGCGCCGGCACTGCGGCGGCGGCCTTGAGGAGCGAACGGCGGGAGATAGGCATTACAGGGGGCTCCTGACGGAATCGAACTGCATCGTTTCTTCTTAGGTGTTCAACAGAACCGCGCCGATCGCAGCGGCCACCGCCTGCTGCGCCGGTTCGATGACCGGCACGCCGATCGCTTCCGCAATCGCCGACCGGTGCGAGGCCATGCCGGCACAGCCCATCACCACGACGTCGGCGCGGCATTGGGTGACCAGCGCGCGGCCGGCTTCGATCAGCCGCCCGCGGATATCGGCGCCTGCCGTCTCCGCCGCGCTCGCCCCGACCGACCAGCTTCCGGCATAGCGGCTGTCGACGCCCATCACCCGCACCATGCGCTGCTGACGGCGGATGCTCGACGGCGACAGCGCGATGACGCCGAAATGCTCGCCCAGCATCAGTGCGCGAAAGATGCCGCATTCGGCGATGCCCAGCACCGGGCGGCCACTCGCCGCCTCGCGCACGGCATGCAGGCCGGGATCACTGAAGCAGGCCAGCACGAAGGCATCCGCATTGTCGCGCGTGACGCGGTTGACCAGCGGCATGACCACGCTGTCGGCGTCGCGCTGCGAGCTGATGCCGGGCGGGCCCTCGGCAAGGCCGACCACCTCGATATCAGGACCGCCGGCAATGCGCAGCGGCGCGACCGCGTCATCGATGGCCGCCGTCACCGACGCCGAGGAGTTAGGGTTGATGACGAGGATGCGGCGGCGGGTCATGGTACGCTCAGCGGTTACCGGCTTCGTGGCGCAGGAAGTTTTCCGCAATCTTCTCGCCGGTGGTGATCCAGACGTCCGGGCAGGACTTTGCGTAGGTCAGGAACTCACGCAGCAGGCGCAGCCGCATCGGACGGCCGCTGCACTGGGGATGCAGCACGGTCGTCACCATTGCGCCCCAGTCGCGCACTTCGTCGAGCTCGTCCTTCCAGATCGAGAGCACATGCTCCTTGGGGAAGATCGAGCGCGGGCTGAAGCGGGCGGAGAGGCCGTGCATCCAATCGTCATAGCTCGCGGTCACCGGCAACTCGATGGTGCCCGGCTTGCCATCGGCGAGCCGATGACGATAGGGCCTGACGTCGTCGCGGAACGAGGAGGTGTAGACGATGCCGTGCCGCACCAGCGCCACACGCAGCTCCTCGGTGAATTCGCCGTAGGGCGCGCGATAGCCGGTCGGCTTGACGCCGAGCTGGCGCTTCAGCGCCTCGAAGCCACGCTCCAGCTCCTCCTCGATCCAGGGATCGCCCGGATCGGGCAGCAGATGGTGATAGCCGTGATGGCCGATCTCGTGACCTGCCTTGAGGATGGATTCGGCCATCGCGGGATGCGCATCGACCGACCACCCTGTCACGAAGAAGGTCGCCTTGAGATCGAGCTGGTCGAGCAGCTCCAGCAGCTTCGGCGTGCCGACGCGCGCCTCATAGCCGCCATAGCTCATGGTGATCAGCCGCTGCGCGTGCACGGCGTCCTTGCTGGTCCACGCGCTCTCCGCGTCCACGTCGAAGGAGAGGAACATCGCCGAATTGTACGGCTTCGGCCAGGGATATTCGGGTGCGGGATCCGCGGTGTTGGCCGGAACGAGCGGGATGCTCTTGAGGGCCTTACTGTCCAGCATTGATGGTCGCCTTTTCTATTGCGTTGTCGCTCAATTTCCACTTCGCCAGCAGCGAACGATAAGTGCCGTCGGCGATCAGCGCGTCGACGGCCTCCAGCATGGCCTGCTGAAGTGCCTTTTCCTTGACCGGCAGGGCAATGCCGGTGAATTGCTGCGAGATGGGGCCGCCGACCGGCGCATAGGTGCCGGGCTCGAGATCCATGATGTAAGGCAGCGTCTCGTTGCCCTGCACGGCGGCGTCGATGCGGCCCTGCTTGAGCTGGGTGCGGGCATCGGCCGAGCCGTCGGTGCCGACGAAGACGATCGGAGTGCTGCCGCAGTTCTTCTCGCTCCAGGCCGCGATCTCGACCGGAAACTTGGTGCGGCGGCTGGCGCCGACCTTCTTGCCGCAGAGCGAGGCCATGTCCTTGAATTCGGCCGCGCGCGACTGCTGCACGAAGAAGTTCGGACCGCTCTTGAGATAGTCGACGAAGCTCGCCGTCTCATGCCGGCTCGCGTAATCCGTAAAGCCCGACAGGATGGCGTCGACACGGCCGGTCGAGATGGACGGCATGAACTGGTCGAAACTGGTCTCCTGCCATTCGATCTTGACGCCGAGCTTGCGGCCGATCGCCTCGCCGAGATCGACGTCGAAGCCGGACAGCGCGTTGGTGGCAGGATCGCGGAACTCCATCGGCGGATAGTTCGGCACCAGCGCCACCTTGATGCTGCCGCGCTTGGCGATCTCCGCCGGCAGCTCGATGGCCCAAGCCTGAACACTTAAAGCCGAAACGGTCATGGCGCCGAACAGCGCCGCCGCAACAAAACGTCTCTTCATCATCACGCCCCCAATGTCAGATCACAGCCGAAAGAAATGCTTTTGTGCGCTCCTCGCGCGGCGCGCCCAACACGTCGGAGGCGCGCCCCTGCTCGACGATCGCGCCCTGGTCCATGTAGACGACGCGGTCGGCGACCTCGCGCGCGAAGCCGAGCTCGTGCGTCACCACCATCATGGTCATGCCGCTCTTCGCGAGCTCCTTCATGACCGCGAGCACCTCGCCGACGAGCTCGGGATCGAGCGCGCTGGTCGGCTCGTCGAACAGCATCAGCATCGGTTTCATGGCGAGCGCCCGCGCAATCGCCACGCGCTGCTGCTGGCCGCCGGAAAGCTGCGCCGGATACGAGTCCGCCTTGGCCGCGAGCCCGACGCGACGCAGCAGCTCGAGCGCCTCGGCACGCACCTCGTCGGATTTGCGTCCCTGAACCTGGGTCGGACCTTCGGTGATGTTCTCCAGCGCCGTCTTGTGCGGAAACAGATTGAAGCGCTGGAACACCATGCCGGTCTTCAGCCGCTGCCGCCCGATCTCCCGTTCGCTGAGACGATGAAGCCGTCCGCCCTGCTCGCGCAGACCGAGCAGTTCGCCGTCGAGCCAGATGCCACCACTGTCGATCGCGGCGAGCTGGTTGATGCAACGAAGCAGCGTGGTCTTGCCCGAACCGGAGGCGCCGATCAGACACATCACCTCGCCAGGCCAGACGTCGAGCGAGACGCTCTTGAGAGCCTGGAACTCTCCAAAGTTCTTACTGACGGAGCGGATCGCGACGAGGGGTTTTGTCATCGCGCGAGCCGCAATGTGCCGCGTGCAAAACGGCGTTCGAGCAGCATCTGAAGCGGAGTCAGAATCGAGACGACGAGCAGGTACCAGAGCCCGGCGACGATCAAGAGCTCGATGACGCGGGAATTGGCGTAGTAGATGTTCTCGGCGTTGTGCAGCAATTCCGGATATTGGATGACGCTCGCCAGCGAGGTCGCTTTCACCATGCCGATGAACTCGTTGCCGAGCGGCGGAATCACCACGCGCATCGCCTGCGGCAGCACGATCCGCCGCAGCGCACGCAGCCGTCCCATGCCGATCGCCTGCGCCGCCTCATACTGCCCGATGTCGACCGAGAGCATGCCGGCGCGCATCACTTCGGAGGTATAGGCGCCCTGGTTGATGCCGAGCCCGAGCAACGCGGCGAGGAACGGCGTCATGACGTCGACGGCGCGGCCACTCCACAGACCGGGAATGCCGATGGTCGGAAACACCAGCGCGAGATTGAACCACAGCAACAGTTGCAGGATCAGCGGCGTGCCGCGGAACAACCAGGTGTAGCCGGCCGCGACCGTCTTCAACACCGGATTTGGAGACAGCCGCATGACCGCAACGACGATGCCGAGGAAGATGCCGAGCGCCATCGCCAGCACCGCCATCACCATGGTGTTAACGATGCCTTCGAGGATGACCTTTACCGTCAGGAAGCGGCTGACATAGGACCATTCGATCTGGCCGTTCGCAAACGCGCGGACGATCGCCGCCAGCACGAGGACGATCAAGGCCGCGCTGAACCAGCGGAACCAGTGCGGCTCGCGCGCGATCCGCATCCCCGACAAATCGGGAAAACCCTCCGCGAGTGCCGGCGCCGGCTTCATTGCGGCGCCGCGTTCAGCATGGGTTTTGCGACCGCGTTTGCGCCGAGGCCCCATTTGTCGAGAATGGCCTTATAGGCGCCGTCGGCGATCATCGCGGCGAGCTTCTCGGTCACCACTTCGCGCAAGGCCGCGTCGTCCTTGCGGAACATGATGCCTTGGTAGCCCGTGGACAATTGCTCGCCAATGACGCGGTATTTTCCCGGCTCCTGCGACTGCGCGTAGGGCAAGGTCTCGCTGCCCTGCACGGCCGCGTCGATGCGGCCTTGCTTGAGCTGGTTGCGGACGTCGATCGAGTTCTCGCCGGGCACGTACTGGATCGCGGGCTTGCCGGCCGCCTCGCAATTCTGCTTGCTCCACTTCTCGATCTCGACCGGGAAACTGGTGCTGCGGGTCGTGCCGACCTTCTTTCCGCAGAGATCGGTCGCAGCCTTCGCCTCGCTCTCCGCCATCACGAAGAACTGCGGACCGGTCGCAAGGTAATCGACGAAATCGGCGGTTTCGCGCCGCGAGGCGCGGTCCGAGATGCCGCTAATGATGAAATCGGCGCGCCTGGTCTGGAGCGAAGGGATCAGCTCGGCAAACGGCGTCTCGCTCCAGACGATCTTGAGACCGCCGAGCCGCTTGGCGAGCCCGCCCGCGAGATCGATATCGAGCCCGACCAGTTCGTTGGTCGCGGGATCGCGATATTCCATCGGCGCGTAGGTCGAGTTGACCGTGAGCTTCAGCGTGCCCGCCTGCTTGATCTCCGCCGGCAGTTCGGCGGCTTGCGCGGAGGCGATTGCGGCCAGCGCGGCAAGGCCGAGAGAAAGCGAGAGGCGTGTCATGTCAGCTCCAACCTTTTTCCTTTGCCGATCTTTTCCCTTTGACGACGCTTGCCAGCGCCGTGCCACCTAGCTAGTCGGCGTCGAGAACCGCCGGCTCGATGATGCCGGCGCGCTCGGTGATCACCCTGTATTGCTCGGGACGCCGGTGGGCGGCGAAGTTGAACATCTTGTCCTTGCCCTGCCGGCAGAGGTCGAGATCGATGTCCGCGACGATCACCTCGTCGGCAAGCGTTTGCGCCTGCGCGACGATGCGGCCATTGGGATCGACGATGCAGGAGCCGCCGATCAGACCGGAGCCGTCCTCCTCGCCCGCCTTCGCCACCGAGATCGCCCAGGTCGCGTTCATGTAGGCATTGGCCTGCGTCACCAGCGTCGAGTGGAAAGTGCGCAAGGCGCCGTCTTCCGTCGTGCCGCCATTGGGATCGTAGGCCGCCGAATTGTAGCCGATGCAGACGAGCTCGACGCCTTGCAGGCCGAGCACACGCCAGGATTCCGGCCAGCGGCGATCGTTGCAGATCATCATGCCCATGATAGCGTGGGCCCAGGACGAGCCGGCGCGGAAAGCGGGGAAGCCGAGATCGCCATATTCGAAATAGCGCTTCTCGAGCTGCTGATAGCGCGCGCCCGGACGCGGCTCGACCGAGCCCGGCAGGTGCACCTTGCGATAGCGACCGAGAATCTCGCCGTCGCGATCGACCAGGATGGCGCAATTGTAGCGGCGGCCGTCGGGCGTCAGCTCGGCGTAGCCGACATAAAAGCCGACGCGCAGCGCGCGTGCACGGTCGAACAACTTCGCCACAGCCGGGTTCGGCATGCCGCGCTCGAAATAATGGTCGAGCGCCTCGCCTTCGAGCAACCAGCGCGGAAAGAAGGTGGTGAAGGCCAGCTCCGGAAACACCACGAGGCTGGCGCCGCGGCCAGCGGCCTCCTCCAGCAGCGCGAGCATCCGCGCCAGCGTATGCTCACGCGTATCGGCTTTTTGCGTCGGGCCCATCTGGGCGGCGGCGGCGCGAAGGACACGAACCAAGATTGCCTCCAATCTGTGCGCAGTGCTGCCTCAATGGGCGAATGAACCCCTTGATGCGACGTGCAAATCCGCTGCCATTACGCGGAAGCGGGGCTGTAAAATCAATTCGTTCTGCTATGATGTTTTGGCCCTGAGTATAATCGGCAGTGATATGAACCTGCGTCAGCTCGAGATCCTGCGCGCCGTCATCCGCCACCGCACCACGGTCGCGGCAGCGGACGAACTGGCACTGTCGCAGCCCGCGGTCAGCAATGCGCTGAAGACGATGGAGGCGCAGGCGGGCTTTGCGCTGTTCGAGCGGGTCAACAACCGGCTGTTTCCGACCGCCGAAGCGATGGCGCTCTACAAGGAAAGCGAGGCGATCTTCGCGCTGCACGCCAAGCTCGAGAACCGCGTGCGCGATCTGCGCGAGAACCGCTCCGGACATCTTGCGATCGTGGCGACCCCGCCGCTCGCCTACAGCATCATTCCCTCCGCGCTGTCGGGCTTCCTGCGCCGTCGCCCGGAGACGCGCGTGTTCTTCGACGTGCGACGTTACGAGGGCATCATCGAGGGCGTGCTCAGCCGTGTCGCCGAGCTCGGCTTCGCACTCGGGCTGACGCATCATCCCGGCATCGCACATGAGGTGGTGCACACCGGCGAGATGGTGTGCGTGCTGCCACCGCAGCATCCGCTCGCCGACCGGCCCGTGATCTCGGCGGCCGACCTGTCCGGCCTGCCCTTCATCGGGCTCGAGCGCGGCACGCGGCTGGGCGAAGCCGTGCGCGACAGTTTTGCGCGCGCTGGCGCGCCATTCCGGCCGACCGTCGAGGTGCGCTACTGCAACACGGCCTGCGTGCTCGCCGCCGCCGGCGTCGGCGCCGCGGTGGTCGATCCGTTCTCGCCGCGGCAGAACGGCGGCAATGGGCTCGTGGTGCGGCCGTTCGCGCCGACGACGCACGCGGTGGCCTATATGCTATGGTCGGAAGCCGAGCCGCTGTCGCGCCTGGCAAAAGCCTTTCTCAACGAGGTCCGCAAGGAGAGCGGGCTCCTGGAGCGTACAGCGCCGCACCAGCAACATGGGGCAGAAAGCAACTGAGCGTCGCAACCTTTTGACCTTGGGCACATGGCACGCATCACCATCATCGAGACCGGACAGGTCCCGCAAAAATATCGCGAGCAGCACGGATCGTTTCCGGACATGTTCGAGCGCATGGTCCGCGCCGAGGATCCGACCGCGACGGTGGACGTGGTCAGCATCCCCAACGGCGATACGTTGCCCGATCCGAGCAAGCTCGAAGCCGTCCTGATCACCGGTGCCGCCGCCGGCGTCTATGACGGGCTCGACTGGATCGCGCCGCTGGAGGATTTCGTCCGCACCGCCTATGCGAACAGGACGCCGATGGTCGGCGTCTGCTTCGGCCATCAGCTGATCGCGCAGGCGCTCGGCGGCACCGTGCGCAAATCGGAAAAGGGCTGGGGCATCGGCCGGCATGTCTATCAAGTGCTGCCCGAGAACGGCGTCGTCGACGGCGAAGCGGTCGCGATCGCCGCCTCACATCAGGACCAGGTGATCGAGCCGCCGACCGACGCGCTGACGATCCTCTCGTCCGAGTTCACCCCGCACGCCGGCCTGCTCTACGCCAATGGCGCGACGCTGACCGTGCAGCCGCATCCGGAGTTCGACGTGGAGTTTGCACAAGTATGCTGCGCGCTGCGCGACGGCAAAGCGCCGGAGGATGTCGTGGCAACGGCACGGGAGTCTCTCGCGCAGCCGCTGGACAGCGCGAAGCTCGGTGGGGCGATTACGCGGTTTCTGGCGAAGCGTACTGCAACTTAGTCCGCAGCTCTCGCCACGCAGACTCTTCCCTTCTCCCCTTGTGGGAGAAGGTGGCGCGAAGCGCCGGATGAGGGGTATGCGTCCGCGCATTCAATTAAGAGTTAGGCTCGCGGATAGAAACACCCCTCACCCGTCTCGCCGCTGCGCGGCGAGCCACCCTCTCCCACAAGGGGAGAGGGGGCAGTGTGCTCGCTGCGCTGTCTTGCAAGCTTCAGAACGGATCGCTTCCCAACCCCGGCACATCGGCCGGCCGCGGCCCCGGCGCGGCCCAGTGAAACCGGCGGTCCTTCTCCGCGATCGCGATGTCGTTGATCGACGCCTCGCGCCGCTTCATCAAGCCGTGCTCGTCGAACTCCCACTGCTCGTTGCCGTAGGAGCGATACCACTGGCCGCTGGCATCGTGCCATTCGTACTGGAAGCGCACGGCGATGCGATTGCCGTCGAAGGCCCAGAGGTCCTTGATCAGGCGGTAATCGTGCTCCTTCTCCCATTTGCGGGTGAGGAAGGCGACGATCGCCTCGCGGCCCTGAAAGACCTCCGAGCGATTGCGCCAGCGGCTGTCCTCGGTATAGGCGAGCGAGACGCGCACCGGGTCGCGCGAATTCCAGGCGTCCTCGGCCATGCGGGCCTTTTGCGCGGCGGTCTCTTTCGTGAAGGGCGGAAGCGGCGGGCGCGACATGATGGCCTCATCGGTTGGTCGGGGCCGCAAATCTATCGCCGCAGCCGACGGAGTCGAGTGGTCATCACCTATCGGGTGATCACGAAATCAGATCGGCCTTCATCAGCGTGCGGATCGATTTCGGGATTGGCTGGGCGCGGCCGCCGCTGATGAAGGCGACCCGCACCTCGGCCTTCACCAGCACGTCCTCGCCGCGCCGCACCTCCTGCGCCAGCATGATGGAGGCGCCCTTCACCGCGACCGGCCAAGTCACGACATCGAGCACGTCGTCCATCCGCGCCGGTTTCAAGAAATCCAGATGCATCGAGCGCACCACGAAAGCAAAGCCCGCGCCCTCCGTTTCGACCTGGTCGAACAGCGCCTGCTGCTCGGCGCCCATCAGCCGCAGATGATTGGTGCGCCCGCGCTCCATGTAGCGCAGATAATTGGCGTGATAGACGATGCCGGAGAAATCCGTGTCCTCATAGTAGACGCGCACCTGCATGTGGTGGCGGCCGTCGCGGATCTCGCCGTCGAGATGGGCTGTCATTTTGGCCTAGAGATTCTCTGTCTGCGAGCTTCATCGAGAAACTCTTCCAAATTCCAGGGCACAACGCGACCCGCCGTTATGTCCGCCATTCCTTCATCTATGGCAGATCGAAGCGCGCGCAGCTTGTGAAGATTCTCGGTAATTTGCTCCATTGCGCGATGCTAGCGCTTCACCCGCGGCCGCACAATCAGGCACGGGGATACTACACGATCCCCTGTGTCGCCCGCCCCAGCGTCACCTCGACGATCTCCGGCGGCACGCCGACGCGGACCGGCATGATGCTGCATCCAAGGCCGCCGGAAACGATGAGGTCGCATTTCAGGCGGAAGTGGCCGTAGGCGAGCCGCAGGCCGTTCTTGGGCGAAACCGCCGGCGACCAGCCGAGCAGGCGGACCTGGCCGCCATGGGTATGGCCGGACAGTTGCAGCGCGACGCGCGCCGGCACGAGCGGGGCGATGTTGGGCTCGTGCGCGAGCAGGATGACCGGCGCATCGTCGGTGACCTTCGCCAGCGTGCCCGCGAGATCGTCGGCGCCAAGCCGGTGCGCGCGGCCGAAGCGCTTTGAAGGATAGTAGGCCAGCTGATCGCCCAGCCCGGCAAGCCAGAACGGACGACCGTCCTTGGTGAGGCGCACGACGTCGTTCTCGTAGACGGGAATGCCGGCCGCCTCCAGCGCGCGATGTGCGATGGTCGTCCCGTGCCCAGCCTGCTGCACGGTCCTGTCATCCCAATAGTCGTGATTGCCCATGACGGCATGGACGCCGAGCGGCGCCTTGAGGCCGGCCAGCACCCTCGCCCATTCACGCGACGGAATGAGGCGCGTGACGTGGTGAAGGCCGGCGACATAGTCGCCGAGCAACACGATGAGATCGGCGTTCAGCGCATTGGTGCGCTCGACGATGCCCTCGATCCGCTCCAGCGACATCCAGGGATCGCAGGCATGGATGTCGGCGATGGCGGCGATCTTCAGCGAAAAATCCGCCGGCCATTGCCGCGGCGCCGGATGATAGCGGGTGACGCGGAGCCGCAGCACCGGCTCGACGCCAACGCCATAGGCCGCGGTCGAGACGCCGAGAGCGGACAGACCGCCGATGGAACGGATGAGATGACGGCGCGTGATCATGGAAGTCCGCTTCTACTACCGCGTCTTGATGCGGTCCGATTGAAGCGGAATTGGGGTGCGCCCGTGCAGGCCGTCTGCACAAAGGCTACCATCGATTCTCGCCAACCAGCGCATCCAGCCGCGTCTTCAATTCGTCGGGCGCGCGATAGTACCAGACGCCGCCGAGCAGGTCGCGAAAACGCGCATCGGCACGCGCCTCGCGCTCGATGCGGTCGATCGTCACGACGCTGATCACGTCTTCGAGGGGACCGGCAGCCAGCAGCGACAGCAGCACCGGGTTGGACTCGATCTTGAGGATCTCCAGGATCAGGTCGATCATCCTGTCGGGATCGTCCTCGCGCAGGTCGCGCTCGAAATCCATGATCGCGAACAGATTATCGTCCTGGTCGCGCTCGGATCTGGAATATTGCTCGACCCAGGCGCGCGCGAGCTCGGCGACCGACATGTTGGCGCAATCGAGCGGCTCGCGCGGCGTGCGCTGCGCCAGATGGTCGGCATGCCAGGCAGCGCAATCGGCCAGGCCTGCAATCCGCGACATCAAGGGATCGTCGGGAGCGACATGCACGCCACCCAGCAGCCAGCGCAGCCGGTCATTGTGCGCGGCTTCCTGCTCGACGCGCGCCATCAGCTCCTTGCCGTGCGCATGGAATAGCGCCGGCAGGAACTTGTCGTTGAGCTGCATCACTGTCGGCTTGTCGGCCTCGGTCTTGAGAACATCAAGCACGAGATCGAGCGCGGCTTGCGGCCTGCGATGCGGCAGATGGTCGAAATAGACCTTGAGGGCCCAGATGCTGCCGATCTGGTCACGCCGGCTGACGCGCTGAAGCGCGCACCACATCGACGCCAGCTCGCCAAACGGCATCGGATCCAGCAACGCCTCGGTTTCGTCGGGTGTACGCAGCTGCGACGCAGCCGCGATGGCCTCGAGCAGCTTCGTGTCGTCCGTCGGGCCCATTCCTTCCCACTCCAGTCCGCGTGCGGCGATCCCGTTCGCCGCACGTTCGGATTAGTGGTGGAATGGAACCGGTGGGTTCATCGACTGCGGCGATCAGTCATCGCTCTCGTCGGTGCCGAACAGGCCGAACTGTGTCGCATCGCGATTGGGTTCGGCAAGACCGAGATGACGGAAGGCGTGCGAGGTCAGCAGACGGCCGCGCGGGGTGCGCTGGAGATAGCCGCACTGGATCAGGTAGGGCTCGATGATGTCCTCGATCGCGTCGCGCGGCTCGGAGAGCGCTGCGGCCATCGTCTCGACACCGACGGGGCCGCCGCCATAGTTGAGCGCAATGGTCGAGAGATAGCGGCGGTCCATGGCGTCGAGGCCCGCAGCATCGACCTCGAGCGCACTCAGTGCATGATCGGCGATCTTGCGGTCGATCGTGTCGGCATCCGCCGCCGAGGCGAAGTCGCGCACGCGCCTGAGCAGGCGCCCGGCGATGCGCGGCGTGCCGCGGGCGCGGCGCGCGATCTCGTTGGCGCCGTCCGCGCTCATGCCGACATTGAGCACGCGCGCGCCGCGGCTGACGATACTCTCCAGTTCCTCGATGGTGTAGAAGTTGAGCCGCACCGGAATGCCGAAACGGTCGCGCAAGGGATTGGTGAGCAGGCCCGCACGCGTGGTGGCGCCGACGAGGGTGAATTTCGACAGCTCGATCTTCACCGAGCGCGCCGCCGGGCCCTCGCCGATGATGAGGTCGAGCTGAAAATCCTCCATCGCCGGATAGAGCACCTCTTCAACCGCAGGGCTCAAGCGATGGATCTCGTCGATGAAGAGCACGTCACGCTCTTCGAGATTGGTGAGAAGGGCGGCGAGGTCGCCGGCCTTGGCGATCACGGGCCCCGACGTGGCGCGAAAGCCGACGCCGAGCTCCTTGGCCACGATCTGCGCCAGCGTGGTCTTGCCGAGGCCGGGGGGCCCGACGAACAGCACATGATCCAGCGCCTCGCCACGCTTGCGCGCGGCCTCAATGAAGATCGACAGATTCTTGCGCGCCTGCTGCTGGCCGACGAAATCGGACAGCGACTGCGGGCGCAGCGCGGTGTCGCCGACATCATCACTGCGGCGCTCGGGCGAGACCATGCGGTTGGCCTTGGGATCGCTCACTCAGCGAACTCCATGAGATCGTAGGGTGGGCAAAGGCGCTCTTCGCGCCGTGCCCACCATGTCGCTGATCGCTTGATAGATGGTGGGCACGCTTCCGCCTTCGCTCTTCGAGCAATGGCGGACAAGTCGCTTTGCCCACCCTACGAGATTGGCCATTGACGTACTCACTTCGCCAATTCCTTCAACCCCAGCCGAATGAGCTGCGCCGTCTCGGCATTCTCACCGGCACTGCGTGAGGCCGACGCGATCGCGGCCGCCGCCTGCGGCTGGCCGTAGCCGAGATTGACCAGCGCCGAGATCGCATCCGCCACCGGGCGCGGCGCGCGCTGGTCGTCGACGGCGCCGGCGAGATGCACGACCGCCGGATCGACATTGGCGAAGGCCGGCGCCTTGTCCTTCAACTCGGTGACGATGCGCTCGGCGACCTTGGGGCCGACGCCGGGCGTACGCGCCACCGCGGCCTTGTCGCGGAGCGCAATGGCATTGGCGAGATCGGAAGGCGCCAGCGTGCCGAGCACGGCGAGCGCGACCTTGGCGCCGACGCCCTGCACGGTCTGGAGCAGGCGAAACCATTCGCGCTCCTGGTCGGTGCGGAAGCCGAACAGTTTTATTTGATCTTCTCGAACATAAGTCTCAATGGAGAGCACGGTCGCCTCGCCGGGCGAGGGCAGATGCTGCAACGTGCGCGCCGAGCAATGCACCTGGTAGCCGACGCCGCCGACGTCGAGGACGACGTAATCCTCGCCGTAGGAATCGATCAGGCCCTTCAGCTTGCCGATCATATCGAGACCTCGGGCGCGGCAGACACTCCTGTTTCGTCATGGCCGGGCTTGTCCCGGCCATCCACGTGTTCGATACCAGCAAGAAAGAACGTGGATGCCCGGGACAAGCCCGGGCATGACGGCGGTGATACGCGACGATCAATCATATTCCCACCACCTTCAGCCTGAGCGCGGTGCTCTGGCGATGATGGGCGTGGGTGATGGCGATGGCGAGCGCGTCGGCAGCGTCCGCGGACGGCGGCTCGGCCTTCGGCAGCAATATCTTCAGCATCATCGCGATCTGCTGCTTGTCGGCGTGGCCGGCGCCGACCACCGTCTTCTTGACCTGGTTCGGCGCGTATTCGGCGACACTGATGCCGAACATCGCGGGCGCCAGCATGGCGACGCCGCGGGCCTGGCCGAGCTTGAGCGTCGCGACGCCGTCCTTGTTGACGAAGGTCTGCTCGACGGCGGCTTCCATCGGCTTGTGATCGGACAGGATGGCCGCGAGCCCTTCATGGATCGCGAGCAGGCGGCCGGACAGCGGCAGATCGTCCGGCGGTTCCACCGAACCGCAGGCGACGTAGATCAGGCGGTTGCCCTCGGCTTCGATCACGCCCCAGCCGGTACGGCGCAGGCCGGGATCAATGCCGATGATACGAACGGGGCCACGAATCGGAAGCGCAGTCATGGGCCAGTGATAGCGGCTGGCTGCCTGGAGCGAAACAGAAACAGAACGGAAGTAACAGGGGAAAGGCCGTCTCGGGCGCGACGCAGCGCAAAGCGGTGCGGCGCTGAACCGGGCCCATTTTGCCAGCGATGCCTGGAGAACGATGGGTTCCGGCTCTGCGCAGCAGCGTTTCACGCGGCAGCGCGTCCGGGACACGAGAACGGCGTCAGCCGCCCATCTTCGCCATCAGCGCATCCGACACCTCGAAATTGGCGTAGACCTGCTGGACGTCGTCGTGCTCGTTGAGCAGGTCCATCAGCTTGAGCAGCTTCTCGCCGGTCTCGTCGTCGACCGACACGGTGTTCTGCGGCTTCCAGATCAGCGCGGCCTTGCGCGGCTCGCCGAACTTGGCTTCCAGCGCCTTGGCGACGTCGCGATAGCTTTCGGTCGAGGCGTAGATCTCGTGACCGCCTTCGCCGGAGATCACGTCGTCGGCGCCGGCCTCGATCGCGGCATCCAGCACCGCGTCGTCGGAGGCGACGCTGCGGTCATATTCGATGATGCCGGTGCGGTCGAACATGAAGGAGACCGAGCCGGTTTCGCCGAGATTGCCGCCCGACTTGGTGAAGAAGGAACGGATGTCGGAGGCGGCGCGGTTGCGGTTGTCGGTCAGCGCCTCGACGATGACGGCGACGCCGCCCGGGCCATAGCCCTCGTAGCGGATCTCGTCATAGTTCTCGCCGTCGCTGCCGAGCGCCTTCTTGATGGCGCGCTCGATATTGTCCTTCGGCATGTTTTCCTGGCGCGCGGCGATCACGGCGGCGCGCAGGCGCGGGTTCATGGCGGGGTCGGGCGTGCCCAGCTTGGCGGCGACGGTGATTTCCCGCGCCAGCTTGCCGAACAGCTTCGACTTCTGGGCATCCTGCCGCCCCTTGCGGTGCATGATGTTCTTGAATTGGGAATGTCCGGCCATGCGTGGTCTCGTAAAGGAATCGTCCGACAGGGTGAGCGTGGGAAGCGCGGCCTTATAGGCCGCCAACCCACCGGAATCAAAGGGCTCCTGCTGCTCCAAGGTAGCACTGTAACGTTAGCCACCGTAATGGCCCGTGCCTAGATCTCGGGCATTGTTAACCCTGATTTCATTCCGGCCTGCGAAAATAGCGTCCGACCGTTCCCCGACAAGAGAGAGCTGATGGCGTTCGGACTATTTCGGAAGCGTCTGCCGGACATGGCTGCGCCTGCGACCGCCCCGGCGGCTCCGCAGCCCGCGGCCAATTCCGAGCCCGCGCCGACCGCCGAAAACGATTCGGCCAAGGAAATCCTGGAATTGCTGGAACTCGAGCTGGGCGCGATGATTCGCCAGCTCGAGCGCGCCGCCAATTCAGTGGCCGGCGGCGCCGAGGCGACCGCCACGACACTTGCGGCCATTCGCGACCGCACCGACGCCCTGACCGGCCGCACCAACGCCGCGCAGTCGACCGCATCCACCTTTGCCCATGCCGCCGACAAGTTCACCCAGTCCGCGCAAGGCATCGGCGCGCAGGTCCGCGCGGCCGGCAAGCTCGCCGACGAGGCCAGCGCCGCGGCGCAGGAAGCCCGCGCCAATGTCGACCGTCTGCGCGAATCCTCCGCCGCCATCGGCAACGTCGTCAATCTGATCGCGCAGATCGCGCGGCAGACGACGCTGCTCGCACTCAACTCGACCATCGAGGCCGCGCGCGCCGGCGCAGCCGGCAAGGGCTTTGCGGTCGTCGCGACCGAAGTGAAAGCACTCGCGGTCCAGACCCAGGGCGCCACGGAAGAGATCACCAAGAAGATCGACGCGCTCCAGCGCGACGCCGCCGGCTCGGCCGATGCCGTGCACCGCATTTCGCAGGCGATCGAGGCGATCCGCCCGGTGTTCGAGACCGTCAATGGCGCGGTCGCCGAGCAGAACGCCACCACGAGCGAAGTCTCCGGCAACGCCGCCAGCGCCTCCGAGTTCATCGTCTCGGTCGGCCAGAGCGCGGCCGAGATCGACGCCGCGACCAAGGCCGCCGAGAGCCACGGCGAGCACGTCGCCAGCGCCGGCAAGGCGGTCACCACCTTCGCACAGAAGCTGAAATCGCGCTGCGCGGTGCTGCTGCGCCAGAGCGAGCACGACGACCGCCGCAAGACCGAGCGGCTGCCCTGCCATCTCAAATTCGAAACCGCGCGCGGCGTGATGCCGGTCTACGAAATCTCGATGGATAGCCTGCTGATCGGCGGCGCTGACACAGGCCGGCTGGCGCCGCAGGCGATGATCGACGGCAGCCTCGAACAGGTCGGCGCCTGCCGCCTGCGCGTCGTCGAGCAGTCCAAGGCCGGAGCCCGCGCGCAATTCGTTGGTGCCAATGCCGAGCTCCGCGAAAAGATCGAAGACCGGCTGTGGGCGATCCATGAGGAGAACACGGAGTTCGTCACCCGCGCCATGGAAGCGGGCAGCGCGCTGACCGCCATCTTCGAGCAGGCGATTGCGCGCGGCGAGGTCAGGATCGACGACCTGTTCGACACCGACTATGTGGAGATCGCGGGCACCAATCCGCAGCAATTCCGCACCAGATATCTGGACTGGGCCGACCGCGCGCTGCCGCCATTCCAGGAAGCGTTTCTCGCCAGGGAGCCGCGCATGGCGTTCTGCGCCATGGTCGATCGCAACGGCTTCCTGCCGGTGCACAACAAGGTCTATTCGCATCCGCAGCGGCCGGGCGATACCGCCTGGAACACGGCCAACAGCCGCAACCGGCGGATGTTCAACGATCCGGCGGGGCTGGCGGCCGCGCGCAACCTGCGCTCGTACCTGGTCCAGAGCTATGCGCGCGACATGGGCAACGGGAACACGGTGATGATGCGCGAGATCGACGTCCCGATCCGCGTGCAGGGCCGGCACTGGGGTGGATTCCGCACGGCTTACAAGCTCTAGTGCACGCTCAGGCAAGACGCTCAAGCGCGAATCACCTTCAACTTTGAATTCGGAATGGGAATGCCGCGGTGAGCCGATGAACGGCTCCGCTTGGAGAAGGCCCGTACATGTCCCTCGCACAACTTGCAGTCCTGGATACCGGATCCAACCGAACGCTGGCCGAACGGCTGATCGACCAGCTCGCCGACCGCATCGGCGGCCTCGGCGTGGAGCTCGCCGACATCGCCGGCAACGTCCAGGAGGTTGCAAGCCGCGTCGCGAACCAGTCGGAACGCTTCCATCACCTCCAGAAGACGGCCGAGACGATGGTCTCGGCCAACCACGACATCGCCAACGCCTCGCAGGCGGTGCAAACGACCACGTCGGCTGCGGTCGGCGAGATCGCGCAGTCGCGCAGCGCGGTCGATACCGCCGTCAGCCACATCTCCGAGCTCGTCGCGGCCGTGGAGCGGATCGAGGCGCGCCTGAGCGCCGTCGGCTCCGCGCTGGCGCAGGTCGCCAAGGTGTCCGGCTCGATCGAGGCGATCGCGAAACAGACCAACCTGCTCGCCCTCAACGCCACCATCGAGGCCGCGCGGGCCGGCAATGCCGGCCGCGGCTTCGCGGTGGTCGCAAGCGAGGTGAAGAACCTCGCGGAAGCCACCCGCCAGGCCACGCACCAGATCTCCGACACCGTGCGCGATCTCGACGGCCAGATCGAAGGCCTGATCGGCGAGAGCAGCGACGCCTCGCAGCGCGCCAAGACCGCCGGCGAAGGCGCCCAGCAGATCTCCAGCATCATCTCGCGCGTCCAGCAGGGCTTCGCCTCGGTGGAAGCGGAGATCGACAGCGTCGCGCGCGCGGCGACCTCCAATCTCGGCCATTGCGACACCGTCATTGGCGAGCTCAGCGAGCTCGCCAAGGGCGTCGACCTCTCCTCGCGCGATCTCAAGAGCGCCGATCAGCGGGTGACGAAGCTGCTCGACACCTCCGAAGGCCTGATCGCGATGATCGCCGACAGCGGCGTGGAGACGTCGGACACGCCGCTGATCCGGACCGTGGTCGAGACCGCGAAGCGGATCTCGGCCGAGTTCGAGGCCGCGATCGATCGCGGCGAGATCACGCTCGACCAGCTCATGGACGAGACATATCGCGAAATTCCCGGCACCGATCCGAAGCAGTACCTCACCAACTACGTCGACTTCACCGACCGCGTGCTGCCCGCGATCCAGGACCCGCTCCAGAAGTCGGATCCGCGCATCGTCTACTGCGTCGCCTGGGCCAGGAGCGGGTACCTTCCGACCCACAACCCGAACTACCGCCTGCCGCAGGGCAAGGACCCGGTCTGGAACAACGCCAATTGCCGCAACCGGCGCCTGTTCACCGATCGTACGGTGAAGAAGGTGGCGGCGAGCACGAAGCCGTTCCTGCTCCAGACCTACCGCCGCGACATGGGCGGCGGGCAGTTCGTGCTGATGAAGGACTTGTCCTCGCCGGTCATGGTCCGCGGCAAGCACTGGGGCGCGTTCCGGATGGGTTTCCGGCACGGCTGACGGCCACTGCTGCGGCCCTCATATCAAAAATTAAAAAACAACCCCATGCACAGTAACCGGTGCATGGGGAATCAATGGCTTGGGCCTCATCGCACGCAAAGCGCCTGATGAACCCTTGACCCGTCGGGCAAAACAGGGATAGAATGCTAATATTCCGAAAACGTACTTGCGGGAGAGGGGCTGCTCGCCGCACGAGTCCTGCGTCTGCCCCGCACCACATCAGCGACGGGTCCTGGCCCGCCCCCCTCTCGCGTTGCTCGTCGACCTTTGCAGCACCATTCGAGGCAAATGATTTACGAGCCCGATCCCGCGCCTGCTGAGCGTCGAAGCCGCCAGCACTGGTGCGGCGGCTGCTATTGCCATAACAATGGCCGCCGCACATTCGGGGCGCGAGCCCGAACACAATCAGCTGGTTTTCGATGACCCTTCCACCCACCCAAATCGGCGCGCCGCTTTCCGAGATCGATACACCGGCGCTGATCATCGACCTCGACGCCTTCGAGCGCAATCTCGACACGATGGCGGCAGCGGTCGGCAAGCTCGGCGTTCGGTTGCGTCCGCATGCGAAGACCCATAAGTCGCCGATCATCGCGGCCAAGCAGATCGCGCGCGGCGCGGTTGGCATGTGTTGCCAAAAGGTTGCCGAGGCCGAGAGCCTGGTGGCGGGCGGGGTGAGTGACGTCCTCGTCAGCAATGAGGTGGTGGGCCCGCGGAAGCTGGAACGGCTCGCATCCCTCGCGCGCCACGCGCGCATCAGCGTTTGCGTCGACGATCCGATCGTGCTTGGGCAACTGGCGCTCGCCGCGGAACGGGCCGGCTCGCAGATCGAAGTCCTGGTCGAGGTCGACGTCGGCGCCGGTCGCTGCGGCGTCAGGCCGGGGCCAGCCGCAGCCGGCCTGGCGCGGCAGATGGCGGGTTCACGCTTCTTGTCGTTCGGCGGCTTACAGGCCTACCACGGCTCCGCCCAGCACTTGCGCACGCCGGAGGAGCGGCGCACTGCCATCGCCAGTGCCGCGAACGCGACCATGGAGACACTTCGCGTCCTCAAGGAAGCGGGCTTTCAATGCCGGACGATCGGAGGTGCGGGAACCGGGACGTTCGAACTCGAAGGCGCGAGCGGCGTCTGGAACGAATTGCAGGCCGGCTCCTATATTTTCATGGACGCCGACTACGCGAAAAACGTCGCCGACGGGACGCGCAATGCCAACCTGTTTGAACATGCGCTGTTCGTGATCGCGACCGTGATGAGCACCGCCTCCGGCGAACGCGCGGTCATCGATGCGGGCCACAAGGCCCTGTCAAACGACAGCGGATTTCCGGTTGTGCTGGGCCGGCCCGACCTGCGCTATCATCGGCCCTCTGACGAGCACGGCCTGCTCGACTTCGACAGCGCTTCGTCACGACTGGCGATTGGCGACAAGGTGACGCTCATTCCGGGTCATTGCGACCCGACTGTCAATCTCTACGACTGGTATGTCGGCGTGCGCGGCTTCAATACGCCGGATGCCCGCGTGGAGGCGCTTTGGCCGATCGCGGCGCGGGGCGCGGTCACCTGAGATTGACGCATGATTGCGCGTTAATCTCCATCGTCGTCCCGGACAAGCGAAGCGCAGATCCGGGACCCATGCGCCGCAGCATTGGTTTGGCGAAGATTCGGAGTGACCAGCTTCGCAAAACAACTGCGCCCTTGAGGTTATGGCCCGCCCCTCGTTCGCAATTGCGCGCCAAGGCGTGTCCTCATAATTCGGGACCGCCCGTTTCCAAGGGATGAGCAGACGTGGCCTGGCCCGACTGGGAACATCTGCAAATGGGTCATAGCCGGAAGTCTCTGGTGTCAGGTGCGATGTCCACCAAGTGCTAAATGTACCGGCACCACTTAGGCGAAGTTCAATCGACTCCAGAGAGCTCAATAGTCGAATGCTTGCTCATTGATCGAGCCCATTCAGAGAAGGCTTCGATCGCCTCCAACCTCGGATGTGTTGGCAAGTGCATGAGGTAAAAGCCGTAGCCAGGAAGCGTCAACTTCGAGACTTCCACGAGTGCTCCGCTCGCAAGCTCGGGCGCCACCAACACGTCGCTGCAGATCGCAATGCCCTGACCTGAGATGGCCGCTTCGATGGCATGCAGTTCCTCGCGGAACGCGAGATTGGGCAAGCGCGCAAGGTCAGGCACCCTCTTGAAGCGCTGCCGCGCCTTTGCCTGCCAGCGCTGCCAGGTCGGTGCGTTGCGGTTGCTGGATGGCCACTCGATGTCGATCATGGGGAACTTCGCAAGTTCAGCCGGGCTGAGTGATTTACCGCCAGCGCCAATCAGCTTCGGGCTCGCAACCACACGAAACGTGTCACGCGTCAGCTCGATGGACGTGCTGCCGGCCGGCGGCCGGCGCGCATATCGGATGGCGATGTCGGCCTCACCGGTTGCGAGGTCAAGGACGGCGTCTGTCCCCAGAATGTCGAGCTTTAGGCGCGGATGCGCTTCCCGCCATTTGGGCAGCCGCGGCACCAGCCATCGCGCCGCAAAAGCATTGGTGGCAGTGATGCGCAACCGCCCGCCGACCGAGCTCGCTCGTACCTGCTCCAGTATATTCGCGAAGGCCAGAAATCCCTCGCATACCACCGGGAAAAGCAGTTCGCCCGCCGCCGTCAGCTTAAGCGGACGAGGCCTTCGCCGGAACAGGTCCCTGCCGCAATGGCGTTCGAGCAACTTGATCTGATGGCTGATCGCCGTCGGCGTGACCAACAATTCCGCTGCGGCCTCCTTGAAGCTCAGATGGCGGGCCGCGGCCTCAAAGGCCCGCAATTCGGTTAACGGCGGGAGCTGGTGCATGGCTCAACCTAGATGAATCAAGTTCATCTTGCACCTGAATTATCCGAGCTTGCCAGCAGCGCGGATTGCGGCAGAGACTGACAGCATTGGCAGGAGCACCCACATCATGCTGGCGAAAGCCCCCGGGCAAGTGGCCGATTATCTCGACGCGATCGCGCAGCTTGCGCCGCTGGTCGTCAAACATCGTGGTTCGTTCGATAGCGAGCGCCGGCTTCCAACTGCCGTGTTCAACGCGCTGGCGGATGCCGGGCTGTTCCGGCTGTGGTTGCCTCGCGCATTAGGAGGTCCGCAATTGTCGCCGATCGACTTCATGTCGGTCGTGGAAGCCGCATCCATGCTCGACGGTTCGATCGGGTGGCTGGTCGGCAATGGCGGCGGCATCAGTCGCACCGGCGGCTATTTGCCCGAGCCTGTCGCGCGCGAGATCTTCTCTGATCCGCGCGCTTTTGTTGTGTCCGCTACCGGCGCAGTCGGCGAGGCGCAGAAGGCCGAAGGCGGCTATCGCGTTACTGGCCGCTGGCCGTTCGGCAGCGGCGCGCATCACGCGTCGCATTTCATGGCGCTCGCGAGCACGAAAGATGCCAACGGCAACGACGAGCCGCCGCGGTTCTACTATTTCAGACGCAGCGACGTCGTGATCCACGATACTTGGCGCGTATCGGGGTTGCGCGCGACCGGCAGCTGCGATTTCGAGGTCTGCGATCTCTTTGTTTCCGCGCACCACTCGCATGACTTCATCGGTGCTGGCCCGACGCAGGACGGGTGCGTCTATCGTTTGCCCGCTGTATCGGCATTTGCCTGGACCGTTGGAACAGTTCCGCTTGGAATAGCGCGCGGTGCGATGAACGCCTTTGTCGAGCTAGCGAGCCGTACAGCTCGGCATGGCCAAAGCATGACGATGCGCGACCGCGAGATCGTGCAAAGCAATTTCGGGCGGGCAGATGCCCTGCATCGTGCCGCCCGCGCTTTTCTGATCAGTGCTGCGACGGAATTGATTGCGGCGCTGGAGGAAGATGGACTGCGCCTGATCGAAGCCCGTGCGGTGTTCAGAACGGCCTGTACTCATGCAGCCGAAACCGCGCTGCGGATCGCCGACATTCTCGCCAGTGAGGCCGGCACCGGTTCGATGCTCGAGAGCTCACCGATCGAGCGCTACATCCGCGACATTCAGGCGGCGACCAAGCACATTGCGATGACGCCGAACAATTATCTCGTTTCGGGGCGCGTCGGGCTTGGCCTCGATCCGGGCACCAATCGGTTCTAGACTGCAGTCTCGTAGGGCAAAGCGAAGCGTGCCCTCGACCTTTGACGATCGAGAAAGATCGTGGGCACGGCGCAAGTGCGCCTTTGCCCACCCTACGATTCTGAAGGTGTGTCGCCGCAAACACCACTTGCCTTCTCCCCTTGTGGGAGAAGGTGGCGCGAAGCGCCGGATGAGGGGTTGTCTCCGCAGATTCAAATGCGAGAGGCTCACGCGCGGAGAGAACCCCTCACCCGTCTCGCCGCTACGCGGCGAGCCACCCTCTCCCACAAGGGGCGAGGGTGCACCGGCGATGCCGCAAAAGACTTCAGCTCAACCAGAACTTCGGCGTCGTCGGCTCGAGCCGGCCGCCGACACGCACCGGCGCAATGCGCAGTGCGAGGCCCGTCGCGTCATCCGTTTCCACCGCGACGCCGCTGAGCGTCGCCGCACCCGCCGCCGGCTCGAAACGCCCCGAGGGAATCCCCGACGTGAACCGGCGCAGCGGCTCTTCCTTCTGCATGCCGATGATGGAATCGTAATCGCCGGTCATGCCGGCATCGGTCATGTAGGCGGTGCCGCCGTTAAGGATCTGGTGGTCGGCGGTCGGCACGTGCGTATGCGTGCCGACGACGAGGCTGGCGCGGCCGTCGCAGAAGAAGCCGATGCCCTGCTTCTCGCTGCTCGCCTCGCAATGGAAGTCGACGACGATGGCGTCGGCGGCAACGCCGAGCGGGCAGGCGCCGAGCTCGCGCTCCAATGCGGCAAAGGGATCGTCGAACGGGGTCATGAAGACGCGGCCCAAAGCGTTGACGACCAGCGCGTGCTTGCCGTTCTTGGTCTCGACCAAAGCGGCGCCGCGGCCCGGCGTGCCGCGCGGATAGTTCGCCGGACGCACCAGGCGCTCGGCGCGCTCGATGAACACCAGGGCCTCGCGCTGGTCCCAGGAGTGATTGCCGAGCGTCACCGCGTCGGCGCCGGCGTCGAGAAATTCCTGGTAGATCGCTTCCGTGATGCCGAAGCCGCCGGCCGCATTCTCGCCGTTGACGACGACGAAATCGAGCGACCAGTCCCTGATCATGCCGGGCAGATATTCCGCAATGGCATTGCGCCCGCTACGGCCGACGACATCACCCACGAAGAGAATGCGCAACTTCAGAACTCCGGAAATCAAACACGTCCGATTCCGTTAGCACATAATCCAGCGCGACGTCGTGCGATAGTGCCGGAACCGCCTCGATCTCCTGCGCTGCAAAAGCAAGCCCGATGCCGACGATGTGCTTGGTCTTGCGTAAGTGAGCAAAGGTGAAATCGTAATGCCCCGCGCCATAGCCGATGCGGTGGCCGAGCCGGTCGAAGGCCGCGAGCGGCGTCAGCATGATGTCGGGGATCACCTCGGCGGCGGCCGGCGACGGCTCGGGAATGCCGAGCGGGCCCATCATCAGCCGGTCGTTCGGATGGAAGATGCGGAAGACCAGCGACTGGCCGCGCGCGGTGACGCAAGGCAGCGCCAGCTTCGCGCCCTCCTCGGCGAGCTTCCTCAACAGCGGCATCGGATCGATCTCGCTGCGGATCGGCGAATAGCCGGAGACGATGCTGCCCGGCAGCAGCTTGAACGGCAGCCCGCGCTTGGCGAGTTTTGCGGCGGCGGCGGTGCGCTTCTTCTCGCTCAGCGCGTCGCGTTTGGCGAGGGCTCTGGCACGGAGTTCGGATTTGGTGTTGGTCATGTGCGCTTGCTCCGCCGTCATCACCCGCGAAGGCGGGTGATCCAGTATTCCAGAGACGCCAGTGATGAAACATCGACGCCGCGGCGTACTGGATGCCCCGCTTTCGCGGGGCATGACACTGCCGGTTTGTCGTGGACGGCTATTCGACAAGGACGCATTGTCAGCAAACAAAAGTGCGAAGCCGCGTACGCCGTTGAAGCACTCGATCCCGGAGTTCCCTACGAAAGTAGGTGGGCACCATATGTCCGGGCCCACGGGCCCGGCCAGGGACAGTTCCCTAAAGGATCGATAAGGCCCCGGGGATATATGGCTCCGGACGCGCGTCGCAGCCTCGCTCACGCAATGTAGCAACGATACTGACGAATAACCAGCCCGGTGGCGGGTGGCGCTTTCGCCGGCGCACTTTCTTACCCTCCCCTGGAGGGGGAGGGTCGGCTCACATGGAGCGCAGCGAAAATGTGAGACGGGGTGGGGTGACGGTCTCTCCGCGTCGAACGCTGCCCGAG
>NZ_JBXAQU010000006.1:171926-311926 GCF_058807535.1 Bradyrhizobium sp. GW821-FHT12B03
TCACCCCACCCCGCTCGCGCTTCGCGCGATCGACCCTCCCCCTCCAGGGGAGGGTGGACGCTACCCGATCGCGATGCCGCCTCCGACGGTCCGGTTCAGGACCTGGGTCGATTTCTCGATGCGTTCGGCGGCGGCGTTGAGCGCATTGACCACCGCGGTCTGCGTCAACCTGGCGCGCTCGACGGCGGCGTTGCGGAAATCCCTGAGCTCGGTGAGCTCCTGCTCCAAAGTACGGACGCGGTTGCTGGTGTCGACCAGCTCGTCGCAGACGGTCAGCGCGGCCATCACGGTGAGGCGCGCATCGCCGATCTCGCCGAATTTTCCGCGCAGCGACTGAATCCGCGTCTCCAGGCTTTCGGCGAGCTTGAGCAGCCGCACCTCCTGGCCCTCCTCGCAGGCCATGCGGTATTGCCGGCCGTTGATGGTGACGTTGATGTGGCTCATCCATCCTCTCCGGTATCGAGCACCGAGCGTATCGTGACGATGGCCGAATCCAGCCGGTCGGAGATCTCGCGATTGGTGCGCTCCAGCTTGCGCGCCTTCACCAGCGCGCCGTCGAGCTCATCGGCAAGCCGCGAGCGGTCCGCGCCCAGCGCCTGGATTCGCGCGGCAAGCTCGTTCTCGTCGCGATCGGCATCGCGCCGCCGCTCGACCGCGCTTTCGAGCGCGTCGAGCGCCGCCATGAGCCTGCGGGTCGCGATCTCGATCTCGACAGCGGAGGACTCCGTCATGGCGGAACTGTTGGAAACGCGATCGTTCATGCGGTCAGCGGCGGACCTTGGTGGCCTTTGCATCGGGGCTTGCCGCCCGGCAAAAGACTCGGTTCGGCAAGCGGTTAGAAGCAGAAATTTACGTGGCAAGCTAGCAAATCGCAACGTCGCCGCGAAACTATGCACTGATAGATCGGGATGGGATTCATCCCGATCTATCAGTTCCTCGGGCATGATCTGGCCGGAAAACCGGCCTCCACTTTGCGCTGACGCGGCCCTTCGGGTCCGGATCATGCCGTCAGCAACTTTTACGGCCAAACCGGCGTTTGATTGCCTTGGCCTGCCGGAACCGAGATGCTATCCCAGCCGCGACCCCAGCGGCCGAAAGGCTCCTTCCGGCGCGGCAAGTACCGCCACAAGCGCCTCATTTCAGACGGATTTCAGACATGACGCAGGTCGACCACACCCGTATGGCCAACGCGATCCGCGGCCTTTCGATGGACGCTGTCGAGAAGGCGAAATCGGGTCATCCCGGCCTGCCGATGGGTGCCGCCGACATCGCCACGGTGCTGTTCACGCAGTTCCTGAAATACGACGCCGCCGCGCCCGCCTGGCCGGACCGCGACCGCTTCGTGCTCTCGGCCGGCCACGGCTCGATGCTGCTCTATTCGCTGCTGTATCTCACCGGCAATGCCGAGATGACGCTGGACCAGATCAAGCAGTTCCGCCAGCTCGGCGGGCTGACGCCGGGCCATCCCGAGAATTTCCACACCAAGGGCATCGAGACCACCACCGGTCCGCTCGGCCAGGGCATCTCGACCGCGGTCGGCATGGCGCTCGCCGAGAAGATGCTCGCCGCCGAGTTCGGCAAGAAGATCGTCGACCACCACACCTACGTGCTCGCCTCCGACGGCGACCTGATGGAAGGCGTGTCGCAGGAAGCGATCGCGATGGCCGGGCACTGGAAGCTCAACAAGCTGATCGTGCTCTACGACGACAACGGCATCTCGATCGACGGCCCGACCTCGATCTCCGATTCCGTCGACCAGGTGAAGCGCTTCAAGTCCGCCGGCTGGGCCGCCGAGAAGATCGACGGCCACGACCAGGCCGCGATCACCGCGGCCATCACCCGCGCGAAGAAATCCAACAAGCCGACGCTGATCGCCTGCCGCACCACCATCGGCTTCGGCGCGCCGCACAAGCAGGGCACCTCAAAGGTGCACGGCGAGGCGCTCGGCGCCGACGAGCTCAAGGCGGCAAAAGAAAATCTCGGCATCTCGCTCGAGCCGTTCTCGGTACCCGACGACGTGCTGAAGGCCTGGCGCGCAGCCGGCTCTCGCGGCGCCGCCGCACGGCAGGAATGGGAAGGCCGGCTCGGTGAGCTCGGCAGCCGCAAGCGCGCCGAGTTCGAGCGCCGCCTGCGCCATGAGCGTCCGGCTTCGCTCGCAAAGGCGGTGCGCGCCTACAAGAAGGAGCTGCTGGAAAAGCCGCTGGTTGCGGCCACCCGCAAATCCTCGGAAGCCGTGATCGAAGTCATTGCCGGCGCGATGCCGATGGAGTTCCTCGCGGGCTCGGCCGACCTCACCGGCTCCAACAACAACAAGGCGAAGTCGGCCACGGCTTTCTCGGCCAAGACGCCGAAAGGCCGCTTCATCCATTACGGCATCCGCGAGCACGGCATGGCGGCTGCGATGAACGGCATCTTCCTGCACGGCGGCTTCGCGCCGAACGGCGCGACCTTCCTGGTGTTCACCGATTATGCGCGTCCGGCGATGCGCCTGGCCGCGCTGATGGGCGCGGGCGTCGTCTACGTGATGACGCACGATTCCATCGGCCTTGGCGAGGACGGCCCGACCCATCAGCCGGTCGAGCATCTCGCCGCGCTTCGCGCCATTCCCAACATGCGCGTGTTCCGCCCCTGCGATTCCATCGAGGTCGCCGAGTGCTGGGAGCTCGCGCTGAATCGCATCGACGGTCCGACGGTGCTGGCGCTGACGCGGCAGAACCTGCCGCAGCTCCGCACCACCGCGCCGAACGACAATCCCTGCCAGCAGGGCGCCTACGAGCTGGTCGCCGCCCAGGGCGAAGCCAAGGCGACGCTGTTCGCCTCCGGCTCCGAGGTCGAGATCGCGGTTGCCGCCCAGAAGCAGCTCGCCGAGCGCGGCATCCCGTCACGGGTGGTCTCGGTGCCCTCGCTCGAGCTTTTGTTAGCGCAACCAGAGGCGAAGCGGGCTGAGATCATCGGCAACGCGCCGGTGAAGGTCGCGATCGAGGCGGCCGTGCGCTGGGGCTGGGACGCCGTGATCGGCCAGGACGGCGAATTCGTGGGCATGCATTCCTTCGGCGCCAGCGCGCCGGCGAAGGAGCTTTACAAGCACTTCGGGATTACCGCCGAGGCTGCGGTTAACGCTGTGCTGAAACGCGTTTCCTGAGAGTTGAGCTTGCCAAAAAAAAGGACTACGTAGTCTCTCATATGATCAAGCATCGCCCGGCCGAACCGGGCGTCCGCCCCTAAAAAACCCTTGCAGGCGCGTATAGCGCGTTGTGCGGGATGATCAGGCGTTATCGAGCCCGTCATTGAACGGTCATAAGGAGATGAAACATGGCAGTCCGCGTCGGAATTAACGGTTTTGGCCGCATCGGCCGCAACATCCTGCGGGCTATTGCCGAGTCAGGCCGCAAGGACATCGAGGTCGTCGGCATCAACGACCTCGGCCCGGTCGAGACCAACGCCCACCTGCTCCGCTTCGACAGCGTCCATGGCCGCTTCCCCGGCACCGTCACCGTCGACGGCGACACGATCAGCCTCGGCGGCAGCAAGATCAAGGTGACCGCCGAGCGCGATCCCTCCAAGCTGCCCTGGAAGGATCTCGGCGTCGACATCGCGATGGAATGCACCGGCATCTTCACCTCGAAGGACAAGGCGTCCGCGCATCTGACCGCCGGCGCCAAGCGCGTGCTGGTCTCCGCGCCCGCCGACGGCGCCGATGCCACCATCGTCTACGGCGTCAACCACGACACGCTGACCAAGGATCATCTGGTCGTCTCCAACGGCTCCTGCACCACCAACTGCCTGGCGCCGGTGGCCAAGGTGCTGAACGACCTCGTCGGCATCGAGACCGGCTTCATGACCACGATCCACGCCTACACGGGCGACCAGCCGACGCTCGACACCATGCACAAGGATCTCTACCGCGGCCGCGCGGCTGCGATGTCGATGATCCCGACCTCGACCGGCGCCGCCAAGGCGATCGGATTGGTTCTCCCGGAACTCAAAGGCAAGCTCGACGGCGTCGCGATCCGCGTGCCGACGCCGAACGTCTCGGTCGTCGACCTCAAGATCATCGCCAAGCGCGCCACCGATGTGAAGGAAATCAACGCGGCGATGAAGCGCGCCAGCGAGCAGCAGCTCAAGGGCATTCTCGGCTACACCAGCGCGCCGAACGTCTCGATCGACTTCAACCACGACCCGCACTCCTCGACCTTCCACGAGGACCAGACCAAGGTGCAGAACGGCACGCTGGTGCGCGTGATGTCCTGGTACGACAACGAGTGGGGCTTCTCGAACCGCATGGCGGATACCGCCGTCGCGTTCGCGAAGGTGATCTAAGGCCGCTCCCGTGTCCCGGACGCGGTGCAGCGCCCTTGCGCTGCTCCGCAGAGCCGGGACCCATTTGACCGCGCGACCCGTCACATCCTGGGTCCCGGTTCTGCGCAGCGACACTTCGTGCCGCAGCGCGCCCGGGACAAGAGAGAGCGTTCAATGACCAACAAATTCCGCACCCTCGACGACGTCGACGTGAAGGGCAAGCGCGTGCTGCTGCGCGTCGATCTCAACGTGCCCATGGAGAACGGGCGCGTCAGCGACGCGACACGGCTCGAGCGCGTCGCGCCGACCATCACCGAGCTCTCCGGCAAGGGCGGCAAGGTCATCCTGCTCGCGCATTTCGGCCGGCCGAAGGGGCGCGATGCCAAGGAGTCGCTCAAGCCCGTGGCTGAAGCGCTGTCGAAGGTCGTGAAGAAGCCGGTCGCGTTTGCCGACGACTGCATCGGCGAGCCCGCGGCCACGGCCGTGGCGGCGCTGAAGGACGGCGACATCCTGTGTCTGGAAAACACCCGCTTCCACAAGGAAGAGGAAAAGAACGATGCCGCCTTCGTCGCGGAGCTGGCCAAGCTCGGCGACATCTGGGTCAATGACGCCTTCTCCGCCGCGCACCGCGCCCATGCCTCGACCGAAGGCCTCGGCCACAAGCTGCCGGCCTATGCCGGCCGCACCATGCAGGCCGAGCTCGATGCGCTGGAGAAGGCGCTGGGCTCGCCGACCAAGCCGGTCATCGCAATCATCGGCGGCGCCAAAGTCTCGACCAAGATCGACCTCTTGGAAAACCTCGTCAGCAAGGTCGACGCGCTGGTGATCGGCGGCGGCATGGCCAACACCTTCCTGCATGCCCAGGGCGTCGGTGTCGGCAAGTCGCTGGCCGAGAAGGATCTCGCGCCGACCGCGCTGCGCATCATGGAGAAGGCGGAAGCCGCCAACTGCGCGATCATCCTCCCCGTCGACGCCACCGTCGCCTATCATTTCGCCGCCAACGCGCCCTCGCATGCCTACGGGCTCGACGCGATCCCGGCCGACGGCATGATCCTCGACGTCGGCCCGCAATCGATCGCCCGCGTCCATGCCGCGATCGACGACGCGGCGACGCTGGTGTGGAACGGACCGCTCGGCGCCTTTGAGCTGCAGCCCTTCGACCGCGGCACCGTCGCGGCGGCCAAGCATGCGGCGGAGCGCACCAAGGCCCGGAAGCTGATCTCGATCGCGGGCGGCGGCGACACCGTCGCGGCCCTCAACCAGGCCCATGTGGCCGGTGACTTCACCTATGTCTCGACTGCCGGTGGCGCATTTCTTGAATGGATGGAAGGCAAGCCACTGCCCGGCGTCGAGGTCCTGCGTATCAAGTAAACCAGTCGACAAGCAGCTAGCGGGCCCTGAAGGCCCAAACCGGAGAAAAGACACATGGCTCGGATCACGTTACGTCAATTGCTCGACCATGCGGCTGAGAACGATTACGGCGTACCGGCCTTCAACATCAACAACATGGAGCAGGCGCTGGCGATCATGGACGCCGCCAACCAGGTCGATGCGCCCGTCATCATCCAGGCCTCGCGCGGTGCGCGCTCCTACGCCAACGACGTCATGCTCAAGCACATGATGGACGCGGTGACCGAGATCTATCCGCACATCCCGGTCTGCGTGCATCTCGACCACGGCAACGAGGCTGCGACCTGCATGACCGCGATCCAGGCCGGCTTCACCTCGGTGATGATGGACGGCTCGCTCAAGGCCGACGGCAAGACCCCCGGCGACTGGGGCTACAATGTCGGCGTCACCAAGACCGTGACCGACATGGCCCATCTCGGCGGCATCTCCGTCGAGGGCGAACTCGGCGTGCTCGGCTCGCTCGAGACGGGCATGGGCGACAAGGAAGACGGCCACGGCGCCGAAGGCAAGCTGAGCCACGACCAGCTCCTGACCAATCCGGACGAGGCCGTGAAGTTCGTCCAGGAGACCAAGGTCGACGCGCTCGCGATCGCGATGGGGACCTCGCACGGCGCCTACAAGTTCACCCGCAAGCCGGACGGCGACATCCTCGCCATGAACGTGATCGAGGAGATCCACCGCAAGCTGCCGAACACGCATCTGGTGATGCACGGCTCCTCGTCGGTGCCGCAGGACCTCCAGGACATCATCAACAGCTATGGCGGCAAGATGAAGCCGACCTGGGGCGTGCCGGTCGCCGAGATCCAGCGCGGCATCAAGCACGGCGTGCGCAAGATCAACATCGACACAGACAACCGCATGGCGATGACCGGCCAGATCCGGAAGGTGCTCAAGGACAATCCGGAAGAGTTCGACCCGCGCAAATATTTGAAGCCGGCGATGGAAGCGATGACCAAGCTGTGCAAGCAGCGGCTCCAGGAGTTCAACACCGCCGGCCAGGCCTCCAAGATCAAGAAGGTCCTGACCACCGCCGACATGGCCAAGCGCTACGCCAAGGGCGAGCTGGATCCCCGCGTCGCGTAAGCGATCGCGAAGGTGGCGTAAGCGACGTAAGGGCAGGCACCGTCATTCCGGGGCGCGCGCAGCGCGAGCCCGGAATCCATGGTGCCACCGTCGACGCGGATCAATGGATTCCGGGCTCGCGCCAAGGGGCGCGCCCCGGAATGAGCGGCCTCCCCCTTTACCCTGCGACGAACGTTAACTCGGCAATTGCCCGAGAACGGGCTATTTTCACGGGCAAGGGCAGAATCGTTTTGGGAGGACCTCTCGATGAATCTGACTGAGCTCAACAGGGTCGCGACCGCCATGGTCGTATCGGGCAAGGGCATCCTTGCCGCCGACGAATCCTCCGGGACCATCAAGAAGCGCTTTGACGCGATCGGCGTGGAATCGACGGAATCGAACCGCCGCGACTACCGCGAGATGCTGTTCCGCTCCAGGGAAGCCATGAGCCAGTACATCTCCGGCGTGATCCTCTATGACGAGACGATCTGGCAGGATGCGAAGGACGGCACGCCGCTGGTGAAGCTGATCGAACAGAGCGGCGCCATTCCGGGCATCAAGGTCGACGAGGGCACGCAAGCCCTGCCGATGTGCCCCGGCGAACTCGTCACCGTCGGGCTCGACAAGCTCGCCGAGCGCCTGAAGAAGTATTACGAGCGCGGCGCGCGCTTCGCCAAATGGCGCGCGGTGATCGACATCGGCAACGGTATTCCCTCGATGACCGCGATCAGCGTCAATGCCCACGCGCTGGCGCGCTATGCCGCGCTCTGCCAGGCCGCGCAGATCGTGCCGATCGTCGAGCCGGAGGTGCTGATGGACGGCGACCACGACATCGACCGCTGCTATGAAGTCACCCAGCGCGTACTCAACAAGACGTTCCAGGAGCTGCGTGTGCAGCGCGTCGCGCTCGAGGGCATGGTGCTGAAACCGAACATGGCGATCTCAGGCAAGAAGTCACCGAAGCAGGCTTCCGTCGCGGAAGTCGCGGAGAAGACGATACGGCTGCTCAAGGCCTGTGTGCCGGCGGCGGTGCCCGGCATCGCCTTCCTGTCCGGCGGTCAGTCCGACGAGGAGGCAACCGCGCATCTCAACGCCATGCACAAGCTCGGCCCGCTGCCCTGGGGCCTGACCTTCTCCTATGGCCGCGCGCTGCAAGCTGCGCCGCAGAAGGCCTGGTCCGGCAAGGCCGAGAACGTCGCGGCTGGCCAAAACGCCTTCAGCCATCGCGCACGGATGAACGGCCTCGCCTCCAGGGGCGAGTGGCAAAACAGCCTGGAAAAGAAAGCGGCCTAGATCTTGTCGAACAAATCGCCTCCGCCGCGCCCGGCGCCGCGTCTTTATCTCGCGACGCCTGTCGTCGATGACCCGGCTTCGCTGGTCGCCGAGCTGCCGGGCCTGCTCGCCGCCGCCGACGTCGCGGCCGTGCTGGTGCGGCTGAAGGAGACCGACCAGCGCACCATGATCTCGCGCATCAAGGCGCTGGCACCGCCGGTGCAGAAAGCGGGCGCTGCGCTGCTGGTCGACGGCCATGCCGAACTGGTCGCGCGCGGCGGCGCCGACGGTGCGCACCTGCCCGGCATCGCCGCGCTGAAAGAGGCGCTGCCGTCGCTCAAGCCCGATCGCATCGCCGGCGTCGGCGGGCTGACGACGCGGCACCATTCCATGGATGCGGGCGAGATGGGCGCGGACTATGTGCTGTTCGGCGAGCCCGACGCGAAAGGCCAGCGGCCGTCGGCGCAAGCCATCGCGGAACGGCTGGACTGGTGGGCCGAGCTGTTCGAGCCGCCCTGCGTCGGCTTTGCCACCTCGCTGGAAGAGGCCCACGACTTCGCCGCCAGTGGCGCCGATTTCGTGCTGGTCGGCGATTTCATCTGGGCCGATCCGCGCGGGCCGAAGGCCGCGCTGGTCGAGGCCGACGCTGCGATCAAGAAGGCCCATGCGACCGCGCTTGCGGGTGAGGAGCACGGCTAGCGCATGATGACGTCAGGTTCGAATGCCGCAACGAGGGAGGTGCGCTCCCTCCCCCGCTTGCGGGGGAGGGCTGGGGAGAGGGTGCCTCCGCAATGGGACAATCCCCCAGAGGAAAGAGCCCTCACCCGGCGCGCGGGACGATGCTTCGCATCGCCCGGGACGCGCCGACCTCTCCCGCAAGCGGGAGAGGTGCACCGAGCCCGCGGCCGCTTGATTCAACCTAAGCTCATTCCGCTTTCGCGCCCGACATGAAGCTCCCGCGCATCACCATTCTGGCCACGCTGCTGCTCACAGGGCCCGCAGCCGCGCAGCTCCAGATCACGCCGCCGGCCACAACGCCGAGCGCGCCGGCCGAAAAGCAGAAAGCCAAGCCGCACGCACCTGCCAAGAAGAAGGAGGCCGCGCCGGCGCCGAAGCCGTCCGCCTCGCCCAAGCCGGCACTGCCCGCGACGGTGATCCCGGCGCCGCCGACCGACAATCCCAATGTCGACCTGGTGTTCGGCGCCTATCAGCGCGGCCAGTACAAGACCGCGTTCGATCTCGCCACCGCCCGCGCGGCGACCGGCGATCCCAAGGCGATGACCATGCTGGGCGAGCTCTATTCCAACGCCATGGGCATCCGCCGCAACTACGCCAAGGCGCTCGAATGGTACAAACGTGCGTCCGACGCCGGCGACCGCGAGGCGATGTTCGCGCTCGCCATGATGCGCATCGCCGGCCGTGGCGGCCCGGTCGACAAGGGCGAGGCGGTGAAGCTGATGGCCTCCGCCGCCAAGCTCGGCGAGCCCAAGGCGGCCTATAACCTCGCGTTGCTCTACCTCGACGGCCAGACCCTGCCGCAGGACGTCAAGCGGTCCGCTGAACTGCTGCGCCAGGCCGCCGATGCGGGCCTGCCCGAGGCCCAATATGCGCTCGCGACCTTCTACAAGGAAGGCACCGGCGTGCCGAAGGACCCGGAACGGTCGGTGCGGCTGCTCCAGGCCGCCTCGCTGGCCGACAATGTCGATGCCGAGGTCGAATATGCCATCGCCATGTTCAACGGCACCGGCACGCCGAAGAACGAGCCGGCAGCCGTAGCACTGCTCCGCAAGGCCTCCCGCCAGGGCAGCGCGATCGCGCAGAACCGGCTGGCTTGGGTGCTGATCAATGGCATGGGAACGTCCGTGGACAAGGTCGAGGGCTTCAAATGGCATCTGGTGGCCAAGACCGCCGGCAAGGGCGATCCGGAGCTCGACAAGCAACTGGCCGATTTGCCGGCCGAAGAACGGGGCAAGGCGGAAGCCGCCGCCAGGAAATGGCTCGGGACCAAATGACTTGACGTTGAGCCCCCCACAGGGCACCCAATCCCCCAAACAGGCGCGTTTTCGCGCCATTTCCCCCGATCAAGACCTAGAGCACATGCTGTATTCCGCAACTATCAACGTCATGGTCAAGGCTGCGCGCCGCGCCGGCCGCAGCCTCAAGCGCGATCTCGGCGAGATCGAGCATTTGCAGGTCTCGCTGAAGGGGCCGGCGAATTTCGTCTCGCTCGCCGACAAGCGCGCCGAGGAGATCCTCTACCAGGACCTCTCCAAGGCGCGGCCCGGCTACGGCTTCATCGGCGAAGAGGGCGGCACGCGGGAAGGCAGCGACAAGAGCCACACCTGGATCGTCGACCCGCTCGACGGCACCACCAACTTCCTGCACGGCATCCCGCAATTCGCGATCTCGATCGGCCTCGTTCGCGAGGGCACGATCATTGCGGGCGTGATCTACAACCCCGCCAATGACGAGCTCTACATCGCCGAGCGCGGCAAGGGCGCCTTCCTCAACGACCAGCGCCTGCGGGTCGCCGGCCGCCGCCAGCTCAACGAATGCGTGGTGGCCTGCGGCCTGCCCCATATCGGCCGCGGCGACCACGAGGAATTCCGCCGCGAGATGACCGCGATCCAGGACCGCGTCGCAGGCCTGCGCCGCTTCGGCGCCGCCTCCCTCGACCTCGCCTTCGTCGCCGCCGGCCGCCTCGACGGCTACTGGGAGCGCAACCTGCAATCCTGGGACATCGCCGCCGGCATGATCATGGTGCGCGAAGCGGGTGGCACGGTGAGCGATATCAATACGCCCGGCGATGCGCTGGTGACCGGCGACGTCGTGTGCGGGAATGAGTTCGTGCACGGGGAGCTGGTGAAGGTGTTGCGGAAGTAAATCGCAGGAGCACGACGGCTCGATCCGCAACGAGTAGGACGCGGACTCATTAAGGCGTGGCCATGATCAGATTGATGCGAGCTGAACGAAGGCAAGGTAGTTGACGGCGAGCCTGTCGTAGCGCGTCGCCGCCCGACGACATTGTTTGATCCTGTTGAAGAACCGCTCGACCCGGTTGGCAGCAGAAGCGGACATCGACCTGCCGACAATCCTCGGTGAGACCGTCGAAAATGACCCACAACGGAAGTTGAGCCTGCCGCAACTTAGGGGCTATTCCCCGACGCATTTGGCGCACGAAACGTCGCTTGGGAGCCAAGCTGTGCCTTCAAGACCAGGTCGAAGCTGGGGCGCGTTTTTCCGTCCTGGAACACCACGCCTTTCGGGCTGAAGGCGACCCTGTCCGGGTCCTTGTTCAACGTCTGCCAGCTGCACGATATAGCGACGATACCGTAAGCCGAAACCGGCTGAACCTCTCCGGGATCTGCCACGCCATTACCATTAGCATCGCGCCACAGGGCGAGGCCGGCCAGTTCTTTACCGGTCAACATGCCATCGCGGTCGTCATCGAGTGCGGCCAGCGGCGCATATCCGTTGTTCCAAAACATCCAAAACGTGATGTTGCCGAACAATTGCCGGCCGCTGTTAATTTTGCCATCAAGCCTCAAGTCGCTGACAAGCCAGGCAGCTTTGGGGGTAATCCAGCTCCATTCGCGACTCAACCCGCTGCCGTCCACGTCGAACGTCACCCGCGCGTCGGGTGCTTCTAGGTCGGTGATCGTGAGTCCATCGGCCAGCGGCACAGCGATGGGAGTGATTGGGTACGGCAGCTTTCCCATCGCGGCCGCGTGGTCCTTCAGCGTCTCGATCTCGCGCTTATCCTTCTCGGCGTCGAGAAGCGGGACGAGGTAAGAGGCGACTTCGCCGGTCAGCGTCTGCCCGCCGAGACCAAGCCCCGTCAGGTTCTTTTCCTTCTCCCAGGCGGCGCTTGCGATCGTTCGATACTGCTTCACCGCATCGTACTTCCTGCCGGCCTGCTCGGTCAGCCAGGCGAGGCCGAGCTGGATAACAAGGTTGTCCTTGTCCAGTGCCAGCGCCTGCTTGTACGCTTTCAACGCGGCTTCCAGATGCGCCTGGGAGGCGGTCTTCGAAGTGGGGTCAGCGGCCGTCGTTACCTTACCGAAAGGAACGGCCGGCGGCCGAGTGCCATGGTAGGCCTTCGGCACCGTCAGCGGGTCGGACTTCTGAGCGTAAGCCATGCCATGCGCACGACCAAGGTTCAGCAACGCCTCGACGCTGGTAGGATCGTCCTTGGCGATCTTCTCCAGGTTTTCGATGAGCCTGGCGACCGGGATCCGTTCCTCTTCCACGCCCACCCACCTGCCGAGCGCCGGCGACGTCGCGGCAAGGAAAACCATCAGGAAGAGCAAGCGCACGGCGACTCCGACTTGCAAGAGAAGATCGTGGTCAATTTATCCGGTGCACACTGACGATGCTAGGGTCTGGAGGGACGCGGCCTAATCGTCCTCGTCCGGCTCCTCCTCGCGATACTCACCGCCGAGAGTGAGGCCCTCGATCGCCGTCGCCCCTTTCGACTTGATCACGCGGCGGAGCGGGACCGCGTTCTCGCTTCGCAATGCCTCCATCAGCTGTTCCGAATGGGTGACGATCCAGATATCGGCGCGGCGTGATGCCTTGGCGATCAGCCGGGACAATGGCGACAGCAGCGACGGATGCAGGCTGGTCTCGGGTTCGTTCAGCGCGATGAACGGCGGCAAGCGGTAGCCCATGAACACCGCGAGCAGGCAGATGTATTTCAGCGTCCCGTCGGAGAGTTCATGAGCCCCGAACGGCCGCGGCATGTCCTCCAGTTGCAGAGCAAATTCGCACAGGCCGTTGTTTTCCCATGCGCGGAGATCGGCGCCGGGAAACGCATCCTGGATCGCATCCTGCAGGTCGGCGGCGTCTCCTCGAATGGTGTAGAGCGTCGCCAGGGCCGCAGCCAGATCGCTTCCATCGGCGCTGAGCGAGGGCGTCGTGATCGCCAGACACGGCTTTCGTATCGGCGACGCCGGATCGGTGCGAAAGTCGTGATAAAATCGCCAGCCCAGCATTGCGTTTCTGATCAAATCGATTTCGGGGCATTCCTTGCCGTCCGAAAAACCCGCTAGCGCCGTTTCCGACGGCAGCACCGCGTCCTTGTGGTTGACCCATGCACCACTCTCGTCGCGGACGCTGACGAGCGAGTTTTTCCGCTCCATCAGGAGAACCGTGCGCTTGCCCTCCGTCGCCTCGATACTTTCTGTCTTGATCATCGGTTCGCCGGAAAACGCCGCCTCCAGTGGGCCAGGAAATCCGAGCTCAATGGAATATTTGAGACGGTCGAACCTGGCAGACAACCGCAGTCGCCCATCTTCGCCGCGCTTGCGGAGGCCGGACCAGCACACCGAATTCAATCCGCCCTCGTCGGCGATGGTGCGCGTGATCCGCCCGGTTGCCGCGTCGCGCAACAGCGACAGGGACTTGTAGAGATTGGATTTGCCGACACCATTCTCACCGACAAACACGGACAGGGGATGGATGGGTATGGAGAGCCGCCGGATGGAGCGATAGTTCGAGATCGCAATGTCGGTCGGACGCATCACATGCTCTCGGCAGGCTAACCGTGCATTCGCTGTTCAGTGCGACTACACATTCATTCAATCCAGGGATGCAGTCTGGATTGACAATCCCGAGAAAGCAAGCCGACCGATCCGGCGTTCGGGCAGGCAATCGCATATGGATTTCACAAGCAGCGCGCGGGCTTGCTCCGCCTCTCCCGCTCGCGGGAGAGGCCGACGCGCCCGGGGCGATGCGCAGCATCATCCCGCGCGCGGCGGGTGAGGGCTCTCACCACACTGGGACATCCTCCGCATTCTCGGCAATCCCGACGCGGAGATACCCCCACCCCAGCCCTCCCCCGCAAGCGGGAGAGGGAGCCCACTGCCGATGCCGCCCCATCGTGCATACTATGGGCGATTGCCCCGGGGCGTTCAGTGGCCGCCCCTTGCCCGCGCCGGCGGCCCGTACGCCTCGCCATCCTTCGCCGCTTTCTGCTCGCGATCCCCCGCCAGCACGCGCTGCACGGAGACGAAGAACACCGGCACCATCAACAGTGCGAGGATCACCACCGCGATCATGCCGCCCATCACGATGCTGCCCAGCGCCTGCTGGCTGGCGCCGCCGGCGCCGTGGGCGATGGCCATGGGGAGCACGCCGCAGATGAAGGCAAGGCCGGTCATCAGGATCGGGCGGAAGCGCAGGCGGCAGGCCTCGATGGTGGCTTCCACCAGCGGCTTGCCCTCCTTGCGGAGGTCCTTGGCGAACTCGATGATCAGGATCGCGTCCTTGGCGGCGAGGCCAATGATCGTGATCAGGCCGACAGTGAAATAGACGTCGTTGGGTAGCCCCCGCAGCATCGCCGCGACCACGGCGCCGACGATGCCGAGCGGCACGGTGAGCAGCACCGCGAGCGGAATGGTCCAGCTCTCGTAGAGCGCGGCGAGGCACAGGAACACCACGAACACCGACAGCGCCAGCAGGAACGGCGCCTGCGAGCCCGACAGTTTCTCCTGGAGCGACTGGCCGGTCCATTCATAGCCGAAGCCGCGCGGCAGCTTGCCGGCGAGACGCTCCATCTCCGCGATGGCATCGCCCGAGGTGAAGCCGGGCCTGGCTTCGCCCGAGATGCGCACCGCCGGATAATAGTTGAAGCCGGCGATCTGGGTCGGGCCGCGCGCCCACTCCACCGTGGTGAAGGAGGAGAATGGCACCAGCTGGCCGCGGCTGTTCTTGACGTTGTAGTTGAGGATGTCCTCGGTCCGCATGCGGTCGCGGGCATCCGCCTGCACCACGACGCGCTGCATGCGGCCGCGGTTCGGGAAGTCGTTGATGTAGTTCGAGCCGAGATTGGTCGAGATCGTGTTGTTGATGTCCTCGAAGGTGACGCCGAAGGCGCCGGCCTTCTCGCGGTCGATCACGAGGTTGACCACGCCCGCCTCGGGCAGGCCCTCGATATAGACCTTCTGCAGCACCGCGCTCGCATTGGCCTCCGCGATCAACTGGTCGGCGGCGCGCATCAGGGCCGGATAGCCCTTCTGGCCGCGGTCCTGGAGACGGAACGAGAAGCCCGAGGAATTGCCGAGATTGTCGATCGGCGGCGGCTGCAGCGCGGAGATCTTCGCGTCGCGAATAGAAGACGACAGATCGCGGTTGATGTCGGTGACGATCGCAGCGGCCGACTCCTTCGGCCCGCGCTCCGACCAATCCTTCAAGGTGATGAAGGCCTGCGCGGTGTTCATGCCCTGGCCGGAGAAGCTGAAGCCGGTGAGGAAGGTGACGTTGTCGACGCCCGGCCGCTGCGCCAGGTATTTCTCGACCTTCTCGATCACGGCCTCGGTGCGGCCGTAGGACGAATCCGACGGCGTCTGCACGTCGGTGGTGACGAAGCCCTGGTCGTCGACGGGCAGGAAGCCGCCGGGCAGGTTGACGAAGGCCCAGGACAGGCCGACGAGCAGCGCGACATAGACCAGCATCAGGCGGCCGGTGCGCTTCAGCGAGAAGCCGACGGTGCTCGCGTAGCGAAACCGGCAGGCCTCGAGCAACCAATTGAACCGGCTGAACACGAAATTGCTCGAATGGCCGTGCCCCTTGGCTACGGGCTTCAACAGCGTGGCGCACAGCGCCGGCGTCAGCGACAGCGCGAGGAAGGCGGAGAAGCCGATCGCGGCGACCATGGTCACGGAGAACTGGCGGTAGATGATGCCGACCGATCCCGGGAAGAACGCCATCGGCACGAACACCGCCATCAGCACCAGCGTGATGCCGATGATGGCGCCGGTGATCTGCGACATGGCTTTCCGCGTCGCTTCCTTCGGCGGCAGGCCCTCCTCGGCCATGATGCGCTCGACGTTCTCGACCACGACGATGGCGTCGTCGACGAGGATGCCGACCGCGAGCACCATGCCGAACATCGAGAGCATGTTGATGGAGTAGCCGGCGAGCAGCAGAATGGTGCAGGCGCCCAGCAGCGCCACCGGCACCACGATGGTCGGAATGATGGTGTAGCGGATGTTCTGGAGGAACAGGAACATCACCACGAACACCAGCACCACGGCTTCGACCAGCGTCGAGAGCACCTTCTTGATCGAGGCCTCGACCACGGGCGTGATGTTGTAGGGGATCTCGTAGGAGATGTTGGCGGGGAAGAAGCGCGACAGCTCCTTCATCTTCTCCTCGACCGCGCTCGCGGTCGCCAGCGCGTTGCCGGTCGGCGACATCAGCACGGACAGGCCCGCGGTCGGCTTGCCGTTCAGGCGGGTGTTGAACTGGTAGCTGAGGCCGCCGACCTCGATGCGCGCGACGTCGCGCAGGCGCACGGTCGAACCGTCGGCGTTGGCGCGCAGGATGATGGCGCCGAATTCATCGGGGGACGAGAGCTGGCCCTTGACCAGCACCAGCGCGGAGGTGCGCTGGGTCGACGTCGACGGCTCGGCACCGATGCTGCCCGAGGCGACCTGCGCGTTCTGCGCCGATATCGCCTTGTTGACGTCGTCGGCGGTCAGTCCATAGCCGACCAGCTTGGCCGGATCGACCCAGACGCGCAAGCTACGCTCGGTCGAATAGAGCGTGGCGCGGCCGACGCCGGGAATGCGGCGAATCTCGCCCAGCACGTTGCGGATCATGAAGTCGCCGAGGCCGACCTCGTCGAGGCTGCCGTCGGTCGAGTTCAGCGTGATGATCTGGAGCACGGCGCTGGAGGCTTCCTCGATCAGGATGCCCTGCTGGATCACCGCGCGCGGCAGCCGCGCCTCGACGCGCTTGATGCGATTCTGCACCTCGACCGAAGCCGCGCTGGTATCGGTGCCGGGCACGAAATTGGCGATGATCTCGACCTGGCCGAGCGAGTCGCTGGTCGATTCGAAATTGAGGATGCCGGAGGCGCCGTTGAGCTCCTCCTCGATCAGGCGCGTGACGCTGTTGTAGAGGTTTTCCGGCGAGGCGCCCGGATAGCTGGTCGAGATCGAGATCGAGGGCGGCGCGATGATCGGATATTGCGCGATCGGCAGCAGCGGCACGGAGATCGCGCCGATCAGGCAGATGAACAGCGCAACCACCCAGGCGAAGATCGGCCTGTCGATGAAGAAACTCGGCATTTGCCGTATCACCCTTGTTGTTTCGTACAGGCTCGATGAAGTTAGGTTCGCCCGGTTGTCTGGGGTCCGACCTCTCCCCAGCGGGGAGAGGTCGGATTGCTCTGGCGATGCGAAGCATCGTCCAGTGCAATCCGGGTGAGGGGCCGCAGCGCCCAGTGAGACTGTAACCCCTCACCCGGATCGCATCTTCGATGCGATCCGACCTCTCCCTTCGGGAGAGGTGTTCTGAACCGCGCGAGCGTTACCGCGTGAGTTTCTGGGCGTGCCGGTTGTCCGCGGTCGCATCCGCCTCCGACCAGGATTGCGGCTTGACCTTGTCGCCGGCCGCGAACTTCTGGAAACCTTCGACCACGACCTTGTCGCCGGCCTTCAGTCCTTCGGTGACGAACCAGATGCCGTCCTGAACCGAACCGGTGCGCACCGGCTGCACCGCGATGCGGTTGTCGTCCTTGACGACGAACACCTCGCTGCCGCCGCCGCCATTGCGCTGGATCGCCTGCTGCGGCACCGCGATCGCGTCGGAATCGAGACCCTGGTCGAGGCGCACGCGGACATACATGCCTGGCAACAGCTCACGCTTGGGATTGCGGAACTCGCCGCGCAGCGTCACCTGGCCGGTATGGGCGTCGACCTTGGCGTCGGAGAACAACAGCTTGCCGTCGAGCGAATAGATGGTGTTGTCGTCGAGCACGAGGCGCACCTTGGCGGCGTCGGCCGCGATGCGCTCGAGGTCGCCGCTCTCGAAGGCGCGGCGGAGCTGGTTGAGCTCGTTCACCGACTGGGTGAAGTCGGCATAGATCGGATCGAGCTGCTGGATGGTGGCAAGATTGGTCTCGTTCTGGACCGCGAGCGCGCCTTCGCTGACCAGCGCGGCACCGACCACGCCGTCGATCGGGGCGCGCACGGTGGCATAGTCGAGATTGAGCTTGGCGCGCGAAAGGTCGGCCTTGCGGCCCTCGACCTCGGCATAGGCCTGGCGTTCGGCCGCGATCGCCTTCTCGTTCTCGGCTTCCGGGGCCGCGCGATCCTTGGTGAGGGTGGCGATGCGGTGCGCCTGCTGTCTGGCCTGCATCAACCCGGCCTCGGCCTTGGCGACCGCGGCCTCGTTGGCCATCACCTCGACCTCGAACGGACGTGGATCGATGCGATAGAGCGCATCGCCGGCCTTCACCTCGCTGCCCTGACGGAACAATCGTTCGACCACGATGCCGGAGACACGGGGCCGCACGTCGGAGACGCGCGTCGGCGCGATGCGGCCCGGCAGTTCGCGCACCACGGCGCGCGGCTGCGGTTTGACGACGACAATGCTGACGTCAGGGTCGACCGGCGGGGCGGCGGACACCGCGGAGCTGGACTCGTCGCAAGCACCGAGCAGCGGCGCAAAGGCCGCGAGCAACACTGCAACGCATGCCGATCGCGCGCGAAGTCCTGACATGAAGTGGGGTGCCCCGATGTTGTTGAAACAGATCACGCTCCGCACCGGCCCGTTCTGGGCCATTTTGGCACGGCTGATGGCCCCAAGATAGAATGGACTTGCTGCGACGCAACGCATGGCGCGGGCGGCTCAATGTCACACGGCCTATCGTGCTGAGTTCAGGTTGCTTTTTGCGTCTCACCGGATTGTGAGTCGGGTTCCATTGCAACGTGCTGCGACAGAAGAGCGCAATTACCCCGCCGCCTTCATCCGGTAGTGGCTGACACCCCACTCCGTTCCATCGGCGTAGCCGAACAGGCCCGAGGTCGCGAGCAAGAACCAGCGCCAGCGCCGCAACCACAACGCGGTGTCCTCACCATGGACCCTGCGCAAGGCCGCCTCGATCGCATCGCGATGCGCGTCGAAATTGGCGAGCCAGTCGTTGGCGGTACGCTGATAATGCGTGCCGCTCCAGCACCATTCCTTCTCGACCGTGAAGATGTCGTCGAATTGCCTGACGAGGTGATGGCTCGCCATCACCCCGCCGGTGAAGACGTGCTGCGCGATCCAGTCTTCGCGATTGGCCCGGTCGAACAGATGGGAGCCGGAGCGATGGGTGACGATGTGCATGAACAGCCGCCCCTCGGGCGCAAGCCATGACCGCAGGCGCGTCATCAGCTTGCGCCAGTTCATCACGTGCTCGAACAGCTCGACCGAGACGATGCGATCGAACTGGGCCTCGGGCGCGAATACGTTCATGTCGCCGGTGAGCACGCGCAGGTTCAGCAAGCCGCGCAGCCGCGCCTCCTCCTCGATATGGGCGCGCTGCGCCTGCGAGCTCGACACCGCCGTCACTTTGGCATGCGGAAACTGCCGCGCCATCCACAGCGACAGCGAGCCCCAGCCGCAGCCGAGCTCGAGGATGGTCTGCCCGTCGGCGAGACCGGCATGGGCGACGGTCTGGCGCAGCGCCTCCTCCTCCGCCTCCTGCAGGGTGGTCGCATCGGTCTTGTAGAAGCAGGACGAGTATTTGCGGTTGGGGCCGAGCACCTGGGCGAAGAAGGACGCGGGCACCTCGTCATGGCCGGCATTGGCCGCATCGATGTCCTCGGCGATCGGCCGCAGCATCATCCGCCCGGCGAAAGCGGCCTCGTCGTCCACGCCCAGGGCGGACAGGCGGGTCGCCGTGCGCGAGCACATGCGCTGGATCGCGGCGCGGATCACCACATCCGGCAGCGGCACACGTTCGGCAGTCCCGATGATCGCGGAAACGACGCTCATGCGGCCACTCCGTCTCTGGCGGCAGGGAAGCGAAAATCCGGCTAAGCCTGTGGAATACCGAAGTTCTGCAGGATACGCAGGTATCAAAGCGCGGTTTCGGCTTTGGGTTCCAGATGCTCTCCCCGAAATCGGCGCATCCGGCGCTTTTTTTGGGCTGCCGCTGTGCCATAGTGCGCGCCGCAATCACGTTCGTAACGGATGATACCGGCCATGCCGTCTGGCACTTCGCCCCGCTCCCCCATGGACATCGAATACACCAAACTGTCCTCGCCCAGCGTCTTCCTGGTGCGGATGCTGGTCTTCCTGGTGCTCTGCGCGCTGGTGGGCGTGGTGCTGTACAAGCAGATCATCCAGGCCTTCTTCGCCAATCCGGGCCTCAACGCCCTGATCGGAGCGGTGCTGTTCATCGGCATCGTGCTGGCCTTCCGGCAGGTCATCCGGCTCTACCCTGAAGTCTCCTGGGTCAACAATTTCCGCATCGCCGATCCCGGCCTCGCGCCTGCCCGCCACCCCAAGTTGCTGGCGCCGATGGCGATGATCCTGGGCGGCGAGCGCATCGGGCGGATGACGATCACCCAGACCACGATGCGGCATCTGCTCGATTCGATCGCGACCCGCCTGGACGAGGCCCGCGACATCTCCCGCTACATGACCGGCTTGCTCGTCTTCCTCGGCCTGCTCGGCACCTTCTGGGGCCTGATCGAGACGGTCGGCTCGGTCGGCAAGGTGATCGACGGGCTCAAGGTCGGCGGCGATTCCGGCGCGCTGTTCGACACGCTGAAAGAGGGCCTCGCCGCCCCGCTCGGCGGCATGGGCATCTCGTTCTCGAGCTCGCTGTTCGGCCTCGCCGGCTCGCTGATCCTCGGCTTCCTCGATCTGCAATCGAGCCAGGCGCAGAACCGCTTCTACACCGATCTCGAGGACTGGCTCGCCACCACCGTGCGCGAATATGGCCATGGCGAGGTCGCGGTCGCCTCCGGGGGCGGCGGCGTCGCCAGCGGCGAGCTTCAGGCCGCCGTCGAGCGCTTGCGCTCCGTGCTCGAGGAAGGCAGCGCCAGCCGCGGCACCACCGCGGCGATGGCGAGCCTTGCCGAAGCGATCCAGGCGCTGGTCTCGCACATGCGCACCGAGCAGCAAATGATCCGCGAATGGGCCGACGGCCAGGGCGAGCAGAACCGCGAGATCCGGCGCCTGCTGGAGCGGATCGCGCGCCAGCCCGAGAAGGGTTAGGCGCTCTCGTGCCCCGGACGCAGCGCAGCGCGAAGCGGTGCGCTGCTGAGCCGGGGCCCAGTGCCAGGTGAGACATGGGTCCCGGCTCTGCGGAGCAGCGTTACACGCTGCACCGCGTCCGGGACACGAAAGAACGGAGAGATTAAAAATGGCTCTGGCGCGCAGCCGCCGCGGCGATACTTCCTTCAACTACTGGCCCGGCTTCGTCGACGCGCTGTCGACGCTGGTGCTGTCGATTGTGTTCCTGCTGTCGGTCTTCCTGGTCGTGCAGTTCTTCCTGTCGCAGGAAGTGACCGGCAAGGACAAGGCACTGGAGCAGCTCAACGCCAAGATCGCCCAGCTCAACGAACTGCTCTCGCTGGAGAAGCTCGGCAAGCTCACGCTCGACGACCAGGTCTCGTCATTGAAGGCGGGCCTCGCCTCGGCCGAGAGCGAGCGCGACCGCATCAAGGGCCTCTATGACGGCCTGGCTGCCGCCGGCAACGACGCGCAAGGCAAGACCTCCGAGCTCGGCAAGGCGCTGGACTCCGAGAAGGCGGTTTCGGCGCGGGCGCTGGCGCAGATCGAGGTGCTGAACCAGCAGATCAGCGCGCTGCGGCGGCAACTCGCGGCACTGGAAGAGGCGCTCGATGCATCCGAGAAGCGCGACAAGGAATCGCAGAACCGGATCGCCGATCTCGGCTCCCGCCTGAACGTGGCCCTGGCGCAGCGCGTGCAGGAATTGTCGCGCTACCGCTCGGAGTTCTTCGGCCGCCTGCGCGCCATCCTCGGCAACCGCCCGGACATCCGCATCGTCGGCGACCGTTTCGTGTTCCAGTCCGAGGTGTTCTTCGACACCGGCCAGGCGACGCTGCTGCCCGAGGGCCGCGCCGAGCTCGACACCCTGGCGACCGCGCTGATCGAGCTCGACAAGAAGATCCCCAGCGAAATTCCCTGGGTCTTGCGCGTCGACGGCCATACCGACGTGCGGCCGGTTAGCGGTGCAAACTTCAAATCCAACTGGGACCTGTCGGCGGCACGTTCGATCTCGGTGGTGCAATACCTGATCTCGCTCGGCGTGCCGGCCCAGCGCCTCGTCGCCGCCGGTTTCGGCGAATTCCAGCCGCTCGACACCGGCAACACGGAAGAGGCCTACAAGCGCAACCGCCGCATCGAGCTGAAGCTGACGGAGCGGTAGTGAGCCCTGCCCTCCACCTCCGCCCCTACCGCCCAGAGGACGAAGCAGCCTCGATCGACCTCTGGCACCGCACCTGGCAGCGGGCCTATCCGCAGATCGATTTTGCCGCGCGGCTGGACTGGTGGCGCGAGCGCTGGCGCAAGGATCTGGTGCCGAAGGCCTCGATCGTCGTGACCGAACAGGACGGCGCGCTGACGGGGTTCGTCACCATCGACGGCGACGGCTATCTCGACCAGCTCGTGGTCGATCCGGATCACTGGGGCTCGGACGCGGCGCGGCTATTGGTGGATGAGGCCAAGCGGCTGTCGCCGTCAGGCGTCACGCTGCTCGTCAACAAGGACAATTCCCGCGCCATCCGCTTCTACGAGCGCAACGGCTTTGCCCATGCCGGCGACGATGTGAACCCGACCTCGGGCCGGCCGGTGCTGAAGATGATCTGGCGGACGTGACGCCTGTCACGTCGGGATCGAACGGCGTCCGTTATTCGTTGTGGTTGGAAGCAGCAATGACAGCGGATGGAGACGATCGATGCGGTTGAGCGACCTCGCCAAGGGGTCTTCGGTCTTTCTGGCCGTCATCGTCGCCGGCTATGTGTCGACGGCCTATGTCGACCAGCGCCTTGCTTCGCCGCCCAAGACGACGGGCCAGCCTGCGCCGACGAGCAGCCCTGCTCCATCAGCCTGCGTCGATGCGGACGGCAGCTGGAAGAACTGGCCGTGGCCGAACGTGCCGACGCTCTCGCCGAAGTGCCGGTAAGTCCGAGCCCTCACCACAGTCTCAACTGTCATGCCCCGCGAAGGCGGGGCATCCAGTACGCCGCGGCTTCTCGGTTCAATCACTGCTGTCTCTGGAATACTGGATTCCCCGCCTTCGCGGGGAATGACACCGTCACTGGGGCAGCGATCGCACCGCCTCACGCCCCCTCGAACTGCAGCCTCGCGAGCCGCGCATAAAGCCCATTCGCGGCCACGAGCTCCGCATGCGTACCCTGCTCGACGATCTTGCCCTGGTCCATCACCAGGATGCGGTCGCAGGAGAGCACGGTGGCGAGGCGGTGCGCGATCACCAGCGTGGTGCGGTGGCGCATCAGCTCTTCCAATGCGGTCTGCACCAGCGTCTCGCTTTCGGCATCGAGCGCGGAGGTGGCTTCATCGAGCAACAAGAGCGGCGCATCGCGCAGGATGGCGCGGGCGATGGCGATGCGCTGACGCTGGCCGCCGGATAGCGTCACGCCGCGCTCGCCGAGCGGGGTGTCGAAGCCTTCGGGCAGGCGGCGGATGAACTCGGCGGCATGCGCGAGCTCGGCAGCGCGCTCGACCTCGGCATCGGTCGCATCGGGCCGGCCGAAGCGGATGTTCTCGCGGGCGCTCGAGGCGAACACGTTGGATTCCTGCGGCACCAGCGCGATGCGGGAACGGAAGTCGCGGGGATCGGCCGACCTGACCGGCACGCCGTCGAGCGAGATCGCGCCGCTGCGCGGATCGTAGAAGCGCAGCAAGAGATGGAAGATCGTGCTCTTGCCGGCGCCGGACGGACCGACGATCGCGACCTTCTCGCCCGGACGCACGGTGAACGACACGGCGTCGAGCACCTTGACGTCGAGCCGCGCCGGATAGGCGAAGCTGACCTGGTCGAAGCCGACCTCGCCGCGCGCCGGCACCGGCAGCGCGCGCGGTGACGCGGGCGCCTTGATCTCGGGCTGCACGTGCAGGATCTCGAACAGGCGCTCGGCCGCACCTGATGCCGCCGAGACTTCGCCCCAGACCTCGCTGAGCTGGCCGAGGCCGGCGGCGGCAAACGCAGCATAGAGCACGAACTGGCCGAGCCGGCCCGGCGAGATCGCGCCTGACAGCACGTCATGCGAGCCGATCCAGAGGATCGCGACCACGCTTGCGAACACGATGAAGATGATGATGGCGGTGAGCACCGCGCGCGCCTGGGTCGAGGTGCGCGCGGCCTCGTAGGCCTGCTCGACTTCGCCGCCGAACCGCTTTTCGGCAAACCGCTCGCTGGTATAGGCCTGCACGGTGCGGATCGCACCAATCAGCTCGCCCGCATAGGCGGAGGCCTCGGCGAGCGTGTCCTGCGCATTGCGCGACAGACGCCGCACCCAGCGCCCGAAGGCGACCAGCGGCAGCACGATCAGGGGAATGGCCAGCAGCACGAAGCCCGACAGCTTCGGGCTGGTGATCACCATCATCGCCGCCGCGCCGAAGAACATCATCAGGTTGCGCAGCGCGATCGACACCGAGGCGCCGACGGCGGATTTGAGCTGGGTTGTGTCGGCGGTGAGCCGCGAGATCAATTCGCCGCTGCGCGCGGAATCGAAGAACGCCGGCGAGAGCGACAGCAGATGCGCGAACACATCGTGCCTGAGGTCGGCGACGATACGCTCGCCGATCGTCATCACGAGGTAGTAGCGCGCGGCGCTCGCCAGCGCGAGCACGGCGACGACCGCGATCATCACCGAGAAGTAGCTGTTGATCAGCTCGATGCCCTCGGGCGTCAGGCCGAAATCGATCATCCGGCGCACCGCGACCGGCACCAGCAGCGTCGTCAGCGCAGCGATCGTCAGCGCGACGAAGGCAAGCGCGGCCCGGCCGCGATAACGATTCACATAAGGTGCGAGCGCGAGCAGCGGCCGCAGCTTCGCGCGACTCCTGGCGGGCTGCTCGATCAGCTCGGCCTCGATCGACGGGGCCTCGGCCGCCACGGTCTGGCCCTCATCGCGGTACCGATCGTCAAGCCGTTCCACTGCGCTCATGACATCCGACCCAAGGAGACAAGTTAACTCCACATAGGCCGGTGCAAGGGTAGTGGCAAATCCGGTATGTCCCTTAGGGGACTGCCCGGTTCCCCTTTGGCCACAATGGCTTGTTTTGAAGGGTCCGCTGGGGTATAGAGCCGGCCAAATCCGTCATTCGATAGCCACTCAAGCAAGGCGCAGGTCGCCCTAGGAATTGCCATGAAAGCCGAAATTCATCCGGATTATCATACGATTAAGGTCGTGATGACCGACGGGACCGAGTACCTGACCCGCTCCACCTGGGGCAAGGAAGGCGACACGCTGAACCTCGATATCGACCCGAAGTCGCACCCGGCCTGGACCGGCGGCAACGCCCAGCTGATGGATCGCGGCGGCCGCGTCTCGCGCTTCCAGAAGAAGTTCTCGGGCTTCCTCAAGAAGGATTGATCCGGCCGTTTCGGCCGCGACGAAAAACGCCCCCGGGAGACCGGGGGCGTTTTTGTTTTCCATGAGGCCGCAGCTCAATCTCTCCCCGTCATCCTGAGGCGCGAGCCAGGCGACGCAACGCGTCGCGTGGGGAGCCTCGAAGGATGCACGGCCCGCAGATGCAGCCGGGCCGTCGCCCTTCGAGGGCCGCTGAAGAAGCGGCCACCTCCAGCGACAATGGCTTCGCCATTGCGCGGGGGTGACGGTCGGACAACAAATGCGCGGATTACAGCCTACCGCTCGAACGCGGCCTTCAGCGCGTTGAGCTGCGGCACCAGCGGGTTGCCGATCGCGATGTGCTCGGCCGGCGGGGTGTGGATGGTGGTGTCGAGACGGCGGACGCGGGTTTGCAGGCTCATCGAGCGGTGGATCAGGTCCTGGAGCTGCGAGGGCAGCTTCTCGATGGTGTCGGCGGGGCCGGGATCGGCGGCGGTCAGCTTGACCTTGGTCTTCTCGCGGTTGGCCTGGACCAGCGTCATCTCGCCTTCCTTCACCGCACGGTGCAGCAGCAGCCAGGAGGCGAGCTGCATCAGGCGGGTGGTCAGGCGCATGCTTTCGGTTGCATAGGTGAGGCTGACGGCGCGATCGAGCGCCTTGGCCTCGGTGCGGCCGGCGCCGTCGAGATAGGCGGCGGTTTCCTCGACGAGGTCCATGCCTTCGCGGAACAGCGTGCCGAACGCCGCAGAATTGGTGAACCGCTCGCTGAGTTGAACGAGAGCGCCGTCGGCTTGCAAACGTTCCATGGTTAACGCCCCTTACGCAACTGTTTACCTGTCCGGCTTTGCGCCGGCTTATGATGAACAAATCATTGCGCGCTGGGAGCGCGGAGTCCAGCGACAAGCGCGGATATGGTTTCCGCGCGTCTTTCCTCGGAATTCAACCGCAACTGGTCGTTTTTTGAAAGCGCTTGAACGCAAAAAAGAGCCGCCGGAAGACCGGCGGCTTTGAAAGTTGATAACAGGGAGGCGTCAAACAGAGTGGACAGGAGCCACTCGGTGTCCAAACGAGGACAGTTCCAGTCATAAACGCGAAAGCTTAATCGACGGTAAACGAACGATTTTTTTGAGGGTTCGTTAGCCATGTCGGCCAGAGGCCGAGTGCGCTGCGGAACAGTCTCTCCATCGTCGCCCCGGCGAAGGCCGGGGCCCATAGCCACAGGCGGGAGTCGTCGGGGAAATGCTCGCTCCGAGTCTTCGCCAAACTGCTTGCACGGAGTATGGGTCCCGGCCTGCGCCGGGACGACAGCCGTCATGCGGCGACCTACGACTTGAAAATACTGTTCGCCGCATCGCGCGAGGCGCGCTTCTTGGTGGCGGCTTCTTCCAGTCTGGCGATCTCGGTCTTGAGCAGGGCCACGCGCTCGGTCAGCTCCTCCACGGACAACAGTGAGAGATCCTGTCCGATTTCATGCGTGATCTTCTTGCGCGGGCGGTCGTCGTCTTCGATCGGCATCCTCGTTCCTCCTGCGTTGCGCGAACCACACGGCTGAAGCGGTTGCCAGCGTGGACCGCGCTGGCTAAGCAATGGCCTCGTTGCATCCCGCACCTTTGCTCAAGGACACATCATGGACAAGCTGCCCGCGCAAATGACCGTGGTCGCCATCTCCAAGCCCGGCGGGCCGGAGGTGCTGGTGCCGGAACAACGTCCCGTTCCGCAGCCCGGTCCCGACGAGATCCTGGTCAAGGTGCAGGCCGCGGGCGTCAACCGGCCCGACGTCGCGCAGCGCTCCGGCGCCTATCCGCCGCCGCCCGGCGCCAGCGACCTCCCGGGCCTCGAAATTGCCGGCGAAGTGGTGGCCGTCGGCAGCAACGCCAAGCGGCACAAGATCGGCGATAAGGTGATGTCGCTGGTCGCCGGCGGCGGCTATGCGCAGTACTGCATTGCCCAGGACGCCCAGGCGATGAGCGTGCCGCCGGCGCTGTCGATCAAGGAAGCCGGCGCGCTGCCGGAAACCCTGATGACGGTCTGGCACAATGTGTTCGAGCGCGGCGGCCTGAAAGCCGGCGAGACGCTGCTGATCCATGGCGGCTCCTCCGGCATCGGCACCATGGCGATCCAGCTCGCGAAGGCGTTCGGCGCAAAGGTGTTCGTCACCGTGGGATCGCAGGACAAGGTCGATGCCTGCCTCAAGCTGGGTGCCGACCGCGCCATCAACTACAAGACCGAAGACTTCGTCGCCGTGGTGAAGGAAGAGACCGACAAGGCCGGCGTCAATTTGATCCTCGACATGGTCGCCGGCGAGTATGTCGACCGCAATTACGACGCCGCCGCAGTCGACGGCCGCATCGTCCAGATCGCGACCCTCAACGGCCCCAAGGTCAGCGTCAACATCGCCAAGGTCATGGTCAAGCGCCTGACCCATACCGGCTCGACGCTGCGCCCCCGTAGTAATGCGGACAAGGCGGCGATGGTGGCCGCAATCGAGGCGAAAGTGATGCCGCTGCTGCGCGAGGGCCGGGTCAAACCGGTGATGGACAGCGCTTTCCCGCTGGAAAAGGCGGCCGATGCCCACCGGCGCATGGAGACGAGCGCACATATTGGCAAAATTGTGTTGGAGGCCTAGGCCGCTGACCCACAGGGCAAGGCGGAAACCCTTTGATTTTCCTTGCTTTCGTGGCATCTATCGCGACGCACCGAACCAATTGCGTCCGGTCTGAAATCGCCTTCTAGAGTCGTCTTGCACACAAAGTTTGCGTCGAACGCGGAGAACCGACCTTGCGTCTGATCAGGTGCCTCGCGCCCATCGCGCTGGGCCTCATGATTGTTGTCGCCGCGCTTCCCGCGCGCGCGCTCGACGCCGTCAGCGTCCGCGGTGACGCGCCCGCGATCGACCTCACCGGCGTGCTCGAGCATCAGCGCAGCGACGCCGACCGCATCCAGGTCTCGACCGCGCCCGGCACCGACGGCATCGTCCGCCGCATCGAGGTGCGCGCCCGTGAAGGCGGCCAGAACTGGGTGGTGTTCGCGCTCGCCAACAACACCGACGACCAGCTCGACCGCCTGATCGTCGCCCCGCATTACCGTATCGTGTCCTCGGGACTGCTGTGGCCCGATCTCGGGCTGTCGCGCATCGCGACCATCACGCCCTCGACCGGCGACCGGCCCGAGCGGCAGGAAAGCCCGACCGCCGACGTGTTCCGCGTCACGCTCGACCCCGGCGCCGTCATCACCTTCGTCGCGGAACTGCGCACCGACAAGCTGCCGCAGCTCTATCTGTGGGAGCCGGAGGCCTACAAGGACAAGGTCAACTCCTTCACGCTCTACCAGGGCATCGTGATCGGCATCTCCGGCCTGCTTGCGCTGGTGCTGACCATCCTGTTCGTGGTCAAGGGCAGCATCATGTTCCCGGCGGCCGCGGCGCTGGCCTGGGCGGTGCTGGTCTATATCGGGGTCGATTTCGGCTTCTGGGGCAAGGTGCTCGACATGTCGAACAACGCCGAGCGCATCTGGCGCGCGGCGGGTGAAGCGATCCTGGCGGCGACGCTGCTGGTGTTCCTGTTCGCCTATCTCAACCTCAGCCGATGGCATGTGCGCTATTCGCACATCACGGTGGGCTGGCTCGCCTTTCTCGGCTCGCTGGTCGCGCTCGCGCTGTTCGACCCGGCCGTCGCATCCGGCATCGCGCGCATCTCGCTGGTGCTGATCGCCTTCGCCGGCTTTGCGCTGATCGTCTATCTCTCCACCCATGGCTTCGACCGCGCGGTGCTGCTGATCCCGACCTGGTTCCTGCTGGTGGTCTGGGTGGTCGCGGCCGGCATGACGGTGGCGGGCTCCGTCACCAACGACATCGTCGGCCCGGCGCTGCTCGGCGGCCTCGTGCTGATCGTGATGCTGATCGGCTTCACGGTGATGCAGCACGCCTTCGCCGGCGGCGGCGCCACCACCGGCGTCGTCTCCGACATCGAGCGGCGGGCCCTGGCGCTCGCCGGTTCCGGCGATCTGATCTGGGACTGGGACGTGTCCGCCGACAAGGTCTTCACCAGCCCCGAGACCGAAGCCCTGCTCGGCCTCAAGCGCGGCACGCTGGAAGGCCCGGCCGCATCGTGGCTGGAGGTGCTGCATCCACTCGACCAGGACCGTTTCCGCGCCGCGCTCGACAGCGTGCTCGACCAGCGCCGCGGCCGCCTGGTGCAGGATTTCCGCCTGCGCACCCCGGACGGCCACTTCATGTGGTTCGCGCTGAAGGCACGCCCGGTGGTCGGCTCGGACGGCGAGGTCTCGCGCGTGGTCGGCACGCTGACCGACGTCACCGAGCTGCGCAATGCCGAGGAGCGCCTGCTGCACGATTCCGTGCATGACAACCTCACCGGCCTGCCCAACCGCAAGCTGTTCATGGACCGGCTGGGTGCGGTCGCGCATTTCGCCAAGACCATGCCGACGCTGCGGCCGACGCTGATGGTGATCGACCTCGACCGCTTCAAGCAGGTCAACGATTCCGTCGGCATCGCGGTCGGCGATTCCATCCTGCTGACGCTCGCCCGCCGCCTCACCCGCATCCTGAAGCCACAGGACACGCTGGCGCGGATGGCCGGCGACCAGTTCGGCCTGATCCTGCTGTCCGAGCAGGATCCCGCCCGCATCACCGCCTTCGCCGAGACCATCCGCAAGACCATCCGCGCGCCGATCGCCTTCAACGACCGCGAGATCTTTCTCACGGCCTCGATCGGGCTCGCCCTTTCTGATCCTCAGACGCAATTGACGGACGAGATCATCAAGGACGCCGAGCTTGCGATGTATCACTCCAAGCGCATCGGCGGCGACCGCATCGACGTCTACAAGCCCGCCATGCGCGCGCGAAAGACCGACCGCCTGACGCTGGAGAGCGAGCTGCGCCGCGCCATCGAGCGGCAGGAGATCACCATTCTCTACCAGCCGATCGTGCGGCTCGAGGACCGCTCCGTCGCCGGCTTCGAAGCGCTGGCGCGCTGGGACCATCCGAAGCTCGGGCGCATGGCGCCGTCGGAATTCATCACCATCGCGGAAGAGACCGGCCTGATCATCGATCTCGGCATGTTCGTGCTCGACCAGACCGCAAAACAGCTCTCGATCTGGCAGCGCGCGATGCGCTCGCGCGAGCCGATCTTCGCCTCCGTCAACGTCTCGTCGCGGCAGCTGCTGCGCCACGACCTGATCCACGACATCCGCACCGTGCTGTCGCGCTCCTCGGTGGCGCGCGGCACGCTCAAGCTCGAATTGACGGAATCGCTGGTGATGGAGAATCCGGAGCACGCCGCCCAGATGCTGACGCGGATCCGCGAGCTCGGCACCGGCCTGTCGCTCGACGATTTCGGCACCGGCCATTCCTCGCTGGCCTACCTCCAGCGCTTCCCGTTCGACACCATCAAGATCGACCAGTCATTCGTGCGCACGACCAACCGCGGCACCCGTCCGGTGATCCTGAAGTCGATCATCGCGCTCGCGCACGACCTCGGCATGGACGTGGTGGCCGAAGGTGCCGAGACCGATTCCGACGCGGTCGAGCTCTACCAGATGGGCTGCGAATACGCGCAGGGTTTTGCCTTCGGCGAGCCGATGGACGCCGATGCCGCGATGCGCCTGCTGACGGAAGTGCGGCTGGAAGCGGCGAGCTGATCTCGCCCTCTTGTCTTACCCTCCCCCTCCAGGGGAGGGTCGGCGGCTTCGCCGCCGCGCTACCTCCGCCGGTCGATCTTCAGCTTCGTGAACCGCACGCTCTGGCCGTCCGGCATCCGCACCGCCTTGAAACCCGCGGCGAGGCAGGCCTCGCGCTGCGGCATCTGGATGTCGGGGCTGCGCGAGGTATCCCACCACGAGGCCCGGTTCGCCGCGCGCGGCAGGGCGGCGCCGATGATCTCCTCGATCTGTTCGAAGGTCAGCACGAATTCGGCCTGCTTCTGCCGCAGCAGATGGTCGCGCAACGCGTCGTAGTCGATCACCATCGTCCTTTCGTCCGAAACCGGATCCGCCCGGTCAGGCCTGCCTGAAACCGTGAGCCGCATAAACCGTTTCTTAACTCATTGCGACAGCGTCGTCCTGCCTTAAACACTACTCAAGCTTTCGGGCGCATCCACTAATGTCGGGAGCAAACGATGTTGTCTGGATGGCGCGAAGTCACGGCCCGCCGGCCGTGGCGGGTTTCGGCGAAGCTGCTGATCATCTCGTCCGTCGTGACGGTGATCGGCTTTTCCGCCGTTTGCGTCAACGTGATGCTGGACATGCGCCGGGGCGAGGAGGCGCTGGCCCGCCAGACGCTGGAAAACCTGGCGACGACCATCGAGTCCGACGTCAGCCGCAACATCGAGATCTACGACCTGTCGCTGAAGGCCGTTTCCAGCGGCATGCTGCTGCCCGAAATCGCCACGGTCTCGAAGTCGATCCGCCACCTCATCCTGTTCGACCATGCAACCACGGCACGGCATTTCGGCGCCATCCAGGTGTTCGATGCCGACGGCAGGCTGACCATCGACGCTTCCTCGCTCGATCCCCTGCCGGAGAACCGGAGCGATGAGGACTATTTCAGGGTTCATCGCGACAATCCGGGCGCGGGCCTCTTCATCAGCCGCCCGATGCTGTTCCGTGGCGCCTATTCCATCGTGCTCAGCCGGCGCATCAGCGACACCGACGGCGGCTTCCTCGGCGTCGTCGCCGGCTCGATCCGCTTCAGCTATTTCCACGAATTGTTCGAGCGCCTGAGCCTCGATCCCCAGGACACCATCACCGTGCTCAAGCGCGACCGCACCATCATGATGCGGCGGCCGTTCGATCTGGACGTGATCGGCACGAACCTCGCCGAGCGCCAGAGCTGGAAACCGGACAATCTGAAGATCGGCGGCGCGTTCGCCGGACAGGGGCCGATCGACGGCACCCCGCGGCTCTATGTTCGCAGCAGCGGAAGCAATCCGCTGTTCGTGGTGGCGGGCAAGCCCCTGAGCGCCGTGTTCGCGCTGTGGCAGAGGGAGGCACTTCGCATCGGCGCCGTGGTGCTCGCGCTTGCGCTGTTCGTGCTGGGCTCGACGCTCGTGCTCGCGCGCGAGATCGGCCGCCGCGCCGAAGCCGAGAGCAAGCTCGAGGAGATGGCGACGACCGACGCGCTCACCGGCCTGAGGAACCGCCGCAAATTCGACCACGTCATCGACAGTGAATGGCGGCGCGCGATGCGCCAGAAGACGCCGCTCGCGCTCTTGATGATCGATGCCGATCACTTCAAGGCCTACAACGACACGTTCGGCCACCAGGCCGGCGACCAGGTGCTGGTCGGCATCGCCATCTGCATTTCCGACTCGGTGCGGCGGGCCGGCGACTGCGCCGCGCGCTATGGCGGCGAGGAGTTCGCGGTGCTGCTGCCGAACACCTCGGCCACCGACGCCTTCAAGGTCGCCGAGGCGATCCGCGGCAAGGTGCAGGGCTGGTCCGACGACACGGCGACGTCGACCGTCTCCTGCGGCATCGCCAGTCTCGTCCCCGCCGCCGTCATGGACTGGTCGGTCCTGGTCGCAGCCGCCGACAAGGCGCTCTATGCGGCGAAGGCGGGCGGGCGTAACCAGTCGGTGGTGGCAAGCTTGCCGAAGCTGTCGCTGGTGGCGTGAGTCTATTCGGTGCAGGCGGTGCCTGCGCGCCTCACCCCCGCTGTCGTCCCGGCGAAGGCCGGGACCCATAACCACAGGGAGGAATTTGGCGAAGACTTGTCGTTCGCACTAAGAGCGACCGCAATCGACAGATCACGCGGTGATGGGTCCCGGCCCCCGTGCGCAATCGCGCACTAGGCCGGGACGACGTTGAGGCTACTGTCCCAGATACTTCTTCATCTCCGCGATCAGCCCGTCACGCAGCTCCGGCCGCTTCAGGCCGTAGGCGATGTTGGCGCGGAGGAAGCCGGGCTTGGAGCCGCAATCATGGCGCTCGCCCTCGAACTCGACGCCGTAGAATTTCTGCGATCTGGCGAGGCCGATCATGGCGTCGGTGAGCTGGATCTCGCCGCCGGCGCCGCGCTCCTGCGTTTCCAGGATCTTGAAGATCTCGGGCTGGAGGATGTAGCGGCCGGTGATCGAGAGGTTGGAGGGCGCGGTGCCCTTGGCCGGCTTCTCGACCATGCCGTCGACCTCGAACATCTTGCCGGTGCGCTTGCCGACGCCGCAGATGCCGTATTGATGGGTCAGGTGGTCGGGCACGGCCTCGACCGCGATCAGGTTGGATTTCTCGCCCAGCGAGGATGCCGTCTCGATCATCTGCTTGAGGCAGCCGGGCGTGTTGAGCACGAGCTCGTCGGGCAGCACGACCGCGAACGGCTCGTTGCCGACGATGTCGCGTGCGCACCAGACCGCGTGCCCGAGACCGAGCGGTGCCTGCTGGCGGGTGAAGCTGACGGCGCCGGCTTCCGGCTGGTTCTGCGCCAAGATCTCCTGCTCGGCCTTCTTGCCGCGCGCAGCCAGCGTCGCGTCGAGCTCGAACATCCGGTCGAAATGATCTTCGATGACGTTCTTGTTGCGGCCGGTGACGAAGATGAAGTGCTCGATGCCGGCCTCCCTCGCCTCGTCATAGACGTACTGGATCAGCGGCTTGTCGACGATGGTCAGCATTTCCTTCGGCATCGCCTTGGTGGCGGGCAGGACGCGGGTGCCGAGGCCGGCGACGGGGAATACGGCTTTGCGAATTTTCATGGGATCGATCGAATACCTGAGGACGTGAACGGAGCAATGGCATCTTGCTAGCTTGTTTGCAGCCGCCAACAAAGGCGGATGTGGGGCCTCGCGATCATAGAGTTAAGAAAAAAGCAGCCAACAAAATTTCATCTTTGTTAAGCTATTGGCAACCGGTACCGGGCCTCCTGATGGCGGATTTTTGGCCGGACAGGTGGGACATGATGCATTCGATGGCAGAGCTGGCAAAACGTGCTGGATCCGTGACCGGCGGAGCGCTGGTTGCGGCTGCCTTGCTGCTGCCGGCCTGCGCGCAGGCCCAGGCCCAGAACGGCCTGTCGAACCTGTTTGGCGGTATCTTCTCCGGCTCGAGTCCGGCGCCCGCGCAAGCCCCGCCAGGCCCCGGCGGCGCGCTGCCCTGGAGCGGCGAGGACGGCGCCTCCGGCCATCCGCTGATGACGGCGGCGGCGATCCGCGAAGCTGCCGGCAATTTCAACAATTGCGTCGCCGGGATGTGGCCCGATGCCGCACGGCGCGGCATCACCCAGGAAAACTTCCAGCGCTTCACCGCGGGTCTCAGCCCCGACCTGCGCATCATGGACCTGATGGACTCGCAGCCGGAGTTCACCAAGTCGATCTGGGACTATCTCGACATCCTCGTGAACGACAATCGTCTCGCCAAGGGCCGCGAGGTGCTCGCCAAATACAAGGCGCAGTTCGATGCCACCGAAAAGGCCTATGGCGTCGACCGCTACGTCATCGCCTCGATCTGGGGCATCGAGTCCAATTACTCGACGCAGATGGGCGACCGCAGCGTGCTGCAATCGACCGCGACGCTCGCCTGCATCGGCCGGCGCCAGGCCTATTTCAAGGACGAGTTCCTGTCAGGCCTGGAGATCCTCAACCGCGGCGATCTGCGCCCCGAGCAGATGCGCGGCTCCTGGGCCGGCGCCTTCGGCCCGACCCAGTTCATGCCGACCGCGTTCAAGCGGTTTGCGGTGGACGGCGACGGTGACGGACGGCGCGACGTCGTCGACAATCCCACCGACCTGATCGCCTCCACCGCCAACAATCTGAAGAAGGACGGCTGGCAGACCGGCCAGAGCTGGGGCTACGAGGTCGTCGTGCCCCAGGGCTTCAACTACATGCTGGCCGATCGCGCCAAGGCGATGACGATGGCGCAGTGGGAAAAGCTCGGGCTCAAGCGCCCGACGGGCCAGCCCTTTCCGCATCCGGCGGAGAAGGCCTATCTGCTGGCGCCGGCGGGCGCGCAAGGGCCGGGCTTCCTGATGCTGCAGAACTACCGCGTCATCATGAAGTACAACCCGGCCGAGGCCTATGCGCTGGCGATCGGCCATTTCGCCGACCGCCTGCGTGGGGGGCAGCCCTTCGTGCAGCCCTGGCCCCGCCAGGAACGGGAGCTGTCCCGCACCGAACGGCTGGAGCTCCAGCAGCTGCTGGCCCAGCGCGGGTTCTACAAGGGCACCCCGGACGGCCAGTTCGGCGGCCAGACCCGGGAAGCCCTGCGCAACTTCCAGGCCTCGATCGGGGTCCCCGCGGACGGTTTTGCCTCCTCGGACGTGCTGGACCGGCTGCGCGGGCGGTAAAATCGGCCCGAAAGTAACCCTGAACAGGGATTTTGCCTGCCGGCCTTGACGGGAGCCGCTGTTCCCCGGTGTATGGCCAAAGAATCTGCAGCGGAATCTGCCCGTTTGCGGCCTGATTCCGTTACTATATTGAGCTGCTTCCAGACCCCATTGCGCCTGCCCGAGATCGCATGTCGAAGAAGTCCCTGTTCAAGGCGCTGACCGAGACCGGCCCGTTGATCGCGCTGGGGACGGCGCTTGCGATTCTGGTCTCGGTTGCGGGACCGGCCTCGGCGCAGTTCTTCAACTTCCCCGGCTTCGGCGGTCCGCCGCAGCGCTCGGCTCCGCCGCAGCAGCGGGGCGGCGGCCGCGACGGCGGCTGGTTCGGCGGCGACTTCTTCGCGCCGTTCCAGCAGCAACAGCCGCAGGCGCCGCGCCAGGATTTTTCGCGCGCGCCGGCGCCAGCCAAGCGCGACACGACGCCCGACAAGAACGTGCTGGTGATCGGCGACGCCATGGCCGACTGGCTCGCCTATGGCCTGGAAGATGCCTACAGCGAGCAGCCCGACATGGGCGTGATCCGCAAGCACAAGACCACGTCCGGCCTGATCAAGTACCAGCCGAAAGGCGAGCCCTCGGACTGGGCGGCAGCCGCCAAGGGCATCCTCGAGACCGAGAGGCCCGACGTGATCGTCGTCATGCTCGGCCTCAACGACCGCATCGCGATCCGCGAGGCGGCGCCCGACAAGCCGGCAGACAAGGACAAGGACAAGAAGAACGACAAGGGTGCGCGCGCCAAGCCACAAGGCAAACCTGACGCCAAACCTGGCGACGCCAAGCCCGACACGGCTGCCAAGCCGGACGACAAACCCGCCGACACCGACCTGCCGCAAGACGACGCCGATAACGCCGACACGCCTGCGGCCACGCCTGAGAAGACCGCGCGCAATCCGAACGGCCTCTACGAATTCCGCGACGAGCGCTGGGTCGAGCTCTACGGCAAGAAGATCGAGGAACTGGCCAACGTGCTCAAGGCCAAGGGCGTGCCGGTGCTCTGGGTCGGCCTGCCCGCGATCCGCGGCCCCAAGGGTACGGCGGACATGCTGTTCCTGGATTCGCTGTATCGCGAAGGCGCGGCCAAGGCCGGCATCACCTATGTCGACGTCTGGGACGGCTTTGTCGACGAAGCCGGCCGCTTCCTGCAGAAGGGTCCGGACTTCGAGGGCCAGATCCGTCAGCTGCGCAGCTATGACGGCGTGTATTTCACCAAGCCGGGCGCGCGCAAGCTCGCGCACTATGTCGAGCGCGAGATCACGCGCCTGCTTGCAGGACGCTCCGGTCCGATCGCGCTGCCGAGCGAGCCTGCGACGCCCGACACCAGCGCCGAGCCTGGCAAGCCCGCGCCGCGGCCGCTGGCCGGCCCGATCGTGCCGCTGGTGGCGGCCTCGATCTCGACCGATCAATTGCTGGGCGGACCCGGCTCGCGTCCCGCCGCCGTCGATGCACTCGCCGCGAAGACGATGGTGAAAGGCGAGCCGCTGGCGGCCCCCGCGGGCCGCGCCGACGATTATGCCTGGCCGCGCCGCGAAGTCGGCCGCGAGCAGGCCAAGGGCGATACGCCGATGGCGGCGACGACGCCTGACGGCGCTGCTGCTCCGGGCACGCCGGGAGCGGCCGCTGCGATCGCGCCACAAAAGCTCGCGCCGAAGAAGCCGCCGGTGGTGCAGCAGCCGGCACAGGCTCAGCCGTCAATTCGCGACTTCTTTGGCTTCGGTTCGCCGCAGCCAGCGCCGCGTCAACTGGCGCCCGCGCCTGGGCCGCGCAACCCGAATCCGAACCCCGCGATCCCGCGTCCGCCGGGCAATGTCGGGCGAGCGGCGGAAGTGGTGCGGTAATCGATCTCGTGTCCCGGACGCGTCGCAGCACCTCTTGGTGATGCGACGCAGAGCCGGGACCCAGCTTCTTCCAACATTCACAAAAAAGAATCGGCCCCGGCTCAGCAAAGCAGCGTTTCACGCTGCATTGCGTCCGGGGCACGAGAGTGCGTGTTTGCGGCGATTAGCCGTAATAGCGCCAGCGCGGCGGCGGGCGACGGGCGGGGCGCGACATCAGCAGCGCGAGCGCAAAGCCGATGCCGCCGGCGATCAGAAGCGAGCCGAGCGGATTGTCCTGCACCTTCCTGGAAATCGCCTGCGTGCCGTCGCGAAAAGTCTCGCCGCTGTTGTCGTAGGCATCCTTGGCGTAGCCGGCTGCGGTCTCACCGGCGTCACGCACGGCATCCTTGGCCTGGCCGTAGAGATTCTGCACGGTGCCGGCAGCTTCGCGCGCCTTGCCCGATGCCTGTGTCTGCGCATCGCCTGCGAGATCACCGACGGCGCCTTCCGCGCGGCCGGCGAACTCCTTGGCCGATCCAACAATTCGATCCTTGTCCATGTGGTCCTCCTCGGGGGTCAGCCGGGGTAACCGATCAGGCGCAGCGCAGTTCCAATGCACGACGAAAGTGTGTGCCCATACGAAAGTGCGTAGCCCGGATGGAGCGAAGCGCAATCCGGGACAGCACCCACCGCCTTGAAGAACCCCGGATTACGCTTCGCTCCATCCGGGCTACAAGATCGGCTACAGGATGAGCCCGCCATCCACGACCAGCGTCTGGCCGATGATGTAGGACGACAGCGGCGAGGCCAGGAACAGCGCCGCGCCCGCCATGTCGGCCGGCGTGCCCAATCGCCGCAGCGGAATGCGCGACAACGCGCCTTCGAGCCGCTTGGGATTGTCGGTCGTCACCTTCGTCATCTTGGTGTCGACGAGGCCGGGCGCGATGCCGTTGACGCGGATGCCGTCCTCGGCCCAGGCCTCGCCCAGCGTGCGCGTCAATCCGACCGCACCGGTCTTCGAGGCATTGTAGGCGGGATTGCCCATGGTGGAATGATAGGCCGCGGTCGAAGACACCATGATCAGCGCACCCTTCGCATCGCGCAACATGGAATGAAACCGCGTCGCGCAGGCCATCAGGCTCATCAGATTGACCTCGACGACCTTGCGGAAACCGCTCATCTCGAACTCGCCGCGGCGATAGATCACGGCACCTTGTGCGAGGACGAGGATGTCGAGCCGGTCGAAGGACGGCTTGAAGGCTTCGATCGCGCCGGCATTGCTGACGTCGAGCTGCGCGTAGGCAAGGCCGGTGAGATCGGAGCCATCCTCCGCCGAATATTCCGCAGGCCGGACACGCGTACCGCAGACCGTGACAGCTGCGCCTCGGGAGCGAAAGGCCTGCGCGATGCCGTTGCCGATGCCGCTGGAGCCGCCGACGACCAGCACCTGCTTGCCTGTGAAATCCAGCTCGTTCGCCATCGCGGCCTCCCCTTTTGTCTTGCTTGTTTGACCTGTCTGCGGATCGATGCCAGCCTTGTCAATCTCATAACAAGAAGCAACAGGACGCGAGGAAGCAGCATGTCCGAATCCAGGGAGCTCAGCCGGTCCGTGAAGGGCCTGACCGTTCTCGTCACCGGTGCGGCGAGCGGCATGGGGCGCGCGACCGCGCGCGTGTTCGCTGCCGAGGGCGCGAACGTCGCCGTCACCGATTACGATGAGCAAGGCGCGCATGTCGTCGCGAAGGAGATCGCGGCGAGCAGCGGGGCCGCGAAGGCCTGGAAGCTCGACGTCGCCGACGGCGGCGAGATCAAGCGCGTGGTTCATGACGTCGCCGCGCATTTCGGCGGGCTCGACATCATCGTCAACAATGCCGGCATCTCCGTGCGTGTCGCGATCGACGATGAGGCTTACGAGGACGCCTGGGCCAAGGGCATCGCGGTGATGCTGACGGCGCATCCGCGCATCATCCGCGCCGCGCTGCCATATCTGCGCAAGTCGAAGTCTCCGCGCATCGTCAACATCGCCTCCACTGAAGCGCTCGGCGCCACCGCCTTGCACAGCCCCTATTCGGCCGCGAAGGGCGGCGTGGCGAGCCTCACCCGCTCGCTGGCGGTGGAGCTCGGCCGCGAGGGCATCACCGTCAACTGCATCTGTCCGGGGCCGATCCGCACGGCCATCACCGACCGCATCTCCGAGGAGCACAAGACCATCTACGCCAAGCGCCGCACCGCACTCGGCCGCTATGGCGATCCCGAGGAGGTCGCGCATATGACGCTGAGCCTGTGCCTGCCGGCCGCCTCGTTCCTGACCGGCGCGGTGATCCCTGTGGATGGCGGCCTGATGGCGCGCAACGCGTGAGCGGCATCGGAGGTGCGTAGCCCGGATTGCGCTACGCTCCATCCGGGCTACGGGCTGCCATGCGCAGCTAGCGTTGACAACGGTGGAAGCAGGAGTAGCTTTTTCTTCAACAGAGCGGGACCAACCGCTCGCGGTCCGCGGGAGAAAACGCCATGACGATCGCCATCCGGCAGCTTCAGACACATTTTGTCGGCGAGGTTTCAGGCCTCGATTTGCGGAAGCCGCTCACACCGGATGAGGCCCGCGAGGTCGAGGCCGGCATGGACAAGTATGCCGTGCTGGTCTTCCACGACCAGGACATCACCGACGAGCAGCAGATGGCGTTCGCGCTGAACTTCGGCGAGCGCGAGGATGCGCGCGGCGGCACCGTGACGAAGGAGAAAGACTACCGGCTCCAGTCCGGCCTGAACGATGTCTCCAATCTCGGCAAGGACGGCAAGCCGCTGGCCAAGGACAGCCGCACGCATCTGTTCAATCTCGGCAACTGCCTGTGGCATTCAGACAGCTCGTTCCGCCCGATCCCGGCAAAATTCTCGCTGCTGTCGGCGCGCGTGGTGAACCCGAAGGGTGGCAACACCGAATTCGCCGACATGCGCGCGGCCTACGACGCACTCGACGAGGAGACCAAGGCGGAGATCGAGGACCTCGTCTGCGAGCACTCGCTGATGTATTCGCGGGGATCGCTCGGCTTCACCGAGTATACCGACGACGAGAAGCAGATGTTCAAGCCGGTGCTGCAGCGGCTGGTGCGCACCCACCCCGTCCATCGCCGCAAGTCGCTGTATCTGTCGTCGCATGCCGGCAAGATCGTCAGCATGAGCGTGCCCGAGGGACGGCTGCTGCTGCGCGACCTCAACGAGCACGCGACGCAGGGCGAATTCGTCTACGTCCACAAATGGAAGCTGCATGATCTCGTGATGTGGGACAACCGCCAGACCATGCACCGCGTCCGCCGCTACGACCAGTCGCAACCCCGCGACATGCGCCGCGCGACGGTGGCGGGGACGGAGCCGACGGTGCAGCAGCAGGCGGCGGAGTAGGCCCAAACTCCGTGTCGTCCCGGCGAAGGCCGGGATCCATATCCCAGAGAGGGAGTTGTCGCACGAAGCTGACAACTCCGAGTCTTCGCCAAGCCACGTTCGGTGGTTATGGGTCCCGGCCTTCGCCGGGACGACACCGGAGGGATGGGCGGCGGCGTTTATCCATCACGTCGTCCTGGACCAGCGAGCGCCGATCCAGGACCCACTACCACCGGACGCAGCTTGGCCAAGACTGGCGGTGACCAGCCTGCCTCAAACCTCTCTTTGGGGTAACGGATCCTGGCATTCGCCAGGACGACAGCGGAGGATGCAACGCCCGCTACGCGTGTCCGGCCTCGTTCGAGAGCATGCCGGGATCGATGCCGATCTTGCGCAAGGCGCGGCCGTATTTTTCGTCGACGTCGTCGCCGAAGATCAGGTCGGCATCGGCATCGCAATGCAGCCAGCCATTGCTCTGGATCTCGGTCTCGAGCTGGCCCGGCGCCCAGCCGGCATAACCGAGCGCGAGGATGGCGTGCTTGGGGCCGGAACCATTGGCGATCGCGCGCAGGATATCGACCGTCGCGGTGAGGCAGACGCCGTCGTCGATCCGCAGCGTCGCGTTCTCGATGTAGAAATCGCTGGAATGCAGCACGAAGCCACGCCCGGTGTCGACCGGACCGCCGCGCAGCACCTTCATGCTTTCGGCATTCTCCGGCAGCTTGATGTGCTCGCCCTTCTTGATGATGCCGAGCTGCTGCAACAACTCGGGGAAGTCGATGCTGCCGGCGGGATGGTTGACGATGATGCCCATCGCGCCTTCGGCCGAATGGGCGCAAAGATAGATCACCGAGCGCTCGAAGCGAGCGTCGCCCATCACGGGCATCGCGATCAGGAGCCGGCCGTCGAGGTACCCGGCCGAACTGGGGAGCGCGGGGCTCGCTCTCCGGGTGCTTTCGCCCGTCCTCTTGCCTGTGGGAGCCATCAGTGAAGCACTCCGGTTTCAATTCCTATCCTGATGTCGGGCCGGGCCGCTGTCAAATCAAGGCTTGCAGAGACCGGATTCGAGTGCATCCATCACAAGCAATTCAATGGTTTGCCCCGGGTCGCCCCTGTAAAGACGTGCCATGCTCAGACAAGTTCCCCTGCGTGCGACGTTCGGCGTCGTGACAACCCTGCTTGCGTCGTCGCTGGCCATCGCAGCCCGCGCCGACGACGCCTCGCCCTGGCAGCGCGACGGACATTCCGCGGTGCGGCTATTGGCGGGATCGCGCAGCGGCGCTGTCCTGCTCGGCGGTATCTCCTTCCAGCTCCAGCCGGGCTGGAAGACCTATTGGCGCACGCCCGGCGACTCCGGCGTTCCTCCCCGGTTCGATTTCTCGAAGTCGGAGAATGTCGAGGCGGTGACGATCATGTGGCCGGCGCCGCTGAAATTCGATGACGGCGCGGGCGGTCATTCGATCGGCTATCACGGCCAGATCGTGCTGCCCTTGCGCATCGTCGCCAAGGCCGCCGACAAGCCGGTGACCTTGCGCGCCGAGATCAATTACGCGGTGTGCGAGAAACTCTGCATTCCTGTCGAAGCCAGCGCCGAGCTTGGCTTCAACAGCGTGGCCTCGACCGAGGACGCCAATCTGCGTGCCGCGCTCGACACCGTGCCGAAGCCCGCCACGATCGGCGACCCCAACCCGCTGACCATTCGCGACGTCAGGCGCGACGGGCTCAAGAACGTGGTGGTCGACGTCGTCGCGCCGGCGGATGCGCGCAAGGTCAATTTGTTCGTCGAAGGGCCGACGCCGGAATGGTCGCTGCCGATTCCCGCACCGGTCGAGCCCAGCCCGCCCGGCGTGAAACGCTTTTCCTTCGAGCTCGACGGGCTGCCGCCCGGCGCCAAGCCCGACGGCGCGGCGCTGAAGTTCACGCTGGTCGGGCCGGAGAAGGCGTACGAGTTCAATACGAATCTGGAATAGGCCGTCGCGGGCGGAGCAGTGACGCCGATCAGGACACAGGGCAGGCCTTCGAAGCCCGCTTTTCCTGCAACCTCCTCGTGCAAAATGCGCTGCAGCGCTGCCCACCGACCTTGGCGCAGTAGGCCAGGCACTTCTCGTACGAACATCCCCACGCGTCCGCCCGCGCCGGATCCGCGGAACAGAGATCGACGCTGGCCATGACAGCGAGAACAGTCAGACCCGTCAGGAATCGCCGCATAATTCGCTCCTCTTGAAAGCCGGTGATCTACGCAAACATCTCGCCACGCGTTGAAGGTCGCCAGGAGTCGAAGGTCAGCAAGAGTGGGGATGATCCTCAACCAGCCCGACACCGGGTCAAAATCCCTGCGCACACGGTCGGCCGCGCAAATTCCAATTGAAAGCAATATGCGGGTATCCTAGCAGCGCAGCTCCGTTCCGCAAGGAGGGAGGCCTGCTTCCGCATACCGGCTGCCGCCGGCGCAACTGCGCGACCATCCAACCGAATCTTAACGAATGGTTGCTAACACCGAAGGCTGCCAAAGCAAGCCTTCCACAGGCATGCGGATTGCCCGGGGACTCTTCGACGTGGCCGTGATGGATGCTGAACCCGCAACGACCGGACCGGCCGGGCTGATCGCGCGGCTACGGGCCAAGCTGACCGGCGGGTCGAGCGAAGCGTCGCTGACGCGGCGGCTGGCCGGCACCATCTTCATCATTCGCGTGATCAGCGCGGGCCTTGCCTATTTCTCGCAGGTGCTGCTGGCGCGCTGGATGGGCACGTCCGACTACGGCATCTATGTCTACGTCTGGACCTGGGTCCTGCTGCTCGGCAGCATGATGGATTTCGGCATCTCGGCCTCCGCGCAAAAGATCATTCCGGAGTATCGCACCAGCGGCGAGCACGCGCTGCTGCGCGGCTTCCTCTCCGGCAGCCGCTGGCTGACCTTTGCCGTCTCCACGCTGGTGTCGCTCGGGCTTGCCGGCATCGTCAAGCTGCTGTCGCCCTGGATCGATCCGGCCGAGGTGCTGCCGCTCTATATCGGCTGCATGACGCTGCCGGCCTTCGTCGTCGCCAACACCCAGGACGGCATCGCGCGCTCGCATGACTGGATGCAGCTCGGCCTGATGCCGCAATTCATCATCCGCCAGGCGCTGATCATCGGCATCACGGCCTGCGCCTTCCTGCTCGGCTATCATCTCGGCGCGGTCGCCGCGATGGTCGCGAGCCTGGGGGCCGTATGGATCGCGATGACGGGGCAGATGGTGGTGCTGAACCGCAAGCTCGCCGATCACATCGAGCCAGGCTCCAAGGCCTATGACGTCAGCGGCTGGCTTGCCGTCTCGCTGCCGATCCTGCTGGTCGAGAGCTTTTACCTGCTCTTGTCCTACACCGACGTGCTGGTGCTTCAGCAGTTCCGTCCTTCCGACGAAGTCGGCGTCTATTTCGCGGTGGTGAAGACGCTGGCGCTGGTGTCGTTCATCCACTACGCAATGTCGGCGACGACGGCGCACCGCTTCGCCGAATACAACGCCAGCGGCGACAAGGCGCGCCTGTCGGCCTATGTCGCGCATGCCATCAGCTGGACGTTCTGGCCGTCGCTGGCGGCCACCATCGTGCTGCTCGCGCTCGGCAAGCCGCTGCTCTGGCTGTTCGGGCCGCAATTCACCGTCGGCTACGACATCATGTTCGTCGCCGCGATCGGACTCGTGGTGCGCTCTGCGATCGGTCCCGTGGAGCGGCTGCTCAACATGCTCGGCCAGCAGAAGATCTGCGCCCTGGCCTATGCGCTCGCCTTCGTGATGAACGTCGTGCTCTGCATCGCGCTGGTGCCGCGCTACGGCGGCCATGGCGCCGCGGCCGCGACCTCGATCTCGCTCAGCTTCGAAACGGTGCTGCTGTTCTGGATCGTGCGGCAACGCCTCGGCCTGCACGTACTGGCGTTCGGACAGCGCACGGCTTAGGCGGCCGCGCCCTCAGCCGCTTTGAAACGCGACGACCGCGGCATCCGCCACCAGCAGCGCATCGAGCATCTTGCGGCCAGACATATCCGCCTGCATCAGCGGGTCGGACTTGAACATCGCCTTGAGATAGCTCGAGACGGCGCGGATGCGCGGCACGAACTGGAGATCGCCGTGGACGTTGATCCAGACGTCACGCGTCGTCGACATCTTTTCGTGCAACACCGGAACGAGATCGCTGCGGCCGGCCACCGCGAAGCTCGGCAGCAGCACGAGGCCGATGCCGCCCGCGGCGGCGTTCATCTGCGCGATCATGCTGTTGGAGTGAAAGCTGACCGGCGGATTGCGGATGATGTCGTCGAGCCAGCGCACCGAGTCGAGCTGGATCAGATCGTCGATGTAGGTGACGAAGCTGTGGCGCGCGAGGTCCGCCGGCCGCTCGGGCATGCCCTCGCGTGCGAGATAATCCTGTGAACCGTAGAGTCCGAGCTGAAAACTGCCGAGCCGCTCCGACACCATGCCCTGCCCCGGCGGACGGAAGAAGCTCAGGAAGAGATCGGCCTCGCGGCGGTTGACCGACACCGCCTGCGGCGAGGTCAGGAGCTCGACGGTGAGGTCGGGATAACGCTGCCGCAATGGCGCGAAGCGGAACGCGAGATAGAGCGAGGCGATACCCTCCATCGTGGCGAGCCGGACCCGGCCCGCCATCCGGCTGCCGCCGCGCTGCACGTCCTGATGCATCGCGATAACGGCGCTCTCGATCCGCTCGGCGTGGCAGAGCAGGCGCTCACCGGCCTCGTTGACGCGCAGGCCCTGCGGCGAACGCTCGAACAGCGTCGCGCCAAGCGTGCATTCGAGATGCGCGATCCGGCGGCTGATGGTGGACTGGTCGACCCGCAGCCGCTTGGCCGCGCTGCCCAGGCTGCCGCCGCGGGCCGCGTGAAGGAATATTTTCAGGTCGTCCCAGTCGAGTGAGTTGAACTCTTGCATGCCCCCTCCAAACAGCAAGCGTTGTGCCAGCAACGTACGGTGGGACGGATTGTCGCCCCCTGCAAGCCGTCTTGCAGGATTGTCTGTATCGAGGTGTTGGGGACCCCACTAGCCTGTCCTGAACCAAGGACAAAGCCATGCTTCCCCGCTTCAAGGCCGCCGCGGTGCACGCCGCACCGGTGTTTCTCGACCGCTCGGCGACCACAAAAAAGGCAATCTCGCTCATCCGTGAGGCAGCCGCCGCCGGCGCCGAAATCGTGGCATTTTCCGAGACCTTCATTCCCGCATTCCCGGTATGGGCTGCGCTCTGGGCTCCCATCGACAATCACGATCTGTTCGTGCGCATGGCCGACCAGTCGGTGCTGGTCGACGGCCCCGAGATCAAGGCGATCCGGGAAGAAGCGCGCGCGCTCGGCATCGTGGTGTCGATCGGCATCAGCGAGAAGTCGCCGGCCAGCGTCGGTGCGATCTGGAATACCAACCTCCTGATCGGCGAGGACGGCGAGATCCTCAACCACCATCGCAAGCTGGTGCCGACCTTCTACGAGAAGCTGATCTGGGCCAGCGGTGACGGCGCCGGCCTGCGCGTGGTCGACACCAGGATCGGCAAGATCGGGCAACTGATCTGCGGCGAGAACACCAATCCGTTGGCACGCTATTCGCTGATGGCGCAGGGTGAGCAACTGCACATTTCGAGCTGGCCGCCGGTCTGGCCGACCCGCCGGCCGGCCGGCGGCGGCAATTACCACATCGCCGCCGCGACCCGGATCCGGGCCAGCGCGCATTGCTTCGAAGCCAAGGTGTTCGGTCTCGTCACCGCCGGTGTCCTCGACAAGGCAGCGCGCGACATGCTGGTGGCGCGCGATGCCGCCGCCGCCGCCGTGCTCGACGCAACGCCGCGCGCGGAAACCTTCTTCCTCGATCCGACCGGGGAGCAGGTCGGCGAGGCGCTCCGCGACGACGAAGGCATCCTCTACGCCGACATCGACCTCAACCGCTGCGTCGAGCCAAAGCAGTTCCACGACGTGGTCGGCTACTACAACCGCTTCGACATTTTCGACCTCAGTGTCGACCGCCGCCGGCTCAATCCGGTGTCCTTTGTCGGAGCCCCCGCGACGCCGCCGGACTCGACGAGCGATCATATCGATGCCGGCGCGTGAGCCGGGATCTGTTTCAACCGCAATCCACCGGCCGAGCCGGCGGTGATGAACCATGGAAGGTGAGTCATGAAGTTTGACCGTCGTCAGATCCTTCTCGGAAGCGCCGGCGCCGCAGCCGGCCTCGTGCTTCCGGGCACCGCGGCCTGGGCGCAGGCGCCGGCCAGCATCGGCACCTTCCCGGACGGCGTCACCGCGGACTCGGTGTTCGTCGGATTGACCATTCCGCTCACCGGCGTGTTCTCGGGCGACGGCGGCGACCTCAAGCTCGGCTACGAGCTCGCGATCGCGGAGATCAATGCCGGCAGCGACGCCGCGAAGAAATGGGGATTGCAGGGCAAGGGCGTGCTCGGCCGCCAGATCCGCCACAAGGTGTCCGACACCGAAGGAAAGCCCAATCTCGACGTGCAGAGCGCCACGCAGTTCATCCAGCGCGACAAGGCGATCATGGTGTCCGGCTCGGTGTCGAGCGCCAGCGCGATCGCGCTGGAAGAGCTCGGCTCGCGCGAGAAGGTTCTCTACATGGTCGGCATCGCCGGCTCCAACGACATCACCGGCAAGAACTGCCAGCGCTACGGCTTCCGCTCGCAGCAGAACGCCTACATGGCGGCCAAGGCGCTCGCGCCCGTCGTCGCCAAGGCGCTCGGCAAGAACATGAAGACCGCTTTCCTCGTGCCCGACTACACCTACGGCCACACGGTGTATGACAGCTTCGCCAAATTCTCCAAGGAGCAGGGCTGGCAGCAGGTTGCGAAGGAAGTCGTCCCGCTCGGCACCACCGACTATTCCTCGGCGCTGCTCAACATCGCCAACAGCGGCGCCGACGTGTTCGTCAACATCGCCTTCGGCGCCGACGCGGTCGCCTCCACCAAGCAGGCCGAGCAGTTCGGCGTGCTGAAGAAGATGAAGCTGGTGGTGCCCAATTTATCCTCGTTCCAGGACAAGGAGCTCGGCGCCGAGATCATGCAGGGCGTTTATGGCAGCTGCGACTTCTGGTGGACGCTGTCGGACCGTTATCCGCTGGCGAAGGGTTTCGTCGACGCCTTCGTCGCCCAGAACAAATATCATCCGCGCTGGGGCGCCCATATCGGCTACATGCAGACCTATCTCTGGGCGCTGACGGTGGAACGCGTGAAGAGCTTCAATCCGGTCGAGATCATCAAGGCGATGGAGGCCTCGAAGGAAGCTCCTTACGAGACCACGATCGGCAAGGTGTATTTCCGCGCCGAAGATCACCAGATGGTGCGTCCGATCCCGATCCTGCGCGGCAAGGCGCCGGCCGAGATGAAGGGGCCGGAAGACTATTACGAGATCGTCGACGTCGCCGAAGGCGAGAGCGTGATGAATCCGCCGGACCAGTTCGGCTGCAAGCTCGGCCCCTATATCTGAGCCGCGACGATGCCGAGCTGGCCCGCCCTCGCCTCACAGGCCTTCAATGGCCTGGCCCTCGGTTCGCTGCTGGCACTCGTCAGCAGCGGCCTGACCATCATCCTCGGCACGCTCGGCGTGCTGAACTTCGCGCATGGCGCCTTGTTCGCCGTCGGCGCCTATGCCGCCTTCGTCATGCTGCAATATACCCAGTCGTTCCTGCTTGCGATCGCGGTCGGCTGCGGCTTCATGCTGGTGCTCGGCTTCCTGCTCGAGCGCCTGGTCATCCGCTTCTTCTACGGCCGGCCGCACGAAGATCAGATCCTGGTCACCTATGGCATCGGGATCGTGCTCGTCGAGTGCGTGCGGGCAACCTTCGGCGGCAATGCGCAACGCGTGCCGACGCCGTCATGGGGGCAAGGCGCCACGCAGCTCGGCTTCCTGATCTATCCGACCTACCGTCTCCAGCTCATCGCCATCATCGCAACGCTGCTGGTCGGGCTTTATCTCGTGCTCTACCGCACCTCGATGGGCCTGGTGGTCCGGGCCGGAATCGAGAACCCCGGCATGGTCGGCATTCTCGGCATCAACCTGCGGCGCACCTTCCTGCTGGTGTTCGCGATCGGCGTCGTCGCGGTCGGCCTCGCCGGCATGCTGTACGCGCCGGTCGTGGCGGTGACGCCGGACATGGGCGCGAACTTCATGGCGCAATCCTTCGTCGTCATCGTGCTCGGTGGCCTCGGATCGTTTCCGGGCGCCGTGGTCGGGGGGCTGATCGCGGGCGAGATCGTCAGCCTCACCAGCGCGTTCAACTCCTCCTATTCGGAAGTGATGCTCTACGCGCTGATGGCGCTGCTCCTGGTGCTGCGTCCGCAGGGCCTGTTCGGCTCGGAAGGACGGGTATGAGCAGCGCGCGATCGGGCGGGCTGCGGAGCCACATTCCGGAGCTCGCAATCCTCGTCACGCTCGTTGCGGCGCCCCTCGTGCTGCCGCATCTCGGCTTTTCGATCGACCTGCTGACGCGGGTCTTGAACTGGGGCCTGATCGGGCTCGGCTTCGACATCCTGTTTGGCCTCGCCGGCCTCCTGTCATTCGGCCAGGCCGCGTTCTACGGCGTCGGCGGCTTCGTCACGGCGTATCTGCTGGTTTCCGGCGCGCTGAGCAGCGTGTGGCTGGCGCTCGCCGCCGGCACGATATCGGCCGGCGCGTTCGGGCTCGTCGTCGGCTGGCTCGCGGTGCGCCGCATCGGCATCTACTTCACGATGATCACGCTCGCCTTCGGCCAGATGGCCTATTTCATCGAGAACTCGCCGCTGTCGCACTATACCGGCGGCGAGAACGGCATTCCCGGCGTGCCGGTGCCCGTGCTCGGGTTCGGCGAGCACACCTTCCGCATCAGTGCGGGCTGGCCGATGTACGTGCTGTTCGCGGTGATCTTCTTCGGTGCCTACGTGCTGGCGCGCCGCATCGTCCGCTCGCCGGTCGGCGCGATCCTGCTCGCGATCAAGGAGAACACCGCACGCGTCGCGATGCTCGGCCACAACGTGCCGGCCTACAAGCTCGCCGCCTTCGTCATCGCCGCGCTCTATGCCGGGCTTGCCGGCGGCCTGCTCGGCTCGTTCCAGAGCTACATGCCGCCCGATGCGTTCTCGTTGGAAACCTCCGGCCAGCTCGTGGTCCAGACCATCGTCGGCGGTGCCAACACCCTGGTCGGGCCGCTGGTCGGCGCCGCGGTCTGGCTGTGGCTGCGCGACAATCTCCAGCTCATCCCCGGCCTCACCACGCTGTGGAAGCTGGTGCTCGGCATCGCCTTCATCGTCCTGGTCATCGGCCTGCGCCGCGGTATCTGCGGCGAGATCATCCATTGGTGGACCGAGCGCCGGACTCTCGCCGCGCGGCAGGCCGCTGAAGCCGCGACCGAGGCGATCGAAGCGAGCGGGGATGCGGCGAAAGCGGCATCGAGCCGCACGCACGATGCTACGCTGCCGCTGCCACCGCCCGTCACCGGCGACAGCGCCATTGCGCTGGAAGCACGCGCGCTGGCGCGGCACTATGGCGGGCTGAAAGCCGTTGACGGCGTCTCGTTCAAGGTACGCCGCGGCTCCATTCACGCGGTAATCGGACCGAACGGCGCCGGCAAGAGCACGCTGTTCAAGATGCTGCTCGACGAGGTCAGCCCGACCTCGGGCCATGTGCTGTTGTTCGGATCGCAGGTGACCGGCCACGGCGTCAGCCGCGCCGCGCAGTTCGGCATCGCCAAATCCAACCAGCTGAACCAGCTGTTTCCGAACCTCTCGGTGCGCAAGAATTTACGCATCGCCGCACTCGCCCGTCGCCGCGGGCCGCTGCGCATCGACTTGCTGCGCACCGCCGACAGCCTGCCGGACGTGGAAGCGCAGATCGACGCGATCATGACCCTGCTCGACCTGACTGCCCGCGCCGATACGCCAACGCATATCCTGGCCTATGGCGAGAAGCGGCGGCTCGAGATCGGCATGGCGCTGGCCACCAGCCCGAAGGTGCTGCTGCTCGACGAGCCGCTCGCCGGCATGAGCCCGTCGGAGCGAACCGCGACCTGCGCGCTGATCCGCGACATCGCGCGGACCTGCACCATCGTCATCGTCGAGCACGACCTCGACGCGATCTTCGGCCTCGCCGAGCGCATCACCGTGCTTTACGAGGGCCGGCTGCTGGCCGACGGCACCGCGGACGAGATCCGCGGCAACCAGCAGGTTCAGGACGCTTATCTCGGAGGGCTTCACGCGCATGAGCCTGCTTGAAGTCGACCGCATCAATACGCTGTACGGCGATTCCCACGTCCTGTTCGACCTCTCGATCCGGGTCGAGGAGGGCGAGGTCGTAGCGCTGCTGGGCCGCAACGGCGCCGGCAAGACCACGACGCTGCGCTCGATCATGGGCGTGCTGGCCCCCAGAAACGGCGAGATCAGGCTCGACGGCAAGCCGATCGGTGGCCTCGCCCCGTCCGCCATCGCCAACATGGGCGTGCAGCTTGTGCCCGAGGAGCGCGCGATCTTCGGCGGGTTGACGGTGGAAGAGAACCTGCGCATCGCCGCGCTGACGGCGCCGAACGCCTGGTCGTTCGAGCGCATCTACGACGTGTTTCCGCGCCTGAAGCAGCGGCGCAAGTCCCTGGGACGCACCCTGTCGGGCGGCGAGCAGCAGATGCTGTCGATCGCGCGCGCACTGATCCGCGACGCCCGCATCATCCTGCTCGACGAGCCGTTCGAGGGCCTGGCGCCGCTGATCGTGCGCGACCTCGTCAACGTCGCCGCCGGCCTTGCGCGCGAAGGCCGCACCATGATCGTGGTGGAGCAGAACGTCGCCGCCGCGCTCAGCTTCGCCACCCGCGTCTACGGATTGAACAACGGCCACGTGGTGTTCGAGGGCACCTCCGCCGAGCTGACCGCCAACCCTGACCTGGCGCGGGATTTCCTCGGCGTCGGCGCGTGACCGCCGCGAACGGCTGTTTCGCAAAATGGCATTGATTTGGGCGAAATGACTGCCCGGCGCCGTGCGGTAGCAAGATTTTTCTTATTTGATCCAGCAGGTTGCGCCAGAGGGAAATTTTATTCTACGTCATATTGCCCAACCGACGAGATAAACCTAAGATTCCCCTCGCATGATTGATCCACTCTACGTCGCCTCCGGATTCGGCGTCGGCCTGCTTGTCGGCATGACCGGCGTGGGAGGCGGATCGTTGATGACGCCGCTCCTGATCCTGTTGTTCGGCGTCCATCCATCGACGGCCGTCGGGACCGACCTGCTCTATGCCGCCGCCACCAAGACCGGCGGCAGCGTGGTGCATGGCTGGTCGCGCAGCGTGCACTGGCCGGCGGTGCTGCGGCTCGCCTGCGGCAGCCTTCCGGCAAGCGCCCTGACGCTGCTCGTGCTGTGGAAGCTCGATCTCAAAAGCGATTCCGAGCGCAGTCTCGTCAATCTCGTGCTGTGCTTCGCCCTCTTCCTGACCGCCACGTCCCTGATCTTCCGCAAGGCGATCATGGAGCGCTATCGCCGGCGCCTCGAGCAGGTCGACGACCGCACCACGGCGATTGCGACAGTCATCACCGGCCTCGTGCTCGGCGTGCTCGTCTCGATTTCGTCGGTCGGCGCCGGCGCGGTCGGCGTGACCGTGCTGCTGCTGCTCTACCCGCGCCTGCCGATGGCGACCATCGTCGGCTCGGACATCGCCCATGCGGTGCCGCTGACCCTGGTCGCGGGCATCGGACATTGGGCGCTTGGCGACGTCGACTGGGGCCTGATGGGCGTGCTGCTGCTGGGCTCGCTGCCCGGCATCGTCGTCGGCAGCTTCAGCGCGACGCGCGTCCCCGAGACGGTGCTGCGGCTGACGCTTGCCAGCGTGCTGTTCGTGGTCGCCGGCAAGATCATGTTCGCGGAGCTGAACCTGTCGTCCGCGTTCGTGACGGCGCTGGCCTGGACGCATTGAGCGAAGACCGCGCGCAGGTCTCGTAGGGTGGGCAAAGCAACTTGTCCGCCGTAGCTCGAAGAGCGAAGGCGGAAGCGTGCCCACCACTTTTTCAATTGAGGGTGATGGTGGGCACGACCGAACTACTCCGCGGTCCAGCCGCCGTCGATCGACAGGTTGGTGCCGGTGATCTGCGCGGCATCGTCGCCGCACAGGAACAGCGCGAGGGCTGCGACCTGCTCGGAGGTGACGAACTCCTTGGTCGGCTGCGCGTCGAGCAGCACGTCGTTGATGACCTGCTCGCGCGTCAGGTTGCGCGCCTTCATCGTATCGGGGATCTGCTTCTCCACCAGCGGCGTCCAGACATAGCCCGGGCTGATGCAGTTGCAGGTGATCTTGTGGGTCGCCACTTCCAGCGCCACGGTCTTGGTCAGGCCGGCGATGCCGTGCTTGGCCGAGACGTAGGCCGACTTGAACGGCGAGGCGACCAGCGAGTGCGCCGACGCCGTGTTGATGATGCGGCCCCAGCCCTTCTTCTTCATGCCGGGCACCGCGGCGCGGATGGCGTGGAAGGCCGAGGACAGGTTGATCGCGATGATCTGGTCCCATTTTTCCAGAGGGAATTCCTCGATCGGGGAGACGAACTGGATGCCGGCATTGTTGACGAGGATGTCGACCGAGCCGAAGGTTTTTTCGCCGAGGGCGATCATGCCGGCGATCTCGGCCGGCTTGGTCATGTCGGCGGGCGAATAGACCGCCTTCACGCCAAAATCGGACTCGATCTTGGAACGCTCCTTCTCGATGTCCTCCGGCGAGCCGAAGCCGTTGATGACGACGTTGGCACCGGCAGCAGCGAAGGCGCGCGCGTAAGCGAGCCCGATGCCGCTCGTCGAACCGGTCACGACGGCGTTCTTGCCTGACAGACTACCCATATTATTCGCTCCTTTTTGCCGGGGGCGCGGAGACGTCCCCCGTGAGATCGTAGGTCATCATGGTCTCGCCGGATTGCGGCTGATCCAGCCTGTCCTTGTGGCGCATCGACATGTGCACGTCGCGCACCCCGGCTTCCCAGTGCTCGACCATGGCCACGTGCGAGAAGTCGTAGTCCTTGGACGAGGATTCGTAGTTCTTGCTGCGATAGATCAGGTGCACCACGGTGACCGTGCTCTCACGAGATGCCTTCGCAAGGAATTCGACGGAAGGGTCGTTCTTGAGATAATCGGGCAATTTGGAAATCAGGTCGCGCACCGCCCGGCGGGCGTTGTGGATCTGCTTGTTCTTGTCGGTGTTCATCCGCGTGCGGCTGGAGAAGCGGATGTCCTTCTCGCGCTCGGTGGCCTCGAGCAGCGAATTCGGCAAATCGCCGCGGGCACTGAACAGATCGACCTGGAAGATCAGCATGTCGCGATCGACCTCGGCATCGAGCACGTAGTCGAGCGGCGTGTTGGAGGCAATGCCGCCGTCCCAATAGTGCTCGCCGTCGATGATCACGGAGGGAAAGCCCGGCGGCAGCGCGCCGGAGGCCATGACGTGCTCGGGGCCGATCTTCTTGCCGAGCTTCTTGAACTCGTAATTGTCGAAATACTTGAAATTGCCCGAGGTGACGCCGACCGCTCCGACGGAGAAGCGCGTCTTGAGGTCGTTGATGCGGTCGAAATCGACCAGCCGCTCCAGCGTCTTCTTCAGCGGCGCGGTGTCGTAATAGCTCTCGGCCTGCGGGCTGCCGGGTGGCCACATCGGCGCGGGCGGCACACGCGGGACGAAGAAGCCGGGCACGCCGAAGGTCGCGATCAGCGCGGCACTGGTCGAATTGAACAGCTCGCGGCTGTGGTCGCTCTTGCCGATCGGCTTCCACGGCACCGGCGCCGAGACCATCTCCCAGAATTCCTTCAGCCGCTTGACGCGGGTATGGCCCTCATTGCCGGCGATGATGGCGGCGTTGACCGCGCCGATCGAGATACCGGCAACCCATTCGGGCTCGAAGCCATAGCCGCACAGCGCCTGATAAGCGCCGGCCTGGTACGAGCCGAGCGCGCCGCCGCCCTGCAACACCAGGACGCGTTGCGCATTTGCGGGGACGCTGGCGGATTCCGGGCTGGTATGATCTGTCATGCGGGAACAATAGCAGATGGCAAGCGACCGTGGCGACAGTCCGCCGCGGCGTCAATGCATCCCGGGATCAAGTCTGGCTTATCGGGGGTCCGTCGAGGCCAGGATCATGGTCCAGAACACCTTGTACTTGGTGTTCGGAGCATAGCCGGCCGCTATGCCCAATTTTGTGACACCGCTCTTGAGCATGTTGGCCCGGTGCGGGGGCGAGTCGCGCCAGCCGGAAAACGCTTCCGCCAGCGTATGATAGCCGGCCGAAACGTTTTCGACTGCCACGGTCGCCGGATAGCCGCCGGTACTGAGCCGCTTGGCCAGGGGCGCGCGAACGTCATGGTCCATCTTGTTCGCCGCAGCCATCGCCTGGGACTGGGATTCGGCGAGCCGCATCAAATCGGGATCGATGACGACGGTGCCAAGGCCATTGTTCTGGCGGTATTGCGAGATCATCACCGCGGCCGCCGGCGCGTCGAGCTTGGCGCCCGGGACCGCCATATCGGCATACATCGACGGCTGCTGAACCGGCGCTTCGTTGCCGGCACAGCCGGCGAGCAGCAAAGTGATGAGAATTGCGGCCGCAGCGCGCATGAATCGAGGCCCCCAAATGAGGGGCCGTTGTTGCATACCAACCGTGGCTGAAAGGTGAATTTTGAGGAAAATTTGCCCTTCCGCGCGGCCTCAGGCACCCGCAAATATCCGGTAGCGGCGCGGATTGAGGCCGATGGTGTCACCGGCCCTGAGTTCCTTGTCGCGGGGGGCGTCGATCTCGATGGTCTCGCCGCCTGACAAGGCGACCTCCGCTCGCTGCACCGGCCCGAAATTCCGGACATGTTGAACCGCGCCCTCGAAGGCGCCGCTGCCGGGCGGACCGACCTGCATGTCATGTCGCCGCACGAACAGTTTTGACGCGCCAGGCGCAAGACCGTCTGCCGCAAGTTGAAGCGGCCGGTCGCCGAGCCTGATCACGCCGGCTTCGACTCGGACCGGCAGCTCGATGGATTCGCCGATGAAGCCATGGACGAAGGCCGTCGCGGGGCTTTCGTAGACGTCGTCTGGCGAGCCGATCTGCTCGATCCTGCCCTTGTCCATCACCACGACGCGGTTGGCGACTTCAAGCGCTTCCTCCTGGTCGTGGGTGACGAAAATCGAGGTGACGTTGATCTCGTGATGCAGGGAGCGCAGCCATTTGCGCAGCTCTTTCCGCACCTTGGCATCGAGCGCGCCGAAGGGCTCATCGAGCAAGAGGATGCGCGGCTCGATCGCAAGCGCGCGGGCCAGCGCGATGCGCTGGCGCTGGCCGCCGGAGAGCTGGCTCGGATAGCGGTCGGCAAGCCAGTCGAGCTGCACGAGGTCGAGCAGTTCCTTGACGCGCGCACGAATGGTCGCTTCATCCTTGCGAACCGCGCGCGGCTGCACGCGGAGGCCGAAAGCGACGTTCTCGAACACCGTCATATGGCGGAACAGCGCGTAGTGCTGGAACACGAAGCCGACGTGCCGTTCGCGCGCGCCTTGCGCCAGCGCATCCTCGCCGTTGAAGAAGACTTCGCCGGAGTCGGGCCAGTCGAGGCCGGCGATGATCCGCAGCAGCGTGGTCTTGCCTGAGCCCGAGGGTCCGAGCAGCGCCAGCAGCTCGCCATTGTCGACCTTGAGGTCGACGCCATCGAGGGCTTTGAAGCTGCCGAACTTCTTGACGAGATTCCTGACTTCAATGGTCACTTGCGTCCTGTCCTTCGTCCAGATGACGTTCGAGAACGGTCTTTGCGATCAGCGTGATCAGCGCCAGCATCGCCAGCAGCGAGGCGATCGCAAACGCTGCGACGAACTGGTACTCGTTGTAGAGGATCTCGACCAGCAGCGGCATGGTGTTGGTCTCGCCGCGGATGTGGCCGGAGACGACGGAGACCGCGCCGAACTCGCCCATCGCGCGCGCGTTGCAGAGCAGGACGCCGTAGAGCACGCCCCATTTGATGTTGGGCAGCGTGACGCGGAAGAAGGTCTGAAGGCCGGAGGCGCCGAGCGAGATCGCGGCCTCCTCCTCCTGGGTGCCCTGCTCCTGCATCAGGGGGATCAGCGCGCGCGCCACGAACGGGAAGGTCACGAAGGTGGTGGCCAGCGCAATGCCGGGCACGGCGAACAGGATCTGGATGTCGTGATCCCTGAGCCAGCCGCCGAAATAGCCCTGCGCGCCGAACAGCAGCACGAAGACCAGGCCCGAGATCACCGGGCTCACCGAGAACGGCAGGTCGATCAGCGTGATCAGGAATGTCTTGCCGGAGAATTCGAACTTGGCAATGGCCCAGGCGGCGATCAGGCCGAACAGAAGATTGAGGCCGACCGAGATCGCCGCCACCAGCAGCGTCAGCCGGATCGCAGCCAGCGCCTCCGGTTCCGACAATGCGGCGAGATAGGCCGCGATGCCCCTGGAAAAGGCATGCGCAAACACCACGACCAGCGGCAGCACGACGAAGACGACGAGGAACGCGACCGCGATTCCGATGATGACAAGGCGCACCGCCTTCGGCTCGGTGCGGATGTTGTCCCGCGCGGCCGCGCGTGCGTCGACGTTGGGCGGCGAGATCGAGACCAAATCGGCGACCTGCATCGTCATCGTTCCGTCCTCACCGCTCCGCGCCCCGGCGCTCGGCCCAGCGCTGCAACCGGTTCACGGCGAAGATGACGGTGAAGGAGACGACGAGCATGACCACCGCAATCGCCGTTGCATCGGCATAGCGGAATTCCGAGAGCCTGATCACGATCAGCAATGGCGCGATCTCAGAGACGTTCGGCAGATTGCCGGCAATGAAGATCACCGAGCCGTATTCGCCGACGGCGCGGGCGAAGGCGAGCGCGAGGCCGGTGAGCAGCGCCGGCGCGAGCGATGGCAGGATCACCCGGACGACGGTCTGCCAGCGGCTCGCTCCCAGGCTGCCGGCGGCCTCCTCGATCTCGGGATCGAGATCCTGCAGCACCGGCTGCACCGTGCGGACCACGAAGGGAATGCCGATGAAGATCATGGCGACGAAGATACCGAGCGGCGTGAACGCGACCTTGATGCCGAGCGCAGCAAGCGGCGCACCCAGCCAGCCTTTCTCGGCGAACAGCGAGGTCAGCGCGACGCCGGCAACCGCCGTCGGCAGCGCGAAGGGGACGTCGACGATGGCATCGAAGATTCGCCGGCCGGGAAAGCGGTAGCGCACCAGCGCCCAGACGATGATGCTGCCCATCACCAGATTGACGCAGGCTGCCGCAAAGGCGAGGCCGAACGAAACCCTGAGCGCGTTCAGGGTGCGGCGGCTGGAGAGGATGTTCCAGAACTGCTCGGGGCTGAGCTCGAGCGATTTCAGGAACAGGCCGGCGAGCGGAATCAGGATGATGATAGACAGCCAGGAAAGCGTCAGCCCCATGGTGAGACCGAAGCCCGGCAATGTCCGGCGTCGTGCTGCGAGTGCGCTCACCAGGCCCTCTGCTCAAGCCTCCTACGACAGCGCCCGATCAGTTCTTGTAGATCTGATCGAAAACGCCGCCATCGGCAAAATGTTCCTTCTGCGCCTTGGTCCAGCCGCCGAACACGTCGTCGATCGTGAACAGCTCGACCTTTGCGAAGGAGTTTTCATATCTCTTAGCGATCTCGGCATCGCGTGGCCGGTAGAAATTGCGCGCTGCGATCTCCTGGCCTTCCCTGGTGTACCAGTACTGAAGGTAGGCATCGGCGGCGTTGCGGGTGCCTTTCCTGTCGGCAACCTTGTCCACGATCGCGACCGGCGGCTCGGCGAGGATCGACAGCGGCGGCGCCACGATCTCGAACTTCTGCGGACCGAATTCCTTGAGCGCGAGATAGGCCTCGTTCTCCCAGGCGAGCAGCACGTCGCCGACGCCGCGCTCGACGAAGGTTACGGTGGCGCCGCGCGCACCGGTGTCGAGCACCGGCACCTGCTGGAAGAGCTTTCCGACGAACTCCTTGGCCTTGTCGGCCGATCCGTATTTCTTCTGCGCAAAACCCCAGGCCGCCAGATAATTCCAGCGCGCGCCGCCCGACGTCTTCGGGTTCGGCGTGATCACGGCAACGCCCGGCTTGAGCAGATCGTCCCAGTCCTTGATGCCCTTGGGGTTGCCCTTGCGCACCAGGAACACGATGGTCGACGTGTAGGGCGATGAATTCTGCGGCAGACGCTTCTGCCAGTCGGCCGCGGTGAGACCTTTGCCGGCGATGGCGTCGATGTCATAGGCCAGCGCCAGCGTCACCACGTCGGCCTGCAATCCGTCGATCACGCTGCGCGCCTGCGAACCGCTGCCGCCATGCGACTGCTTGATCTCGACGCTCTTGCCGGTTTCCTTCTGATAGGCACCAGCAAACGCCTTGTTGAACTCGGCATAGAGTTCGCGCGTCGGATCGTACGACACGTTCAAAAGATTGATGTCAGCGGCGAGAGCCGAACCTGCCCAAAGTAGTGCGGCCGCGAGCGGAACGATACGACGCATCATCTCCATCTCCATTCACCTCGACGGCATCGGCGCCGTCGATGGCATGCGGGCATAACTCGGGGCGAAACGCTCTTAAGTCAACGGAACCGGATTTTCTTGTTCGTAGCCGGACAGCCTGACTGTGCTACGAAGTCTTCATCGTATGGATGCCGCATTCTGTCTTGGCCCGGCCGCGCCAGCGACCGGCGCGCGCATCCTCGCCCTCAGTCGTTCTGCTCGTGCAAGGCATACACCCAACCGACAGGAAACCGGAGGCGGCCAGCGGATGACGCGGCAATTTGGCGCGGACGAAGATCGCCTCGAGTTCCTCGCGCGAGACATTGGCGAAGGGGTTGAACTTCAACCGCACGCCGTCGTCCTCGACCACGGGAATGTCGGTGCGCGCATTGCCCTGGAAGCGCTTGCGGCCGTTGAGCCAGGCATCGAACGGCTTCAGCGCGCGAGAGAGCGGCTCGACCTTGCGGATACGACAGCAGGCGTCGGGATCGGAAAACCAGAGGTCGCGCTCAGGATCCTCGCGCGACAAGGCTTCCTCCGCCGGCTTGATCGAGCGGACGTCCTTCAGGCCGAGCGTCGCGATCAGCGTATCGCGATAGGCCAGTGTCTCCTCGAACAGCCAGCCGGTGTCGAGAAAGATCACCGGGATTGCCGGATCGACATCCGCCATGACTTTCAGCAGCGTCGCCGATTCCGTGCCGAAGGACGACACCAGTGCGAGCTTCTCGCGCCCGACCGCCTTCAGGGCCGCCGCGATGATCTCCGCGGGCGAAGCATCGCGCAAAGCGCGATCGAGCTCCTCCGCTGGAGGCAGCGCAGAGACGGGCGTCGACGAAACCTGAGGCGCGATGGCGTTCACGTGCCGACACCTTCGGAGTGGCGCAGCTGCATGCGCCGGTGCAGCGCCGTGATCCGGCCGTCGCCGGTCGGCTGGTAGAACACCGAATAGCGCTTGGCGGTCTGCATGAAGGCGTCCGCGTCGGCCTGCTTCTTGACCTCGAAGGCATCGAAGCCGGCACGCAGCATGAACACGAACTGGTCGCGCAGCACCTGTCCCGTCGCACGCAGCTCGCCGCGATAATTGTAGCGCTCGCGCAGCAGCCGCGCCTGGCTGTAGGCGCGTCCATCGCGGAAGCTCGGAAACACCAGCGCGACCACGGCGATCCTGCCGAGATACGGCACGAGCTCGGCGATGTCGCGGTTGTTCGGCCAGATCACGCCGAGCCTGCCCGCACGCTCGAGCAGCGCATCGGCTTCGCTCAGGAAACGCTCGGCCGGCACCAGGATGTCGCCGCCCTCGGGCAGCGGCGTGTCGACGGCGAGCTTGACGAAGCCGTCCGCGGCGATCTTTCCGCCGTTAACGAGTGGCATAGACGCGCTCCTTGAAGGGTTCGACGCCGAGGCGCTTCACCGTGTCGACGAACAGCTCTTCCGGCCGCTCGCGCAGCGCGAGATAGGCTTCCACGATGTCCTCGACGACATCGGCGACCTCGTCGAACTTGACGCCGGGGCCGATCAGATTGCCGAGCGCGGCGCTCTCGTCGGCACGGCCGCCGATGGTGATCTGGTAGACCTCCTCGCCGTTCTTCTCGACGCCGAGAATGCCGATATGGCCGACATGGTGATGGCCGCAGGCGTTGATGCAGCCGGAGATGTTGATGTGGAGACGGCCGATCAGATTGGCCAGCTCGTGGTTGGCGAAGCGCCGCGTCAGCTCCTGCGCGATCGGGATCGAGCGCGCATTGGCCAGCGAGCAATAGTCGAGCCCCGGGCAGGCGATGATGTCGGTGATCAGATTGACGTTCGGCGTGGCCAGCCCGAGCTTGTCGAGCGCCTTCCACAGCGCCGGCAGGTCGCGCTTGGCGACGTGCGGCAACGCCAGGTTCTGCTCATGGCCGACGCGGATCTCCCCGAAGGAATATCTGTCGGCGAGATCGGCCAGCGCATCCATCTGCTCGGCTGTGGCATCGCCGGGAGGTCCGCCGATCGGCTTCAGCGAGATCGTGACGATGGAATAGCCCTGGTTCTTGTGCGCGGCCACCGAGTTCTTGCGCCACGCCTCGAAATCAGGGTCAGCCGCGGCCTGCCGCAGTTCGTCCGGCATGTGCGGCAGCTTCTCGTAAGCCGGATAGGTGAAGCGCGAGCGGATGTCCTCGATCACCTCGTCGTCGATCTGGAGCGAGGAGTTGCGGATGTGCTGCCACTCCTCCTCCACCTCGCGGGAGAATTTCTCGATGCCGAGCTCGTGCACCAGGATCTTGATGCGCGCCTTGTAGATGTTGTCGCGGCGGCCGTACTGGTTGTAGACGCGCAGGATCGCCTCGATGTAGCTGAGGATGTCGCGGCCGTGCACGAAGTGCTTAATGGCCTTGCCGATGAACGGCGTGCGGCCGAGACCGCCGCCGACCAGAACCTCGAAGCCGGTCTCGTTCTTCTCGTTCTTGGTCAGGCGCAGGCCGATGTCATGGATCTTGATCGCGGCCCGGTCATGGTCCGACGCGGTGATCGCGATCTTGAACTTGCGCGGCAGGAACGAGAATTCCGGATGCAGCGTGGTGTGCTGGCGGATCAGCTCCGACCAGATGCGCGGATCCTCGATCTCGCCCGGCGCGACGCCGGCCCACTGGTCCGAGGTGACGTTGCGCATGTTGTTGCCGGAGGTCTGCATCGCGTGGATGCCGACCTCGGCGAGATCGGCCAGCGCGTCCGGCAGATCCGACAGCTTGATCCAGTTGAACTGGATGTTCTGGCGCGTGGTGAAATGGCCGTAGCCGCGGTCGTATTTGCGCGCGACATGGGCAAGCTGCCGCAGCTGGTTCGACGCCAGCGTGCCGTAGGGAATCGCGACGCGGAACATGTAGGCGTGCAGTTGCAGATAAACGCCGTTCTGCAGGCGCAGCATCTTGAATTCGTCTTCGGTGAGCTCGCCCGAGAGACGTCGCTGCACCTGGTCGCGGAATTCCGAGACGCGCTCATTGACCAGCGTGCGGTCGATTTCGTCGTAAGCATACATAAGAAATTGCCTTGCAGCTTCGCCTTAGGCCTGAGCCGGCAGGTCGATGGTCGCGCCCGCGCGGCGGATCTCTTCGCGCAGATTGCCCGGAAGGATCTTGCCGTCATCGTCGACTTGCACCGGCGCGATATAGGGACCGATCGCTCCGACGTCATCGGCGATCGACTCTGCGAGCAACACTTTCGCCTCGTCGGCGTTTCTCACGATCGCGGCATCAGCCAGTTGTTCCGACCAACCCTTGGCGGTGGTGCGGTAGATCACGACGCCATCCCAGGTGCGGTTGGCGGTGACGACGGAAGGACCAGTGACTTTGAGTTTCTGTTGCAGGGGGGAAGTCATTCGGCAGCATCCAGGAGGTCAGAGATGATTTGCTTGGGTGTTTGGCGACGCAGGGAGCCGGCATGCCGGACCACGTCGCCGATGACGAGAATGGCAGGACCGCCATGGATCCGCCGCACCAGTTCGGGCAGGTCGCGCAGCGTGCCGATCGCGCCTTGCGCATCGGGCCGCGTGACACGGGCGAACACGCCGACCGGCGTCTCCGGCGAACGACCGGCCGCGAACAGGCCGGCGCGCACGGCCGGTGCCGCGGTCATACCCATGTAGACGACGACGGTCATCCTGGTGTCGGTCAGCGTCGACCAGTCCACGGCTTCCGCATCGCGCGCCTTGTGCGCGGTGAGGAAGGTGATGCGGGTCGCTTCATGACGATAGGTCAGCGGCACCTCGAAATCGGCGGCGCCGCCGAGCCCGGCGGTGATGCCGGGAATGATCGAATAGGCAACGCCCGCCGTGCGCAGCGCTTCGACCTCTTCGCCGCCGCGACCGAACACGAAGGGATCGCCGCCCTTCAGCCGTACCACGCGCTGGCCGGATTGCGCGGCCTCGATCATGCGCCTGTTGATGGCGTCCTGGCCGATGCCCGGCTTGCCGACGCGGCGGCCGACCGGCACGCGCGTCGTATCGCGACGGATGCGGTCGAGAATTTCAGGAGAAACCAGTTCGTCATGGAAGACGATGTCGGCATCCTGCAATGCGCGCAGGGCCTTGATGGTGAGCAGATCCGGATCGCCGGGGCCGGCGCCGACCAGCGCGACGGAGCCTTCCGGCTTGTCGGCGCGCGCAAACGCGGAGGGATCGGAAATGGCCTTGAGCGCCGCGTCCGCTTCGCTCCTGCGGCCCGCGAGCACGGCGGCGCCGATCGGACCGTCGATGACGCGCTCCCAGAAGCGGCGGCGCAGCGGAAACTCGGCGATGCGCTCGTTGATGGATTTGCGGAAACCGCCGATGAACTCGGCGAGTTCGCCGATGCGCGCCGGAAGCAGCGCCTCGATCTTCTCGCGCACGCGCCGCGCCACCACGGGCGAGGTGCCGCCGGTACCGACCGCGACCACGACATCGCCGCGATCAACGATCGCCGGGAAGATGAAGCTGGAATGCTCGAGGTCGTCCATGACGTTGACGGGCAGGCCGAGCGCCTTTGCCCGCGCCGACATCGCAACGCCGACATCGCCCGCGCCTGCGCAAACGACAGCGATGACGCCTGCGAGATCGGCGGTGAGCGGATCACCGGCCGCGATCTCGATGCGTGCCGCGTCCTCGGAGCCGAGGCCCAGATCATGATTGCCGTCGATCGCATGCACGCGAATGCGCGCGCCGGCAGCGCTGAGCACGCGCAGCTTGGCGCGCAAAAGCTCACCCGCGCCGATGAGAATCACCGGACCGGCGTTGAGATCGAGGAACACGGGCAAGAACCGCATACGATACTCGCTTCCCCCACATCCGGGGTTGACTGGAATTATTTTCTATATATGTGTCGTTTCGAGCGTGCAAAGAGAAAATTTCTTCTTCTCTTCTGCATCGCAACTATAGAATTTTCGCCTCCAAACGCAAAGTGGCAGAGATGCATCTTCTCAGGACCGATTCCGGTGCAGATGGACGGGACTCCCGCCCTCCCGTTTCCGAGCAAATTCCCATCGCGCTGACCGCGCCCAGCATGGACCATCTGGACCAGCTCGAGGCGCAGAGCATCTACATTTTCCGCGAAGCCTTCGCCCGCCTGAAGAAGATCGCCCTGCTGTGGTCGCTCGGCAAGGATTCCAACGTCATGATCTGGCTGGCGCGCAAGGCGTTCTTCGGCCGCATGCCGTTCCCGGCCCTCCATGTCGACACCGGCAAGAAGTTTCCGGAGATGTATCGCTTCCGCGATCATTACGGGAAGGAGTGGGATCTCGACCTGCGCGTCGAGCCCTGCCCGCCCATCGATGCCGTCGACCCAACGCTGCCGCCGGCCGCCCGTTCCGCCGCGCGCAAGACCGAGGGCCTCAAGATGGCGCTCGGCAAATACGGCTTCGACGGCTTGATCGCCGGCATCCGCCGCGACGAGGAGGCAACACGTGCCAAGGAGCGCGTGTTCTCGCCGCGCGGTCTCGAAGGCAATTGGGACGTGCGCGACCAGCCGCCGGAATTCTGGGATCATTTCAACGCCTCGCCGCCGCAAGGCGCGCATTTGCGCATCCATCCGATCCTGCATTGGACCGAGGCCGACATCTGGGCCTACACCAAGCGCGAGAACATCCCGATCATCCCGCTCTATCTGTCGAAAGACGGCAAGCGCTACCGCTCGCTGGGCGATCAGGACATCACCAATCCGGTTGTTTCGACCGCATCGACCATCGACGAGATCCTGGTCGAGCTCGAACAGACCAAGGTGCCGGAGCGCGCGGGACGCGCGCTCGACCACGAGACCGAGGACGCTTTCGAGCGCCTCCGCGTCGCCGGCTATCTCTGACCCCAGGACGCAACGCGGCCATGAACATGATCGTCACCTCCGCTTCGCCCGCGACCCCGAACGGCACCACGCGTCCGCAGGTCCGCATCGTCATCGTCGGCCATGTCGACCACGGCAAATCGACGCTGGTCGGCCGCCTCCTGCACGAGACCGGCAGCCTGCCCGACGGCAAGCTCGAGATGCTCAAGGCCGTCAGCGCCCGGCGCGGCATGCCGTTCGAATGGTCGTTTCTGCTCGATGCGCTCCAGACCGAGCGCGACCAGGGCATCACCATCGACACCACGCAGATCCGCTTCCGTACCAATTCGCGCGACATCGTCCTGATCGACGCGCCCGGCCACGCCGAATTCCTGCGCAACATGATCACCGGCGCCTCGCAGGCCGACGGCGCGGTGCTGATCATCGACGCGCTCGAAGGCGTGCGCGACCAGACCAGGCGGCACGGCTATCTGCTGCATCTGCTCGGCGTGAAGCAGGTCGCGATCGTCGTCAACAAGATGGACCGCGTGGATTTCTCCGCCGATCGCTTCCAGGCGATCAGCGACGAAATTTCCGCGCATCTGCAAGGCCTCGGCGTGACGCCGACGGCGGTGATCCCGATTTCCGCGCGCGACGGCGACGGCGTCGCCGAGCGCACCGACCGCATCGGCTGGTACAAGGGACCGACCGTGGTCGAGGCGCTGGACCGGCTCGAGCCGGCGCGGCCGCTGGAAGCGCTGGCGCTGCGGCTGCCGGTGCAGGCGATCTACAAGTTCGACGACCGCCGCATCGTGGCGGGCCGCATCGAATCCGGCAGCCTGATTGCCGGCGACGAGATCGTGATCATGCCGGCCGGCAAGATCGCCAGGATCAAGACCGTCGAGAGCTGGCCGGTGACGCCGGTCGCCGGACGGCAGGGCGCGGGCCGCTCGGTCGGCATTACGCTCGACCGCGAATTGTTCATCGAACGCGGCGACATCGTCGCGCACACCGGCTCCGCCCCGCGCGAGACGCGCCGTCTGCGCGCGCGCATCTTCTGGCTGCACGACAAGCCGCTGGCCAAGGGCGACCAGCTCCTGGTCCGCTGCGGGCCGAAGGAAAGCCGCGCCACGGTCGTCGCGATCGAGAAGGCGGTCGATCCCGGCGAATTGTCGAGCGTCGAGAACAAGGCGATCGGCCGCAACCATGTCGGCGAGATCGACATTTCTCTGTCGAGCCCGATTGCCACCGATCCCTACACGGAAAATCCGCGCACCGGTCGTCTCGTGATCGAGGTGTCCGGACGTATCGCCGGCGGCGGCCTCGTACTGTCGGTCGATGCCGGCCAGCGTGCCGTGCCTGTCGATATCGTGCCGGTGGAATCCGCGCTGCGCCTCGACGAGCGCTCTGCGCGCTACCGCCACAACGGTGCCGTGGTCTGGCTCACCGGCCTGCCGGCCTCCGGCAAGTCGACGCTGGCCAAGGCACTGGAACGGCGGCTCTTCACCAATGGCGGCTCGCCGATCCTGCTCGACGGCGACACGCTGCGCGCCGGGCTCAACAGCGATCTCGGCTTCTCCGCCACCGACCGCAGCGAGAACATCCGCCGCCTCGCCGAGGTCGCGACGCATCTCGCCCGCAACGGCCACATCTCCATCGTCGCTGCCGTCTCGCCCGCCCGCGAGGACCGCGCCACCGCGCGCCGCATCGCCGATACCGCGTTCCGCGAGATCCATGTCGCGACGCCGGCCGGCGTCTGCGAAGAGCGCGATCCGAAGGGTCACTACAAGAAGGCCCGTGCCGGCGCGCTGGCCTCGTTCACCGGCATCGGCAACGACTACGAGGCGCCGCAGGCGGCCGAGCTCGTGATCGACACCTCGACACGGACGGTCGCCGAGGCAGCCGACGAGATCGAACAGATGCTGAAGTCGACCGGCGTGCTGTTCGACGAAGTCGTGGATCTCGCCGCGAATATCTGAGGGGCGCGCTCCTCTTGAGGGAGCACACTCGGCGCCACACCACCGGTGTCGCCCTGGCGAAGGCCAGGACACATACTGCGTGATTTATCCGTTGGGCTCGGTCGCAGTACCAAACGACGAGTCTTCGCCAAACCCCTCCTTGGGGTAATGGGTCCTGGCTTTCGCCAGGACGACAGATGTGGCTCCCACCCTTCCTTGACATTTTGACAGACGTCGGAGGCCTTCTCACCGCCCCGATTTTGGGGCTAATAGGACCCCGAAAGCCGCTCCCTGGAGCGCATTTTGCTGCTGTCGGGTCAAAAGCAGCCAAAAAACAGCCATTTCCAACAAGAAAGACCATCATGAAACGCGTCGACGCCCACGGATTGAAGATCGCTCCCGTCCTGTTTGACTTCATCGCCAAGGAAGCGGCCCCGAAAACGGGGATCGCGCCGGATGCGTTCTGGGCCGGGGTTGCCGCCATCATCAAGGAGCTGGGGCCGAAGAACCGGGCCCTGCTGGCAGTGCGCGACACGCTGCAGGCCAAGATCGACGACTGGCACCGCGCCAACAAGGGCAAGGCGTTCGACCTCGACGCCTACACCGCCTTCCTGAAGGAGATCGGCTATCTGGTCCCGGAGCCGGCGACGCAGAAGGTCGAGACCGCCAATGTCGACGAGGAGATCGGCAAGATCTGCGGCCCGCAGCTCGTCGTGCCCCTCACCAATGCGCGCTATGCGCTGAATGCGGCGAACGCGCGCTGGGGCTCGCTCTATGACGCCTTCTACGGCACCGACGCGATCCCGCACGACCCGTCCGAGGGCGGCAAGGGTTACAACAAGGCGCGCGGCGACAAGGTGATCGCGAAGGCAAAAGCCTTCCTCGACGCAGCCGTGCCGCTCGCGACCGGCAGCCACACCGACGTCACCGCCTACAGCATCGTCGCGGGCCAGCTCGCGGTGAAGCTGAAGAGCGGCAACGCGACCGCGCTGAAGAACGCAGCGCAGTTCGCCGGCTTCCAGGGCGATGTGGCCGCGCCGAGCGCCGTGCTGCTCGTCAACAACGGCCTGCATGTCGAGGTGACGATCGACCGCAGCAGCGCGATCGGCAAGGACGATCCGGCCGGCGTCGCCGACATGGTCATGGAAGCCGCGGTCTCGACCATCCTCGACATGGAGGACTCGGTCGCCGCGGTCGATGCCGAAGACAAGGTGCTGGTCTACCGCAACACGCTCGGCCTGATGAACGGCACGCTCTCGGCCGACTTCGAGAAGGGCGGCAAGACGCTGACCCGTTCGCTCAATGCCGACCGCAGCTACAAGACACCGGACGGCAAGGGCGAGGTCAAACTGCACGGCCGCAGCCTGCTCCTGATGCGCAATTGCGGTCACCATATGTTCACCGATGCGGTGCTGGACGAGAAGGGCGAAGAGGTCCCCGAAGGCCTGCTCGACGCCGCCGTCTCGGGGCTTCTTGCCATTCATGACTTGAAGGGCAACTCCAAGGTCAAGAACAGCCGCACGGGATCTGCCTATATCGTCAAGCCGAAGATGCACGGCCCGGACGAAGTGTCGTTCACGTGCGAGATCTTCGACCGCGTCGAGAAGATGCTGTCGCTGCCCGAGAACACGCTCAAGGTCGGCATCATGGACGAGGAGCGCCGGACCACGGTCAACCTGAAGGCCTGCATCCAGCGCGCCTCCAAGCGCATCATGTTCATCAACACCGGCTTCCTCGATCGCACCGGTGACGAGATCCACACCTCGATGGAAGCGGGTCCGATGATCCGCAAGAACGAGATGAAGGCGCAGGCCTGGATCAAGGCCTATGAGGACTGGAACGTCGACATGGGCCTGATCGACGGATTGCCCGGCCATGCCCAGATCGGCAAGGGCATGTGGGCGGCGCCCGACAAGATGGCGGACATGCTTCAACAGAAGCTCGCCCATCCGCAGGCCGGCGCCACCACCGCCTGGGTCCCCTCGCCGACCGCCGCGACGCTGCACGCGCTGCACTACCACCAGGTCAACGTCGTCGCGCGGCAGCAGGAGCTGACCAAGGGCGGACCTCGCGCAAAGCTGTCCGACATCCTCACCATCCCGGTGTCGAAGTCGAACTGGGCGCCCGACGACGTCAAGCAGGAGATCGACAACAACTGCCAGGGCATTCTCGGCTATGTCGTGCGCTGGATCGACCAGGGCGTCGGCTGCTCCAAGGTGCCCGACATCCACGATGTCGGGCTGATGGAAGACCGCGCTACCTTGCGCATCTCCAGCCAGCATCTCGCCAACTGGCTGCATCAGGGCGTGATCACCGAGGCGCAGGTGATGGAATCGCTCAGGCGCATGGCCGTCGTCGTCGACAAGCAGAACGCGGGCGATGCCATCTACAAGCCGATGGCACCCGCCTTCGACGGCGTCGCCTTCAAGGCCGCCTGCGACCTCATCTTCAAGGGCCGCGAGCAGCCGAACGGCTACACCGAGTACATCCTGACTGCGCGCCGCCGCGAGGCCAAAGCTATTGGCTGACAAGGCGGCGGGCTGAGCCCGGTCACCGAAACGTCAAAAGCCCCGGCACGCGCCGGGGCTTTTTTGTTGGGCACCCGTGGATGGGCAAAGGCCGGCGGGCGAAACGTCGCGGCGCGCGCAGGAACGGCGGCGCGCCGCTCGCGTTGTCAGGTCATCAACCACGGGAGATGATGGTCATGGACTGGAATCGTATCGAAGGAAACTGGAAGCAGTTCAAGGGATCGGCCAAGGAGAAGTGGGCCAAGCTCACCGACGACGACCTCGCAGTGATCGAGGGACGCCGCGAACAGCTCGAAGGCCGGCTCCAGGAGCGCTACGGCAAGGCCAAGGACCAGGTTCGTCAGGACGTCGACGACTGGCTCAAGACGCTGCACTAGCACCGATACGGCAAATAAGGCCCCGGCTCACGCCGGGGCTCTTCATTGGACGATCCCTCGGGACCTTGATTGTGGCATCACGGATATCACTGTGGCTCATCCGCGCGTCGCCCTCGCTAGAACACCGTGAGATATTTCAACAGCGACACCACGCCGATGATGATCACGATCACGCGCGCGATCTGCTTGGCGCGGCCATCCATGGGCAACATGTTGATGAGATAGAGCACGAGAATAACGACGAGAAAGGTAACGAGTACGCCGACCAGCATCGCGAGGCCCCCTTCAGGCAAATTGCTAACGATGTCCTAACGCCCGTCTCGCGCGCCGGTTCCATTTCGGCAACTCACTACAACTTCTGGTAAATGCGTACTTCTACCAGCAGGCCGACTGCATAAAACTTTACCCTTTTCCTTTCAGATGCAGACACCGTTTGGGCCCCGCGGCGCAAACGGCATGCGATTGCCGATCTGCCACGCCCCCTTTTGTCGATGTTGCCGGGCGTCGTCACGAACTTTGCGATGGGAATTTGGGGGACTTCGATGCTCAATCGTCTGACCGTATCCGCGCTGCTGAAAGCGGTGATCGCGATCACCTCGGTCTGCGTGGTGATTGCGCTCTCGCTCACCGCCCATGAATCCTGGGATCGGCTGAAGACCGCCAACCGCATCTCGCAGATTGCGGACGCCTCCGCCGATCTGTTCAAGGCGATGCACAATCTGCGCACCGACCGCTCGACCACGACGCGGCTCCTCAACTCGACCGAACCGATGGACCCGGAGATCGAGAAATATCTGCGCGCGATCCGGGACGCCGAGATGCCGGCGATGGTCCACGCGCTGGAGCTGTTGCCGACCATGGACTTTCCGCAGTCCGGCATGCTGGTGCCGGAGCTGGCGCGCCTCCACAAATTGCTGAGCGAGGAGCAGAAGCAGTTCTGGGAAGACGTGGCCAAGCCCAAGGACCAGCGCCGTGCGGGCCTGCCGAAGGAATATATGGAGACGACGCAGGGTCTGCTCGAAACGCTCGACAAGCTCTCGAACGTCCTCGCCGCCACCGTCAACCACCAGGACGCCGCGATCGACCAGTTGCTGTCGATCAAGCAGAGCGCCTGGCTGCTGCGCAATACCGCGGGTGAAGCGTCGCTGATCATCTCGACCGGACTCAATGCCGGTCGCATCACGCCGGAGGCCCGCCTCGTCTATACCCAATTCGTCGGCGGCACGGCCGCGATGTGGAAGGCGCTGGAATTGTCGACGTCAGGCATGCAGCTGCCGCCCGCACTGTCCTCCGCCATGACGACGGCCAAGACGGCCTATTTCGATCCGCAATATCTGACCCTTCGCGACCGACTGGCCAATACGCTTGTCAACGGTGAAAAGGCCGAGATGACTGCGAACCAATGGACACCGGTCACGGTGGGCCGTCTGGCCAGCGCGGTTGCCGTCGCCGAAACGGCACTCGACGCCGCCAAGAGCCATACGCTGGAACAGCGCGGCGCGGCTCAACGCGCACTCATCGTGCAGCTCGCACTTCTGGCGCTCGCCATCGCCCTCGCCGTCAGCGCCATCATGCTGGTCAATCGCCGCGTCATCCATCCGCTCAACACCATCCGCGACGCCATGCTGAAGGTCGCCGGCGGCGACCTTGCCGTGGACAGCGGCTATCTCGACCGCAATGACGAGATCGGCGCGCTCGCCGGCGCGCTGGAAGGCTTCAAGCAGCAGGCGGGCGACAAGCTCAAGATCGAGGAGCAGGAGCGCGAGCGCAATGCGGGTGCTTCGGCGCGCCAGCGTGCGATCGAAACTTATGTCGGCGAGTTCGAGGGCGCGGTGCGCAAGACGCTCGGCGAATTGAGCGAGGCCTCCGGCGAGATGCGCAAGACCTCGGGCGATCTGTCCGCCGTGTCGCGCCAGACCAACGACCGCGTACAGGTTGCCGGCAAGGCCTCCAACGACGCCTCCATGAGCGTCGACAGCGTGGCCGCCGCCGCCGAGGAGCTCTCCGCCTCGATCAACGACATCAGCCAGCAGGCGGCCCATGCCGCCGGCATCGCCGGCCGCGCCGTCACCCAGGCGCGCGAGACCGACGGCACCGTGCAGGGCCTGGCGAAATCCGCCGGCCGGATCGGCGAGGTCGTCGGCCTCATCAACACCATTGCGGCACAGACCAATTTGCTCGCACTCAACGCCACGATCGAGGCGGCACGCGCCGGCGACGCCGGCCGCGGCTTTGCCGTGGTCGCCTCCGAGGTGAAGTCGCTGGCGAGCCAGACGGCCAAGGCGACCGAGGAAATCTCCGAGCAGATCGCCGACATCCAGCGGGTGGCCGGCGATGCCATCAACGCGATCCAGACCATCGGCGGCATCATCGGCGAGGTGAACGAGGTCGCGACCGCGATCGCGGCCGCCGTGCAGGAGCAGGGCGCGGCGACGCAGGAGATCACCCGCAGCACGCAATATGCGGCGCAGGGCACCAAGAACGTCTCCGACAACATCACAGGCGTCAAAGCCGATGCGGATGCCGCCGCGGCCGCTGCGGACAACGTGAAACACGCCTCCGAGATGCTGGAGAGCCAGAGCCGCCAGCTCGGCGAGGACGTCACCGGCTTCCTGGGCAAGATCCGCGCGGCGTAGGGCACGCTGGCGCAACACGCTCGGTGTCGTCCTGGCGAAAGCCAGGACCCATAACCACCGGCCTCTGCAGTGGGCAGGCAGGTCGGTATCTGCGTGCCGCCAGTCTGGGATTCGGGGTAATGCGTCCTGGCTTTCGCCAGGACGACAGGGGCTACTCCTTGGCCACCACCGGCACCTGGCGGAACTTGGCGCGGACCGAGTCCGGCAGCGGGGAGAAGTTCATCGCCACGCCGCGGCGGTCGTTGGCGTTGCGGCTGGCAACCACCAGGCCATCGCTGCCCGCGACGATGTCGCCCTTGCGCAAGGTGGGATCGTCCTCGACCTTGATCTGGGCGAGGCCGGCCGAATTCTTGCCGTTGCAGGTGCAGCCCGACACGATCTCGTTGCGGTAGCGGAAAGCGTTCGGCAGCTCGGAATAGGACTTTCCGCCCTCGGTCGTCGCGTCGTCGATGTTGCTGCCATAGACCAGCGAGGTTTCCGCGGCCGGGCAGAAGCTCTTGCAGGATTGCGCCTTGCTCTCCGCGTCATTTCCTTGCGCCGGGAAGTAGCGACCATCGCAGCCGCGCACGCAATAGGCGGCACCACCGCCATAGGAGGCCCGCTGGCGCGGCATGTCATCGTTCGGGAACGGTAGACGGATTTCCGGCGGCGGCCGCGTCCGGAAGCCGCCGAACAGCGCCGAGAAGAAATCCTCCGCATGCGCGGACGGTGCCAGGGCAAGACCGGCGGCGGCGACGATCAGGATCGCCGTACCGCCCGCCAGCCTGCCAATCAGACGTCTGCTCATGTGACCTCACTCAATCCTTAGTTCACTGCCGACGTCGTGACGTTCAGCGCCTGCCGGCCCGAAGGCAGCGTGGTCACCGCCGGTCGCTTGCGCCAGGAATCGCTCCCTCGGTCGCCGCCTTTCGCCATCAGGGGCGCGTTCTTCGGCAACACCACGACCTTGGTGCCGACGCTGACGCGGCTGAAGAGATCGCTGACGTCCTCGTTGGTCAAACGGATGCAGCCGGAGGAAACGAACTTGCCGATGGTGGAGGGGTCGTTGGTGCCGTGGATGCGGTATTCGCTCGAGCCCAGATACATCGCGCGCGCGCCGAGCGGATTGCCGGGACCGCCGGCGACGAAGCGCGGCAGATAGGGCTGGCGCGCGATCATCTCCGCCGGCGGATGCCAATCCGGCCACTCCGCCTTGCGGCTGACGCTCTGCACGCCGGACCATGTGAACCCCTCGCGGCCGACGCCGACGCCGTAGCGGATGGCGCGGCCGTTGCCGAGCACGTAATACAGGTAGGTATTGCCGGTATCGATCACGATAGTGCCGGCCGGCTCGCTGCGGTCGAAGCTGACGATCTGCTTGCGCAGGCGGTCGGGCAATTGGGCATCCTCGTCCGCTTGCGGCGCCTCGCTCGTGTAGCCCTGCGAATAGGTCTGATCCTGCGGGTACCCCTGCGGCTGCATCGGCGCATAGCCCAGCGTTTGCGCACCTGCGCTGCCGGACGCAGCGACCAGAACCGTGGCGGCGAAAGCGCTGACGGCGCGCGGCGAGAAGCGACGGACTGGAGAGACCTTGGTCATGTGCTGCCCCGTTGGATGTATGCATCGCGAGTGATGCGGCTTCCCAACAAACGCAGCCGAACCGGCTCAAGTTCCATCGCTCGATGCGGCGACCATGTCACAGTCAAGCGAGCGCAACTTCACGAGGCCGCGATGGAACCGCAGTGCTGCTCCGGCGTTTCCTGTTGACCTATGGGCGCCCGGAGACCTCCGTGCGGGAGAGATATTGTGCGCGTCCTTCCCAGTGAACGTCTGCTTTCCGGCAACAACGAGGGCGCCCCGCTTCCCGACAGTCGCAGCGAGCTGCCGCCGATCGTCCGCCGCACCGAGTTCGTTGCCTATGCGCTCGCCGGCCTGCTCCTGATCGCCACTATCGCGGTGCTCTATTTCGCCAAGGCGTTCTTCCTCCCAGTGGTGATGGCCGTCGTCGCCGGTACCATGCTGTCACCGGCGGCGAGTTTCCTGGAACGGCGTCACGTGCCGCGCGCTCTCGGCGCAGTTCTGATCGTGATCGCGGTGACGACGGTGGTCGCCTTCGTCGTCGCGCTGATTGCCGTGCCGGCAATGGAGTGGAGCTCGCGCCTGCCGGAGCTGGGCGCGCAGTTGAAGGAGAAGCTGCATGTCTTCGACCGGCCGCTGGCGCTGTGGAAGGAGCTGCAAACCATGGTCGGCGGGTCCGAGGGGCTGCCAAGCCTCCCGCTGCCGAAAGCCGAATGGGTGCAGCCGATGCTGGAATTCCTCTCGCCGACCTTCGCCGAATTCCTGCTGTTCTTCGCCACCCTGATCCTGTTCATCGCAAGCTGGCGCGACCTGCGGCGGGCGCTGATCATGAATTTCGGCGACCGCGACGCGCGGCTGCGCACGCTGCGGATTCTCAACGAGATCGAGGTCCACCTCGGCAACTACCTGTTGACCGTCACCGTCATCAATATCGGCGTCGGCATCGCGACCGGCATCGTCTGCGCGATCACCGGCATGCCAAACCCGGCCGGGCTCGGCGCACTGGCGGCCGCGCTCAACTTCATCCCGATCATAGGACCGGTCGCGATGTTCATCGTCCTGGTCGTGGTGGGACTCGTCGCCTTCCCGACCATCGGCGGCGGACTGATGGCGGGGCTCGCCTTCGGCGGCATCACCTTCCTGGAAGGGCACTTCGTCACGCCGACCATCATCGGCCGGAGACTGGCGCTGAACGCGCTCGCCGTCTTCATCGCGCTCGCGTTCTGGACCTGGCTGTGGGGCCCGATGGGCGCGTTCCTGTCGTCGCCGCTGCTGATCGTGGGGCTGATCCTGAAGGAGCATCTGTTGCCGGAGAATTCGCCGCAGCTCCCGCAGGCGTGACGGGCTCCCGCGAACGGAACTTACCCCACAACGAAACGTTTTCCGCTCATCTCACCGCCAACAGTTCGGAGCCTGTCATGTCAATAACCGACGGCGAAACCAGGATGAGAGACTGGACTGACAAAGCCACCGCAGAACGCCTCGAGAAGGATGTAGCAGCCGTGAAAAACGATATCGCCGCCCTCACCGACCAGATCACCGACGCGCTCAACACGTTCGCCAATTCCGCGGGAAAGCAAGCCCGGCGCGGCTACAAGCAGGCCCGCGAGAACATGGATTCGACGCTCGACGACATGTCCGAGCGCGGCAGCGCCATGATGGGCGCGGCGCAGGATGCCTATGGCTCGCTCGAGGAGACGCTGGAGGACACCATCACCGCGCGGCCGCTCGCGACCGTCGGTATTGCGCTCGGCATCGGCTTCCTGATCGGCGCCGCCTGGCGCCGGTAGAACGCGGGACGGACCCTGAGATCGCGGCGGCAAGGCCGCCGCCGCCTCGGGCTTGTGGGGGATTGAGGAGCAAGGCATGTTTCAGCGCATTATCAACGGCATCAGCGCATCGACGGGGACGACGGTCCGTCTGACGTCGCTCGCCGCAGGCGCCGCATTCGCGCTGTTCATCACGACGTGCTTTCTTTGCGCGGCCGCGTTCATCTCGGTGCTGGAAAAATACGGCCCGGTGCAGGCCTGCCTCGCCGGCGCCGGCATCTTCTTCCTGCTGACGCTCACCGTGGCGGGCACCTATTGGGGCTACAAGCGCGAGGCGCAGAAGCGCGCCCGGATCGCCGCCGAACGCGCCGCGAAGTCGGCGGCCCCGAGCATGCTCGCCGATCCCATGCTGCTTGCCACGGGGCTCCAGATCGTTCGCGCCATCGGAGTGAAGCGGCTGCTGCCGATCCTGGCGATCGGCGGCGTCGCACTCGGAATCATGGCAAGCCGGGCCGGTGTCTCCGACGAAGCATCGGCTGAGCCTGCCGAGTGACGGCGCGGGCGCCGTGCCCGACATGACTTACGCCCCGCTGCGGCAGGGCGATCGGCCCGAGCGCACCGATCGTGAATCTCACACCGCCGGGCCGCCGAGCTCTGAGGCGCGGACCGCGACCGCAGAGTAGACCGTGCTCCCTTTGCAAAAATTGCGTCCCAGGCAGGCCAAACGCGCACGCGCGAACGCACCGGCGGACCTTGCGTAATTTTTCACCAGTTAGGACGAACCGGCCCCACTCACGCAAACGCTACTCGGATAGGCAGGCGGTTGCCGGTAAAAGCATCACCCTGATTCTCAAAGCTATTTTACTCAATGAAACCGTCCGTCAAGGCGAACCTCGCCGCATTCCATCACGACGCCAGGCTCTATCTGACGCTGGGCATCGCCAACTGGTCGGTGTTCGTCGACCACATCCCGAACAACGTCGTCAATCTGCTGACGCTGCGCAATTTCGGCTTCAGCGGCGCCGCCGACCTGTTCGTGTTCGTGGTGGGTTATGGCGTCGCCATCATCCACGGCAGGATGGCGCTGGAGCGCGGCTATGTCGTCGCGGCGACACGCATCTTTCGCCGCGTCTGGCGACTCTACGCCGCCTATGTCGTGCTGTTCGTGATCTATATCGACACCATCGCCTACGTGGCCTCGCAATCGATGGCGCCGGAGATCATCCACGAATACAACATCTCGGGCATTCTCGAGCATCCGCTGCGCATCCTGGTCCGCGGCCTCGTGCTCCAGGAAGAGCCGCTGAACCTCGACCTGCTGCAATTGATGATCCCGCTGATGGCGTTCTTCCCGTTCGCGCTGTGGGGCCTGCTGCGACGGCCGAACCTGACGCTGGCGGCATCGGTCGCGCTATACGTCGCGGCGCGCTGGTTCGACTGGAATTTCAGGGTCTATCCGGACCAGGAGTGGACCTTCAATCCGCTGTGCTGGCAGATGCTGATGGTGCTGGGCGGCTGGTTCGCGGTGACAGGCTCGCCCGGGCGCGCGCTGCACGGCATGTCCTGGCTGCGGATCCTCGCGGGCGCCTATCTCGTCTTCGCGATGGCCGTCACCCTGATGCGCCACGTGCCGGCGCTGTCCGCCTATTTGCCGGATCTGCTGCTCAACAGCATCGCGCCGACCGACAAGGAAAACCTCGCACCCTATCGGGTGATCCACTTCCTCGCGCTCGCGTTCATTGCGACCCATCTCATTCCGGCCGATCATCCCGGCCTGAAATGGCGGCCGCTTCGGGCGGTGATCATATGCGGCGAGGAATGGCTCGCGGTGTTCTGCGTTGCCGTGTTCCTCTCTTTCGCCGGTCACCTCATCCTGATCACCGGGCCGAACCTGGTGGTGATGCAGGTCGCGGTGAGCGTCATTGGCTTCGCCGCGATGACAGCGGTCGCCTATTACATCACCTGGTCGAAGCGACAGGACCTGCCTGCGGCCCTCCGGCAGCAGGCCTGACCACATGATAATCGTGCGATTCTGCTAGGCCGAGAGCTGTGGCTGCGCTATGCGGAGTGACTCTGCGTATGGGTGCTCTGCGTAAGGAGATTTGGCGTGGCGATGGCGAAAGGCGGGGGTGACGAGGCTGACAGCGCGCCCCGGCGCGGGCGGCCGCGGTCGATCGAGACCACCCATGCCATCCTCGAAAGCGCCTATGCGATGATGGCCGCCACCGGTCTTGCCGCCACCACCATCGACGCGGTCGCGCGCCACTCCAGCGTCTCCAAGATGACGATCTACAAATGGTGGCCATCGCGCGAGGCGCTGCTGATCGACGCCTTTCTCCATCACGCCGCGCAGATGCTGCCGCTGCCCCCCGAGAGTTCCGGCACACCCGCGGCACGCGCGCGCCGCCACGCCGCAGCCTATGCCGAGGCGCTCCAGGGCGAGTTCGGCAAGGTCCAGCTTGCCGTCATCTCCGAATGCATCTCGAAGACCGGCTCGGCGGAGCTGTTCTATGCGCGCTATCTGCAATTCCGCCGCGACGCGCTGGTGGAGATGATTGCGGCGGGCCAGAAGGACGGCAGCATCCTGGCCACGGCGGCGCCCGAGGATCTCTATGATGCGATCTATGGCGCTCTGTTCTATCGCTACGTCTTCGGCATCGCGCCGATCACGCCGGCCTACGCACGCAACCTGGTCGACCTGGTGTTGCGGCCGAAGGGATAGCCGCGCGACTATCGTGCGGGCCTCACCGGCGCCGAGATCTTGTCGGTGCGATCGCGCTCGGTCATGTCGATGACCGTCTCCATCGGCGCGGTCAGCTCGTAGACGTAGGAGACGTCGGTGAAATAGCGCTTGGCGGTGCCGCCGAGCGCTTCGGGCGCGACGCGGTCGAGCAGGATCAGGCCGAAATCGGAATCCGGGCGACGCGTCGCCTCGCTGGTGTTGAACTCCTCCCAGCGGAAATGGAAGACCTCATCGTCCGCCTCGCCCGTCACCGTCCAGTTGGCGGTGATGTGCGGATGCTTGCCGACCAGCGAGAGGCCTTCGTCGGAATGCGAGGCGAGCTCGAAGAAGAGAAGTGACAGGCTCTGCGCCGCGCGGGCGCTGACCGCGATGTCGGGACCGGTGACGGCGATGCGGTCCGCATGTGGAATGGCGCGCGCCTCGAACAGGCCCTTCAGCTTGACGCCCTGCCACTGGCTCTCGCTGAGCAGCGAGACCACGTTGGACATGGCGTGGATGCGGCCGATCAGCAGCTCGCGCGCGACGTCGATGTCCGAGCCGTGGCGCAGCGTGCGCGTCACGATCGACTGGATCACGGCCAGGATGTTCTTGACCCGGTGGTTGAGCTCGTCGATGACGGCGGTCAGGCGGCGCTCGAAGCCGATCCGCACCTGGATTTCCCGGCTGAGCCTCAGATTGTTGTAGGCGACATAGCCGAACAGGCCGCACACCATCGCGGTGATCGCAAAGCCGATCGCCGCCACGATGATCGCGGTCTGCTCGGCACGCCGCGCCGAATTGGTCTTTGCGTAATAGCCGAGCTGCCAGTCGCGGCCGCCGAAACTCACCGTGCGCGTCGCCGATGGTGCTGGCCCGTCCACCGCCGCCATGCGCGTGGAGACAATACCCTGGTCGTTGGCGACGAGCTCGCCGCCGTCCTTGCGCGGGTCCTTGAGCGCGACCGCGAACAACGACATGTCGTCGTTGGTCAGCATGAGCGACGCAAGCTCATAGGAGAATGTGATGAAGCCGACGGGCTCGGTCGCGCCTTCGGGAATGACGGGAGCCGCGACGATCACGCCGACCGGCCCGTTCGCACGCAGGAGGGGCACCGGATCGGAGGCGACCGACCGCTTCTCGATCCTGGCCCGGGCGAGCATCGCGCTGCGCACCGGGTCCTGGTCATAGCTGCGGCCCGGCAGCGCCTTGGTCTCGTCGCTGCGCGGCTCGAGATCCATCAGCACGTCGATCGGCTGGGTGAGGCTTGCAGGATCGATCGGCTTGTCGCCGTAGTCGCGAATTTGCGGCTTCGGGAATCCGGCGGCCGCGATCGCCGCCTGCGCCGCAGCGAGTTCGTTCGGCTGGAGGCGAGCGACCCAGCCGGCCACCACGAAATCGGTCTTGAAGGCGTAGATCGCCGAGCGCAGCGGCTCCAGCATGTTGGGCTTGAGCACCGATGGCGCGCGGAACAGGCCTGAGGCGACACGCGCGAGCAGCTCGCGCTCGGTCAGCCGGTCCTGCACCAGGCTCGCATGGACGTCGATCGCACGCGCGAGCGCGATCCGGTCCAGCGCCAGCTCCTGGTCATGGACGCGATAGGCGGCAAGCCCGGAAAGCAAGGCCCCGAGCAGAGCGATGAAGCCGATGATGAAACCCAGCCGGACCACGCGACTACTCAGACAAAAGCGGGAGGTCGGCAATAAACACGGAGCATATGAACGCCGCTCGAACGGCCATGTGCCGAAACAGGGTGAACCCCGGTGGCAGAGATAATGGAGGAGGAGGCATCAGTACGCAACTTGGGTCGCCTGAAAAGCTTAATCCGCCCGGCCGGTCGTCCGGCCGGAATGGATTTGCCCCGGGTACCGGAGGTAATCAATCGCCATGTCCGAAATTTGTTCCGCGGATACGGTGCTGCCTCAGGCGTTAACGGCAGAAAACGCCTGTGCCAAGTCGTCGCGTCGGTCAGCCCGGCCGTTTCAGGCCGCCTTTGGCCTCGATGAAGCCGACGATACGGTCGAGCCCCTCGCTCTTCTTCAGGTTGGTCATGACGAAGGGGCGCGCGCCCCGCATGCGCTTGGCGTCCGTCTCCATCTTCTCCAGGGAGGCGCCGACATGGGGCGCAAGATCGATCTTGTTGATGACCAGAAGGTCGGACCGGGTGATGCCGGGACCGCCCTTGGACGGGATCTTGTCGCCGGCCGCCACGTCGATGACGTAGATGGTGAGGTCGGCAAGCTCGGGGGAAAAAGTGGCAGCGAGATTGTCGCCACCGGATTCGATCAGCACGAGGTCGAGCCCCGGGAATTTCGCTCGCATGTCCGCGACCGCAGCCAGGTTCATCGAGGCATCTTCGCGGATCGCGGTGTGCGGACAGCCGCCGGTCTCGACGCCGGCGATGCGATCCGGCGTCAGCGAGCCCGAACGCACCAGGAATTCGGCATCCCATTTGGTGTAGATGTCGTTGGTGATCGCGGCGATGTCGTAGCGCTCGCGCATGGTCTTGCAGAGCAGATCCATCAGCGCGGTCTTGCCCGATCCGACCGGACCGCCGACGCCGACACGCAAGGGGCCGTGAGATTTCGACATGTCGCTCGCTCTCTCCTAGTGTCGTCCCGGCGAAGGCCGGGACCCATAGCCGCCGGACTCAGTTGATGGGGCAGGCTGTGGCCACATCCCTCCATAACCACATCCATTTGTGGTTATGGGTCCCGGCCTTCGCCGGGACGACGGAATACGGCGCGCCCCGTTCACGACCGAAACAGCCGCGTATATTGCGTCTCGTGCCGCAGGCTGGCGAGATCAGCGCGAAACGTCGCGCTGCCGAGGTCGTCCAGCGTCGCGCTCAGCGCACGGCTGGCGGTCGCGGCAACCGCGGCTTCCAGCCTCACCAGCACGCGCTGGCTGTCGGTCTGGCCGAGCGGAATGAGCCGGCTGGCCGCGGAAATCCAGTTCGAGACCACGGCGTGCAGGAAGGCGTGCAGCGTCGGCGCCAGCGGAACGCCGTGCATCGCGGCGACCACACCGACCGCGACGGGGTAGACCAATGGCGTGCTGCATGCCGCAACCATGGCATCCAGCCCCTCCGCATCCCACGCGGCGCGGGAGATGTCGATGAAGGCGCGCCCCTGCGATGTCGTCTCGAGCTGCCGCTCGCGCGAGGGCACGAAGGCGCTCGCGAGCTCGGCGGCATCGTTCAAGGCGGCGTCATCGCCAGCCTCAGCGGCACGGTAAGCATGGACCAGGAACGTCGCGTCGCAGAAGCCCGAGCCGTCGCCGAGCATCGCATCGAGCCAGTCGGCGAGCGTCGCCGTGTCGGTGATATCGCCCGCCTCGACCGCCCATTCGATGCCGCTGGAATAGGAAAAGCCGCCGACGGGAAACGCCGGCGACAGCCAGGTCATCAGCCTGTACAGCGCCGCCGCCTCGCGCGCGGCGAGGTCGCCGGCATTGACCGGCTCATTTGTGGTCATGAGCATGCTTGTGGCCGTGGTGGTGGTCGGGATGGTCGCAATGCTCGTCGTGATGGTGGTGATCATGCCCATGGTCATGCGCGGCATGATCATGGTGGTCGTGGCCATGATGATCATGGCCATGGTGGTCATGATGATCGTGACCGCGATGATCATGGTGATGGTCGCCATGATCGTGGTGGGCATGGTCGTCGTGCCCATGCGCGTGACCGGCATCGGCATAGGCGCCGCCTTCGGGATCGAACGGCGCCTCGATCTCGACAACACGCGCGCCAAGCCCCTTCACCATGGCCTCGATGACGTGATCGCGGCGGATGCGCAAGGCCTTGGCCATGATCTGCGTCGGCAGATGACGGTTGCCGAGGTGCCAGCCGACGCGGATGAGGTGGTGCGGATCGCGGCCGCGGATTTCCAGCAGCGGCTCGGGCGCCGCGACCACCTCGACCAGCCGGCCGTCCTCCAGCACCAGCGCGTCGCCGCCGCGCAGCGCGACGGCGTTCTCCAGGTCGAGCAGGAATTCGAGGCCCCGCGTCCCCGTCATCGCCATGCGGCGGCGGTGCCGATCGTCGAAATCGAGCACGACCGTATCCGCCGGCGTCTCCGCGAAACGGTGCTGTCCCTTAACCTGCGTCGCCCGGATCATTGGCTTCTACCCTGTTACCGTGTCTCGACCTTCTCGGGCGTGATCACTTCGATCTTCGGCGGTGCCGTGAAGCATTTCACCGCGACGCGGCCGAACGTCTTCATGTGCTCCTGGCCACGGTGCGGCACCAATGCCTCGGCATTCTCCCACTGCTCGACGAACACCATCTTGGAGGGGTCGGTGACGCTCTCATGCAAATCATAGGCGATATTGCCGGGCTCCTTCCGCGTCTCCTTGATGCAGGCGGTGGCGGCTGCAATGAATTCGGCGCGCGTCTCGGGCTTGATGGTCAAGGTGGCAACGACATAGATCACGAGAAATCCTCCCGGCTTTTCTTCTGGGTTCAGATACCGGGCGGGACATTAGACCAGGTGGGATCGAACGCAAAACCGGAAAAGCCGCACCCGGGGCCATACAGTGCGACCTGCGCCAGGGACATGCGTTGAGGCGCTATTTCAGTACATGAAATAGCGCTGCGCCATCGGCAGCACCTCGGCAGGCGCACAGGTGAGCAGTTCGCCGTCAGCGCGCACCTCATAGGTCTCCGGATCGACCTCGATATTGGGCGTGGCGTCGTTGTGGATCATGCTCTTTTTCGAGATCTTGCTGCGGGTGTTCTGGACCGCATAGAGCTTCTTCTCGATGCCGAGTTTTCGTGCGAGGCCACCGGTGATCGCGGCCTTTGACGTAAACACCACCGAGGACGCCGTGCGCGCCCTGCCGAAGGCGCCGAACATCGGCTGGTAGTGCACCGGCTGCGGCGTCGGGATCGAGGCATTGGGATCGCCCATGGGCGCTGCGACGATCATGCCGCCCTTGACGATGCAGTCCGGCTTGACACCGAAGAAGGCCGGCGACCACAGCACGAGATCGGCGAGCTTGCCCTTCTCCACCGATCCGATCAGCTTCGACACGCCGTGCGCGATCGCGGGATTGATGGTGTATTTGGCGATGTAGCGCTTGACGCGGAAATTGTCGTTGTCCTTGCCCTTGTCCTGCGGCAGCGAGCCGCGTTGCTTCTTCATCTTGTCGGCGGTCTGCCAGGTCCGGATGATGACCTCGCCGAGGCGGCCCATCGCCTGCGAATCCGAGGACATCATGGAGAGCGCGCCGAGGTCGTGCAGGATGTCCTCGGCGGCGATGGTCTCTTTGCGGATACGGCTTTCGGCAAACGCCAGATCTTCCGCGATCGAGGGATCGAGGTGGTGGCACACCATCAGCATGTCCAGATGCTCGTCGATGGTGTTGCGCGTGAAGGGCCGCGTCGGGTTGGTCGAGGACGGCAGCACGTTCTTCAGGCCCGCGACCTTGATGATGTCAGGGGCATGACCGCCACCGGCGCCTTCGGTGTGGAAGGCGTGGATGGTGCGGCCCTTGAACGCCTTGATGGTGTCCTCGACGAAACCGGATTCGTTCAGCGTGTCGGAATGCAGCATGACCTGGACGTCATAGTCATCGGCAACCGACAGGCAGTTGTCGATCGCGGCCGGCGTCGTGCCCCAATCCTCGTGCAGTTTTAGCGCGCAGGCGCCGGCCCTGATCATCTCGACCAGCGCGGCGGGCCGCGAGGCGTTGCCCTTGCCGGAGATGCCGAGATTGACCGGGAAGGCATCGAACGACTGGATCATCCGCCCCATATGCCAGGGCCCCGGCGTGCAGGTGGTGGCGAAGGTGCCGTGCGACGGACCGGTGCCGCCGCCCAGCATCGAGGTGACGCCAGACATCAGCGCGTGCTCGATCTGCTGCGGGCAGATGAAATGGATGTGACTGTCGAAGCCGCCGGCGGTGAGAATCTTGCCCTCGCCCGCGATCACGTCCGTGCCGGGGCCGATGATGATGGTGACGCCCGGCTGGATGTCGGGATTGCCGGCCTTGCCGATCGCGGAGATCATGCCCTCCTTGATGGCGACGTCCGCCTTCACGATGCCCCAATGGTCGACGATCAGCGCATTGGTGATGACGGTGTCAGCCGCGCCCTGTTTGTTCGTGACCTGCGACTGCCCCATGCCGTCGCGGATCACCTTGCCGCCGCCGAACTTCACCTCCTCGCCATAGGTGGTGAAATCCTTCTCGACCTCGATGATGAGGTCGGTATCGGCCAGCCGCACCTTATCGCCGGTAGTCGGGCCGAACATGTCGGCATAGACGGAACGCTTCATTTTGACGGACATCACAAGCCCCGTTTGCTTTTGAATTTCTGATCAGCGCTCACAGCGAAGCCCTCGCCGTTCGCACCGCGTCGTCGAACTTCAGGTCGGGCCATCGGTGCCCCCGCGACAGCCCGCGACCACCTGTTCGGCCCAACCGGTGTAGTCGACCAGATCGTCGCGCTCGTCGGCGGTCAAGTCGGAATGAATTCGCGACCTCGGCGAGATGGTTGATGTAGGGCTCATTGCCCCGCCCCTTGCGCGCCATTCCGTTGTGCCGGCGCGCGGCCAGCTCGGCGGCTTCGGAGACGAGGCGGATCGGAGAAATCACCGGCGAACTCCTGGTCAATGAAGCGCCGGCAGCAAGCCGCGCATCTTGAACAAGTCCTGGAGCTTCAATTGCGCAAGTTGATATCCGGCCTTGCGACGCCGCTGAATCCCTGCGGTCGAAAAATCGCGAAAGGCTCCGGAATCCTGGGACTCCAGGGAAAGGCGGGCCTCCTTCATGAGATCGGCATCGGCCAGATCGATGTTGGTGATCGCGCCCAGTGTCTTGAAGCGCTGCGCGTCCAAAACCCGTCCGACCAGCTGCGAATCACGCGCCTCTTCGGGGACAGCCGCGTAGAGCGCCTCGACGGTCTGCAACAGTTCATTGATGACCGCTGCGTTTGCGCCGTCCTGACGAAGCCGGTTGCCGTAGCGCAGCTCACTCAGGCGGTCGTTGACCTCGATCATGTTCTTCGGCGCAGCACGCTTGCTTCGAAAAAGGTTCATCACGACCAGAATGCGATCGACATTGTCCGATCCGGAGAACGCATCGATGGCATCGCCGAGCGGCGTATTGTCGACGATGCCGCCGTCCCAGAAATTCGCGCCACCGACCGGCGTTGGCGGAAATCCGGGCGGAAGGCTGCCGCTTGCCAGGACATGCTGGGGCCCGATCTCGGTTCGCGGCTCGTCCTTGTGCGGATGGTTCCGGAAGCGCATCAGCTCGCCGGACGAGACATCGACCGCGGTGACGATGAAGGCGGTCGGACTGTCGTTCAGCGCTGCGAAATCCACGTGTTTCTTCAACGTTCCGAGCATGGGCTCGGTGTCGTAGAAATTGGTCCAGCCAAAGACATTCCAGTAATCATAACGCGGCTTGTAGAAGCCGTGCACGCCAAACAAGGCGAGGTCCCGGTTGGCGATGCCCCACCAGTAGTTTCGCGGCTCCAACGAAAGCTCCGACCACAGGGCTTGCAGGCGCTCTCTCGCATCGGCCCGGTCCGCGGCGCCGACCACGCAGGCAGCATTGATCGCGCCAATGGATACGCCGGTGACCGCGACCAGCGTCACGGTCCTACCAGGAGTATCGATGGCATCCATCAATTCCAGCAGCGCCTCGATCGCCCCGAACTCATAGGCTCCAAGCGCGCCGCCGCCCTGGAGCACGAGCCCGATCTCGACTTTATCCTTGGCGAGCGTATCCATGCCAGGCTTGCCTCACAGCTTCCCCATCACGTCACCGCGAAAACCGTAGATGGTCTTCTTGCCGGCGAGTGCGACGAGCTGGATGTCGCGGGTCTGGCCGGGCTCGAAGCGGACGGCGGTGCCGGCAGCGATGTCGAGGCGCATGCCGCGGGCTTTCTTGCGGTCGAATTTCAGCGCCGGGTTGGTCTCGAAGAAATGGTAGTGCGAGCCGACCTGGATCGGACGGTCGCCGGTGTTGGCCACGGTCAGCGTCACGGTCTTGCGGCCGGCATTGAGCTCGATCTCGCCGTCCTGGATGAAGAGTTCACCGGGGATCATGTTTGCGCTCCTACCTGATCGGCTCGTGCACGGTGACGAGCTTGGTGCCATCCGGAAACGTCGCCTCGACCTGGATGTCGTGGATCATCTCGGGAATGCCGGGCATCACCTGGTCGCGGGTCAGCACCTGCGCGCCGGATTGCATTAGCTCGGCCACGGTGCGGCCGTCGCGCGCGCCCTCGAGAATGAAATCGGAGATGATCGCGATCGCCTCGGGATGGTTGAGCTTGACGCCGCGGTCCAGCCGGCGGCGCGCCACGATCGCCGCCATCGAGATCAGAAGCTTGTCCTTTTCGCGGGGAGACAGGTTCATGCGAAATCTCTTCCGTTCAACACGTCAATTCAGCCAGTCATCAGTTCAGCCAGAGTCGCGGCAGCGCCGCCCCGGTGCGCGCCAGCACGGCCATCATGTCGGCGCGCAAACGCGCCGCATCTTGGGCACAGAACCGCGCCATTGCAAAGCCATTCCAGGCGGATATCCCGACCTCGCCGGAGAAGGACTCCGATGCCTCGCGGAGGCGCTCGACCAGGGCCTCGTCGCCGGGCACCACCAGCGCCGTACCGATCGCGGCACCGCCCTTGGCCACGGCCGGTCGCACAAGTTTTGCGCCGATATTGCCGTCGAGCCTGACCGTCTCGGCGAACACCAGCCGGCCGCCACGGCGCAGGCGCCAGCGGTCGACGAACTCGCCCTGCTCCATCCGCTCGCCCATGGCGGTACGGCCGAACACGACGATCTCGCAGAGCAGGAGCGAGGCGGCCTCGTCGAGATCGATGTCGAAGCGGCGATTGACCCGGGCGCGATCGAACAGGATCGTCTCCTGCGGCAACCAGGACAGATGCGAGCCCGCGCCCACCTTCAAGGCAATGTTGAGTTCCGCCGCCGCGCCCGGCGCGCGATAGACTTTCTCCGCGGCCGCCGTCGTCAGTGTCAGCCGCGAGCTGTCCGTCGCCGAGATTTCGATATCGAAGCGATCGCCGCCGGCAACGCCCCCGGCCGTATTGACGAAGACGCCGGAGAGGCCCTCGTCTTCCGGCGAGGGAAAGCGGACACGGAGCGAACCGGATTCATGCAAGACGCCGCGCCGCGTCACGCCGTCGCGGGCGTGCACATCGAACCTGACGGCGCCGCGGGCGCGGTTGGCCTCGAACACCGAAGATGTCGCCAAAGCGTCGCTGCGCATCCGTCTCCCCAGCCGGTCGCGGCAGGATTTTTCGGCCTACAGCGCCATCTGGCGGCTGATTTCGGCCGGGTCGAGATTGGACCGGTCGCAGGTGAACTTCACCGCGCCGCGATCCATCACGGCAAAACTGTCGCCGAGTTCGCAGGCAAAGTCGAGATATTGTTCGACCAGCACGATGGCGATGTTGCCGAGGTTGCGCAGGTAGGAGATGGCGCGGCCGATGTCCTTGATGATCGAGGGCTGGATGCCCTCGGTCGGCTCGTCGAGCAGGAGAAGCTTCGGCCGCATCACCAGCGCGCGCCCGATCGCGAGCTGCTGCTGCTGGCCGCCGGAGAGGTCGCCGCCGCGCCGGCCGAGCATGGATTGCAGCACCGGGAATAGCGAGAACACGTCGTCCGGAATGTTCTTGTCCTGGCGCTTGAGCGGGCCGAAGCCGGTCTTGAGGTTCTCCTCGACCGTCAGCAGCGGAAATATCTCGCGGCCCTGCGGCACGAAGCCGATGCCCTTGCGCGCGCGCTCATAGGGCTTCAGGCCCGTGATGTCGCTGCCGTCGAACACGATCGCACCCGAGGAGATCGGATACTGCCCGACCATGGCACGCAGCAGCGAGGTCTTGCCGACACCGTTGCGCCCGAGCACGCATGTCACCTTGCCGGGCTCGGCCGCAATCGAGACGCCGCGCAGCGCCTGCGCCGCGCCGTAGAACAGGTTGATGTCCTTAACTTCGAGCATCGGAAACACCTTTGTGGGTGAATAGCGAATGGCGAGTAGCGAATAATAGAAACGGCCGGTCCATTCGCCACTCCCTATTCGCCATTCGCTATCTACCTAGATAAACCTCGATGACCCGCTCGTTGGACGAGACCTGGTCGATGGTTCCTTCCGCGAGCACCGTGCCTTCGTGCAGGCAGGTCACCTTGACGCCGAGCTCGCGCACGAACGTCATGTCGTGCTCGACCACCATGACGGTGTGGGTCTTGTTGATTTCCTTCAGCAGCTCGGCAGTGAGATGCGTCTCGACGTCGGTCATGCCGGCGACGGGCTCGTCGACCAGCAACAGCTTCGGATCCTGCGCCAGCAGCATGCCGATCTCGAGCCACTGCTTCTGGCCATGGCTGAGGCTGCCGGCCAGCCGATTACGGGCCTCGGTGAGGCGGATCGTCTCCAGCACCTTGTCGATGCGCTCAGACTCCGCCTTGCTGCCGCGCCAGAACAGCGTGCCGCGGACCGAGTGATCGACATTGAGCGCCAGCAGCAGATTGTCCTGCACGGTCTGGCTCTCGAACACGGTCGGCTTCTGGAATTTGCGGCCGATGCCGAGCTCGGCGATGCGGGTCTCGTCCAGCCGCGTCAGGTCGGTGACACCGTCGAACAGCACGGTACCCTCGTCGGGCTTGGTCTTGCCGGTGATGATGTCCATCATCGTGGTCTTGCCGGCGCCGTTCGGGCCGATGATGGCACGCATCTCGCCGGGTTCGAGCGTCAGCGACAGATTGTTGATGGCGTGGAAGCCGTCGAACGAGACGTGCACGCCATCGAGATAGAGCATTGCGGACGTCGCGCGGGTGTCCATGACGTTCATGACCGCTACTCCGCCATCTTGGGTTCGGTGACGCCGTCTTCGGCAGCAGCGCTCGCGGTGGTCGCCGCGGTACGCTTTTCCTTCGCCTGGTCCCACCATGCATTGAAGGTGCCGACGATGCCCTTCGGCAGCAGCAGCGTCACCAGGATGAACAGCGCACCCAGCATGAACAGCCAGTACGGCGCCAGCATGCCCGAGGTGAAGAACGTCTTGGCGTAATTGACGACGACGGCGCCGAGCGCGGCGCCTATCAACGTGCCGCGGCCGCCGACAGCGACCCAGATCACCGCCTCGATCGAATTGCCCGGCGCGAATTCGGACGGGTTGATGATGCCGACCTGCGGCACGTAGAGCGCGCCGGCGACACCAGCCATGCAGGCCGAGAGCGTGAACACGAACAGCTTGTAGGATTCGACGCGGTAACCGAGAAACCGGCTACGTGATTCCGCGTCGCGGATCGCGATCAGCACCTTGCCTAGCTTGGAGGACACGACGGCGCGGCAGATCAGGAAGCTGCCGATCAGCGCCAGGCAGCTCAGCGCGAACAGCGCGGCGCGCGTCCCCTCGGCCTGCACGTTGAAGCCGAGAATGTCCTTGAAGTCCGTGAGGCCGTTGTTGCCGCCGAAGCCGAAATCGTTGCGGAAGAAGGCGAGCAGCAGCGCATAGGTCATCGCCTGCGTGATGATCGACAAATACACGCCGGTGACGCGGGAGCGGAAGGCGAGCCAGCCGAAGCAGAAGGCGAGCAGGCCCGGCACGACCAGCACCATCAGCGCCGCGAACCAGAACATGTCGAAGCCGTACCAGTACCAGGGCAGCTTGGAATAGTTCAGGAACACCATGAAGTCGGGCAGGATCGGGTTGCCGTAGACGCCGCGGGTGCCGATCTGCCGCATCAGGTACATGCCCATCGCGTAGCCGCCGAGCGCAAAGAAGGCGCCGTGGCCGAGCGAGAGGATGCCGCAATAGCCCCAGATCAGGTCGATCGAGAGCGCGAGGATCGCGTAGCAGACATATTTGCCCCAGAGCGCGACCAGATAGGTCGGCACTTGCAGGAACGAGCCCGCAGGCAGCAGCAGGTTGGACAGCGGGATCAGCACGCCCAGCGCGGCGACGACCAGCAGGAAGATCGTCGCGCCGCGGTCCAGCGATCGCGTCAGCATGTGAGGGGTCATGCTTCCACCGCACGGCCCTTGAGCGCGAACAGGCCGCGCGGCCGCTTTTGAATGAACAGGATGATGAGCACCAGGATGGCGATCTTGCCGAGCACGGCGCCGGCGACCGGCTCCAGGAACTTGTTGGCGATGCCGAGCGTGAAGGCGCCGACCAGCGTGCCCCAGAGATTGCCCACCCCGCCGAACACCACGACCATGAAGCTGTCGATGATGTAGCTCTGGCCGAGATTGGGGCTGACATTGTCGATCTGCGACAGCGCCACGCCGGCGATACCCGCGATGCCCGAACCGAGGCCGAAGGTGAGCGCGTCGACGCGCGAGGTGGCGATGCCCATCGAGGCCGCCATGCGACGGTTCTGCGTCACCGCACGCATCTCCAGGCCCAGCGCGGTGTAGCGCAGCATCGCGAGCAGGATCGCGAACACGGCGAGCGTGAAGCAGAGGATCCAGAGCCGGTTGTAGGTGATGGTGATCTGGCCGAGCTCGAAGGCGCCGCTCATCCAGGAGGGATTGCCGACCTCGCGGTTGGTCGGGCCGAACATGGTGCGGACCGCCTGCTGCAGCACCAGCGACAGGCCCCAGGTCGCCAGCAGCGTCTCCAGCGGACGGCCGTAGAGGAAGCGGATGATGCTGCGCTCGATCAGCACGCCGATGGCGCCGGCGACGAGAAAGGCGAGCGGCACGGCAACCAGCAGCGAATAGTCGAACAGGCCGGGATAGCGGGTGCGGATCACCTCCTGCACGACGAAGGTGGTGTAGGCGCCGATCATCACCATCTCGCCATGGGCCATGTTGATGACGCCCATCACGCCGAAGGTGATGGCGAGCCCGATCGCGGCGAGCAGCAGCACCGAGCCGAGCGAGAGGCCGTACCAGGCGTTCTGCACCGTGGACCACACCGCGAGCGAAGACTGGATCGAGCCGATCGCGCTCGCGGCGGCCTTGGTCACCGAGGCCGGCTGGTCGCCCATGCCGGTGAGCAGCGCCAAGGCTTCCTGGTCGCCGCGCCCCTTGAGGGTGGCGACGGCCTCGAGCTTCTCGACCTCGGTGGCGTCGGACTTGAACAGCAGGATCGCCGCGCGGGCCTCGCCCAGTACAGCCTTGACCGATTTGTTGGCTTCCTTGGCGAGCGCGGCATCGACCGCCTCGAGCGCGGTCTCTTCGTGCGACTTGAAGACGGATTGCGCGGCCTGGAGGCGCGTCCCGATATCCGGCGACTGTAGCGTCAGGCTGCCGACCGCGGCATCGACGCTACGGCGCAGACGGTTGTTGAGGCGGACCGCGCTTGCACTGTCGGGAACGCTGGCCACCGCCTGGCCGGTCGCGGCATCGATCGACTTGCCGTCGGCGCCGGTGACGTAGACCTTCTTGCTGTCCGGATCGGCCATCAATCGGCCGTCCTGGAGCGCGCTGATGATGGGAAAAGCCAGCGGATTGCCGCTGCTCGCGACCACGCCGATCGCCTCTTCCGTATCGGAATAATCATCATTGGCGAATTTGGCGACCGCATCCTCGAACGGACCGGCGAAGGCCGGCAGTGCGAACGCGATCAGGAATAGCGAGAGCAGGAGCGAACAGAGACGGGCGGACAAATTGGCTGGCACTGTGAATGACCCCGGCAGAAATGGTGGAGAAGGCGGCGGGATCGCCGCCTTCTCCGGTCGTGATTGGCCGTCAGGCCTTGTTCGGTCGCCCCCGGATCAGGAGCCCGAGCCCAGGCACTTGTTGGTCTTGACGTTGAAGTTGCCGCACTTCTTGCCGACCCAGTCGCCGATCAGGTCCTTGGAGCCGTCAAGCTCCTTCGACCAGGCATCGCCCGCGACAAGGCCGGGGGTCTTCCAGACCACGTCGAACTGGCCGTTGCCCTTGATCTCGCCGATGAATACCGGCTTGGTGATGTGGTGGTTCGGCAGCATCTTCGACACGCCACCGGTCAGGTTCGGCGCCTCGATGCCGGGAAGCGCGTCGATCACCTTGTCCGGATCGGTCGACTTCACCTTCTCGACCGCCTTCACCCACATGTTGAAGCCGATCACGTGCGCTTCCATCGGGTCGTTGGTCACGCGCTTCGGGTTCTTGGTGTAGGCCTGCCAGTCCTTGATGAACTTCTCGTTCGATCCGTCCTTGGTCTTGATCGACTCGAAGTAGTTCCAGGCGGCGAGATGGCCGACCAGCGGCTTGGTGTCGATGCCGGCGAGCTCTTCCTCACCCACCGAGAACGCGACCACCGGGATGTCCTTCGCCTTGATGCCCTGGTTGCCGAGCTCCTTGTAGAAGGGAACGTTGGCGTCGCCGTTGATGGTCGAGACCACCGCGGTCTTCTTGCCGGCCGAGCCGAACTTCTTGATATCGGCCACGATCGTCTGCCAGTCGGAGTGACCGAACGGCGTGTAGTTGATCATGATGTCTTCCTGGGCGACACCCTTCGACTTCAGATAGGCTTCCAGGATCTTGTTGGTGGTGCGCGGATAGACGTAGTCGGTGCCCGCCAGCACCCAGCGCTTCACCTTCTCGTCCTTCATCAGGTAATCGACGGCGGGGATCGCCTGCTGGTTCGGCGCAGCACCCGTGTAGAACACGTTGCGCTCGCTCTCTTCACCCTCGTACTGCACGGGGTAGAACAGGATGTTGTTCAATTCCTTGAACACCGGCAGCACCGACTTGCGCGACACCGAGGTCCAGCAGCCGAACACGACCGAGACCTTGTTCTTGGTGATCAGCTCGCGCGCCTTTTCGGCGAACAGCGGCCAGTTCGAAGCGGGATCGACGACGACCGCCTCGAGCTTCTTGCCGAGCACGCCGCCCTTCTTGTTCTGCTCGTCGATCAGGAAGAGGATGGTGTCCTTCAGCGTGGTTTCGCTGATGGCCATGGTGCCGGAGAGAGAGTGAAGCACGCCGACCTTGATGGTGTCGTCCGCGGCCTTTGCACCGGAAATGGAAGCCAGACCGAGCATCAGTCCGGCGGTCGCGGCGAGCACGCCGCGGCGGCTAAATGACGCCGCTATATCGTGAGTGGATTTGGTGAGCATTTGTGTATCATCTCCCTGACGCAGACGTGAAAAACGCTGCGAAACGGCCCCACGGCCGCCTGCGATTAACGGAATCGCAAGAACCATGCCATGGGCTGAACACACACCAAGCCCCTGTTTTCATTAGAAAATTTGGCTGAAATCAAAGTTTCGCCGCAGTCCGATTGCTCAAAAAATAGGCCCATAAAATGTATGCTAATGCGGCATACGGTTCATTTTTTGAGCAAAATGCTGCCTCTGTCTAAATTTCCGGCATAACTATTTCTGCACCGCGATGGCCGTTTGGGGCCGACCTGCCTTGAAAGCGCCCGCCCGATGTTCCATATGAACGGTCGAGACCTCTTGCGAATCAAGGGGTCGTTGCGAGCCGCGTGTTCTTAAGCCCTCTACGGGCCTCTGGCTTGCCCCACATCTCCCAAGCCATCCGACACCCCAAACACGCAGGTGTCTTCTCGACACCCTTTTGCGCGCGCCGCGCTGATTGCGCCGGGCGCCCGCTTTTGACATGGAAAGAACCCATCTTTTGACTTCGTTTCAGGACTTCGGCCTCGCCGAACCGATCGCACGCGCTCTCTCCGAGGAGAACTACGTCACCCCCACCCCCATCCAGGCCCAGACCATTCCTACGGCGCTGACCGGCCGCGACGTCGTCGGCATCGCCCAGACCGGCACCGGCAAGACCGCGTCCTTTGCCCTGCCGATCCTGCACCGCCTGCTCGAGAACCGCATCAAGCCGCAGCCCAAGACGGCGCGCGTCCTGGTGCTGTCGCCCACCCGCGAACTGTCCGGCCAGATCCTCGACAGCTTCAACGCTTATGGCCGCCATATGCGCCTGTCCTCGACGCTCGCCATTGGCGGCGTGCCGATGGGCCGTCAGGTCCGCTCGCTGATGCAGGGCGTCGACGTGCTGGTCGCCACGCCCGGCCGCCTGCTCGACCTCGTGCAGAGCAACGGGCTGAAGCTTGGAAGCGTCGAATTTCTCGTGCTCGACGAGGCCGACCGCATGCTCGACATGGGCTTCATCAACGACATCCGCAAAATCGTCGCCAAGCTGCCGATCAAGCGGCAGACGCTGTTCTTCTCGGCCACCATGCCGAAGGACATCGCCGAGCTCGCCGACTCCATGCTGCGTGACCCCGCCCGCGTGGCGGTGACCCCGGTCTCCTCGACCGTGGAGCGGATTCAGCAGCGCATTATCCAGGTCGACTTCTCGGCCAAGCCGGCGTTCCTCGCCCAGCTGTTGAAGCAGGAGCCGGTCAACCGCGCACTGGTCTTCACCCGCACGAAGCACGGCGCCGACAAGGTGGTGAAGACGCTCGAGAAGGCCGGCATTGCCGCCAGCGCCATCCACGGCAACAAGTCGCAGAACCATCGCGAGCGCACGCTGGCGCAGTTCCGCTCCGGCGACATCCGCACGCTGGTCGCCACCGACATCGCCGCCCGCGGCATCGATGTCGACGGCATCACCCACGTCATCAATTTCGACCTGCCCAACGTGCCCGAGACCTACGTGCACCGCATCGGCCGCACCGCGCGCGCCGGCGCCGAAGGCACCGCGATCTCGCTGGTCGCAGGTGGCGAGGAGCTCGCCTATCTCCGCGACATCGAGCGGCTGATCAAGGTGGCGCTGCCGCGCGAAGACCTCCGCACCGATGCCGGTCGCCGCGATGCAGGTCCTCCCCCGCCGCAGCAACGGCAGGGCCGGCCGGGCCGCCCGGGCCAGCGTCCGCAAGGCGCAAGGCATGGTGAGGGACGCCACGGTGACGGACGGCGTGCCGACGAAAGGCATGCCGACGGGCGTCACCATAGCGCCGGCAAGCAGGGTGACGGACGGCCCGGTGAAGGTCGGCATGGCGACGCGCGCCACGTCGATGGAAGGCCCGGCAGCGGCCCGAAGGCCTCAAAGGGGTCTCGTCGCCGCCGCTCCAATGGTAAGATGCATTCTTCGCCGACCGACCGTCCGGAACAGCGTTCCGCGCATAGCGCCGGGACGTCTGATGGGATACAAGGCGTTGCCTTTTTGCGCCGCGAGAGTCGGCCGAACGGCCAACCGAACCGCAAACCCTACTCGCACTAGCCGTCCACGACCTGGAGACATTCATGGCTAAGGAAGAGCTGATCCAGTTCGAAGGACTGGTCACCGAAATCCTCCCCGACGCACGCTACCGCGTGCAACTCGACGCCGGACACGAGATCGTTGCCTACACCGCCGGCAAGATGAAGAAGAACCGCATCAAGACGCTCGCGGGTGACCGCGTGACAGTGGAGATGTCGCCCTATGATCTCGAGAAGGGCCGACTGATTTTCCGTCACAAGGACGAACGTCCCAGTGGGGTGGGTGGACCTCCCCGTCCCGGACAGCGTGGTGGCCAGTTCCGCCGCCGTTGATCGGCTTCCGGCGCGTCAATTGCGGAAGTAAAATTCTGACCTGTATGCTGATCCGCCGCGCACGTCACGGCGGATCAAAAAATCGTGCATGTCAGGATTGTTTCGGAGCCCTATTTCCAATAAAATAAGCTAATCGATTTTCGGCCGGACGACATTGGCATCCACCGGTACAGCCGGTTCAGACACGCTGACGACCCTTCCAGAAATTCGATCTAACCGGCCTGCGCGAGCGGGCTCTTACATTGTGTGATCTGAGAAGGACCTACCCCCGTGAGCATGGGAACCGTGAAGTGGTTTAACGCGACCAAGGGCTTTGGCTTCATCCAGCCCGATGATGGTGGACAGGACGTGTTCGTCCACATCAGCGCCGTCGAGCGCGCCGGCCTCGGCACGCTGCGTGAAGGCCAGAAGCTCTCCTACGAGATCGTGGCTGACCGCCGTTCCGGCAAGTCGGCCGCCGACAACCTTCGCTCCGCCGGCTGAGCCTGCGGACCTTCGGTCCGAATCGGCTCGAGCGAACAAGCCAAACAACAGAAAAGGCCGTGCGCAACGCACGGCCTTTTTTCATGGAAGAACCGGGTGCGCTCAGTAGGTCGTGCAGGCCGTATCCGGGCTGTAATAGACGCAGGTGGACTGGCGTGGCCGGGTGTAGGCGACGTCGCTCAGCGTGATCGCGCTCTTGAGCATATAGCCGACCGACGGCGTGTAGATGTAGCTGACCTCGCTGAAGATCAGATAGGTGCCTCCGATCGCAAGCGTCGTCGGAATCGTGACCGCGGATTTCGCCGTTCGCGGCACGGATCCCTTGCTCCACTGCACATGCGCCTGCAAGGTCGTGGGATCGACATAGAGCTCGCTGATCGTCGCCGACACCGGCGTGGCGGCATAGGGCGTCATGATGCCGGTCGAGGCGGCGAAGAAATTGGTCATGTCGGTATCGCCGACCGAGGTCGACTGCGAGGTGAGGTCCGACAGCGTCCGCGCCATCAGCGTCACCTTGCGATCGATCGCCACGGCCGAGGAGAACTCCACGGTGCCGAAGAACATCACCAGCATCAGCGGCACGATCACCGCGAATTCGGTGGCCGCAAGACCTCTGCCATCGGCAAGGAATTCGTACGCGGATAGGCGCGTCGCCCGCCAGAATTTCGCAATCGCCTGCATCGTTCCGCCCGATCCGTTGTCTCAGTAAGGCTCGTTCTTGAACGCAGCCGTGGCCACCAGCAGCCGCTTGTTGCCCGTGAGATTGGAGATGTTGTAGCCGAGCCCGGTGACGAACAGCGGCCACTGATAGAACAAACGCACCACCACGATGTCGCCCGCGCTACCCGGGCTGTAGCCCATCGTCGTGTCGAAATTTCCGGAGCCGTCGATATGGCTCGACAGCGTCACCGCCGAGAAGGACGAGAAGCTCGTGACGTCGACATAGAGCTTGCTGCAATCGAACAGCGCCGGGATCTGGCTGCAGACGTAGGTCTTGAAGGTCGTTTGCGTGCAGGGCGTGCTCACGCCGGACACGGCGCAGGAGGTCACGGAACCGGATTGCGCCTGCCCGGTCAGCACCACACGCGCGGAATTCTGCGTGATGGTCTCCAGCACCTGGCTGGCGAAGAACATGAGCGCCGTCTCGATGATGGCGAACAGCAGCCCGAAGAAGATCGGCGCGACCAGCGCGAACTCGACGGCTGCTGAACCGCGGCGGCTGCCGCGAAACCGGCGCAGCGCGGCTCGGAGCGTGAAGCTCGTAGGTGCAGGCGATGGCATCGCGTCAAATCCCCCGGGAGCGGCGATCATCTGCTCCGTTCAATAGCTAAAACTGATTGTTTAAGTGTTTCAGGCGAGCCGCAGCCGGCGGATCGCGCCGTTAAGGGGGCGTTAACCAGGACCGACCCGAGGCGCGCAGAAAACGAATGCGCGGAGAGGCGAACTCCTCCCCGCTCGTGCAAGCATCCGGACCCGACCCGTGCGATCGTGCACGGGCCAAGCCGCCAATCGGTCGCGCTAGTTGGTTTTGGCGCCCGCGCCGGCGCTACCGCTGGCATTGCTGCTCAACGAACCGGCCTGGCTCATCGTGGTGTTGAAGTAATTGTCGCTGTCGCCCAGCGTCACGCGACGCTGGCAAAGCGGCATGCAGCTATAGGACTCGCGCTCGATCCCGCGATAGACGGTGACGAGCCGATCGCTCGGACCTTCGACCTGGATCTGCCGGTCGACCAGGATCTCGCCGGCCCGGTCGAGCGCAATGAAGTTGGTGGCGCCGTAGCCCTTCCCGGTCACGACGATCATGCCGCCGGGCTGGAGCGTGACGTCGGCGATCAGGGGATTGCCGACCACGATGGTCGCCACCTTGCCGGGCAGCCGGACCAGCTTGGCCTGGTCGACATTGACGGCGATGGTGTCGGCGGTGGATTCGGCAAGGCCGGCAGCCGGCGATGCCAGCACCGCAGCCGCAACCAGAAGACAGACGCGCGCACGACGGCGCAGCAGTTCTTTACGCATACTCTTACCCCCGGGACGTCACAAACCGGCAGAAGCGACTGGATACAGCGGAGCCGGTGCCCGACCCCGCTAACCTGCCCTCAATTCGTGAACGTTCCGCAAATTCGCTGACTATTGTTTGAACGGACAGGCGTTTTACCGCCGCGGGCGGCCAGAGAGGTCGCGCTAGCGGCGAAACGGATAGGCGAGCTGGCCCGCGATCTCCTTCGGCATGGTCGCTTCGTCCTTGCCGTATTCCTGCGGCAGTTGCCCCTCCGGCATGCGGAAGGTCCCGAACAGCACGTCCCAGATCGGGAACGTCCCGGCGAAATTGGTATCGCCGCCCTCTTCGAGGGGGGTGTGGTGCCAGCGGTGGAACACCGGCGTCGCCAGCACATATTTGAACGGCCCGAAGGTCCAGTTCAGGTTGGCGTGCACGAAGGCCGAATGGAAGGTGGTGAACGGGGCGACCCAGATCATGACGTTCGGGGAGATGCCGGCGATCAGCAGCACGACGTCGACGCCGATCGTACCGAGCATGAGATTGACCGGATGGAAGCGGGCCGCCGAAATCCAGCTCAGTTCCTCCGAGGAGTGATGGATCGCATGGTACTTCCAGAACTCGCCGCCATGGAACAGCCGGTGCAGCCAGTACAGCATGAAATCGGACAGGACCAGGAACAGCACGGCCTGCACCGGAAGCGGCAACTGCGACAGCGGGCCGTGGCCATTGTCGTAGAAGGCAATGAGATCGTCGGCATCGTGGATGTTGAAGAGGAGGCTCGCACCGGCGATCAAGAGCCCGATCCGCATGGTGCGGGCGAACACCGGAACGAAGAACCAATAACAGATGTCGGTGACGATCTCCCGCTTGCGCCACCACGGCGCGCCTGGATTGCAGGCCCAGAAATGCTCGAGCACCGTGAAGACCATCGCGAGCACGAACGTGACGGGGACCACCTTCGCGATGGTCTCGCCGAGCATCAGGGCGACTTGCATGGGCAGGCTCGACATCGTCGCCTCTCTTCCGGATTGCTGGTCCTCCTAGGCCTACTCCGCGAAATTTAAGGGAGGGTGAAGCCGGAGGCGGGCTTGCGGCACATTCGGAACCGAAGCGAATTGCAGCTGCCGCCTTAAGGCGAAATTCACTCTGGGCAAAAGCATCGCGCAGGAATCGGGTTTGCACGATCGAATTAACTCTACCGAAAGAGCTCGGCTTTCATGTTCGTCGCGTCAAAGACAGCGCCGAACGAGGCGATCCAACCCAGATGGAGTTTGTTCATGAAGAACCTGCTTGCGCGTTTCGCCAAGGATGAATCCGGCGCCACCGCCATCGAATACGGCCTGATCGCCGCCGGCATCGCGCTGGCCATCATCACCGTCGTCAACAACCTCGGCAGCACGCTGAACACCAAGTTCGGCTCGATCAGCACCTCGCTGAAGTAAGCGACCGACAAACGACGGCAAAAGCCCCGGACCCCCGGGGCCTTTGTTTTTCTGAGTACGGCGAGTTCCAGTGGCGTTGCGCAAATACAGAACCGGTGCCGCGGTTGCGGCGAGCGAGGCGGAGACGGCGCAGACCGGCTCACCGGCCTACTGGGTCTGCCTTGCACTGCTGCTTGCGACGGTCGCGCTGGCCGTGCGCATCGCCAGCCTCTGGTGAGAGCGCCTCTCGCGGGGGCTCCGCCTGTCAGGGCTGCTGCCGCCGTTTTCGGTTTGTTTAGCACTGCCGGCTAGCATCGAGCGACGCCAGATCCCGCGACAAACCCAGGCCTCAAGACGCAGCCCATGATCCTCGACCTTGCGCGCCTCCTGCTCTTCCCGGCCCTGATGGCGTTCGCCGCCGCAAGCGATCTCTTCACGATGACCATCTCGAACCGCGTGTCGCTGGCGCTGATCGCGGGCTTCTTCGTTCTCGCCCTCGCCGGTGGCATGGCACCTTACGAGATGCTCAGTCATGTCGGCGCCGGCGCGCTTCTCCTGGTCGTGGCCTTTACCTGCTTTGCGATGGGCTGGGTCGGCGGCGGCGACGCCAAGGTCGCGGCCTCCGTCGCGCTGTGGTTCGGCTTCGCGCAATTGATGAACTTCCTGCTCTACGCCTCGCTGTTCGGCGGCGCGTTGACGCTGCTCCTGCTCCAGTTCCGGCAATGGCCGCTGCCCTACGGCCTCGCAGGCCAGGCCTGGCTTGCACGACTGCATGCCAAGGAGAGCGGAATTCCCTACGGCATCGCGCTCGCGCTGAGCGCTCTGATGGTCTACCCGGAAACCGAATGGGTGAAGGCGATCGACCTCGCTCACCTCGCGTTGCGCTGAACGTTCCGGGTAAACCCGGCGTTAAGGCGATTTAGATACGCCTCATTAACCATGCTTTGACGAATAGCTGGTCAACTGCCGATTACGGCGGCGGCTGCGTCGCGGCGTTTGTTGGAAAGTGAAGCGTATGAATAGGGCACGCATTGTCGTCCTGACGGTCGCCATCTGCGCCGGCGGTGTCGCCGCGTACCTGGCGAGCGGCTCGGACAATTCTGCGCCGCCTCCGGCGGCTCCGGTCGCGCAGCTTCCGACCGTCGACGTCCTGGTCGCCAAGAACGACATCGGCCTCGGCCAGACCGTCAAACCGGAAGACGTGCAATGGCAGACCTGGCCGTCCGCGACCGCCAGCGCCACCTTCATCCGCCGCAACGAGCGCCCCGAGGGCGCCACCCAGGTGACCGGTTCGATCGCGCGCGCCCCCTTCATCCAGGGTGAGCCGATCCGCGACCAGAAGCTGGTCAAGGCCGAGGGCTCCGGCTTCATGGCGGCGATCCTGCCCACCGGCATGCGCGCGATCTCGACCGAGATCTCGCCGGAGACCGGCGCGGGCGGCTTCATCCTGCCCAACGATCGCGTCGACGTCCTTCTGACCCGCCGCCTCAAGAATCCGGATCAGAGCAGCGGCGCCCCCGACATCGTCACGTCAGAGATCATCCTGGCCAATGTCCGCGTCCTGGCCATCGACCAGGCGCCAAAGGAGAAGGACGGCCAGAACGCGGTGATCGGCAAGACCGTCACCCTCGAGCTCAATCCCACACAGACGGCGACGCTTTCCGCCGCCCGCCAGAGCGGCACGCTGTCGCTGGCACTGCGCAGCATCGTCGACGTCAAGATGAGCGAGATCACGCTCGATGATTCCGCACAGAAACGCGATGGCGTTTCGATCATTCGCTACGGTATCCCAAGCTCGACGGCGAAGGCACGATGAGGGCAGTCGATATGAAATGCAGGGCAGATCTGGCGGCAATGCGAACCTCCGTGGTCCGCGCCCTGTCGTTTTCGGCCGCCCTCGCGCTGGTGCTCAACCCGGCGTTGACCCCCGTGGTCGCCGCCGACTATCGCCCCGTAGCACCGGTCTCGGCCGACGGCCAGATGAACGCGCGCTTCCTCTCGCTCGGCGTCGGCAAGTCCATCGTGATCGACCTTCCGCGCGACATCAAGGACGTACTCGTCGCCGACCCGAAGATCGCCAATGCGGTGGTCCGCTCGTCGCAGCGCGCCTACATCATCGGCGCCTCGATCGGGCAGACCAACATCGTGTTCTTCGATTCCGCGGGCCAGCAGATTGCGGCCTATGACATCGCGGTCAAGCGCGACCTCAACGGCGTGCGGGCCGCGCTGAAGCAGGTCCTGCCCAATGCCGACATCCAGATCGACGGCCTCGGCGAAGGCGTCGTGCTGACCGGCACGGCGGCGAACCCGATGGAAGCGCAGCAGGCCAACGATCTCGCCGCGCGCCTCGCCGGCGGCGCCGACAAGGTCGTGAACTCGATCGTTGTCCGTGGCCGCGACCAGGTCATGCTCAAGGTGACGGTCGCCGAAGTCGCGCGCAACATCGTCAAGCAGCTCGGCATCGACCTCACCGCCAATCTCAACTACGGTACCTCGGTGGTGAGCTTCACCAACTCCAACCCGTTCACCGCCCTCGGCCGCAATCTCGTCGACGGCAACAATCTGACCACGAAGTTCGGCGCGACGCCGTCGGTGCAGGCCACCCTGCGCGCGATGGAGACCGCCGGCGTGATCCGGACGCTGGCCGAGCCGAACCTGACCGCGATCTCCGGCGAGTCGGCAACCTTCATCGCCGGCGGTGAATTCCCGGTGCCGGCGGGCTATGCGTGCGATCCCACCACGCATGTCTGTACCACCCAGATCAGCTTCAAGAAATTCGGCATCTCGCTCAACTTCACCCCCGTGGTGCTGACCGAGGGCAAAATCAGCCTGCGGGTGATGACCGAGGTTTCGGAGCTGTCGAACGAGAATGCGATTACGCTGTCGCAGGCCGTGACCTCGACTTCGGTGAACTCGCTCACGGTGCCCTCGATCAAGACCCGCCGCGCGGAGACGTCGCTGGAAATTCCCTCCGGCGGCGCAATGGCGATGGCCGGACTGATCCAGCAGCAGACCAAGCAGGCGGTCAGCGGACTGCCGGGCCTGATGCAGCTCCCGATCCTCGGCACGCTGTTCCGCAGCCGCGACTTCGTCAACAACGCGACCGAACTGGTCGTGATCGTGACGCCCTACATCGTTCGCGCGGTGGCGCAGAAGGACCTCTCGCGTCCGGATGACGGCTTCTCCGCGCCTGCCGATCCGCAGGCCGAGCTGCTTGGCAACATCAACCGCATCTACGGCGTGCCTGGCCGGACCGAACCGGCCCGGAATTACCGCGGCACCTACGGCTTCATCACCGACTAAGGCGGAACGGGGACTTCGTTATGACCACAACACCACCCCAGATTCGCAAACGCGCCATCGGCTTCGGTGGCGCGCTCGTCGGCATCGCGCTTGCCCTCGGCGGCTGCCAGCACGACGAGGTCGCCACCGCCTCCATTCCCGACGGCTACAAGCAGCGTCATCCGATCGCGATCGAGGAACAGAATCGCTCAATCGTCGTGTTCGTCGGCCATGCCCGCGGCGGGTTGACCGCGGCCCAGCGCGCCGACGTGATGGGTCTGGCATCGTCCTGGCTGCATGAAGGCACCGGCGCCATCCATATCGACGTGCCGTCCGGCACGCCCAACGCGCGTCCGGTCGCGGAGTCCATGCGTGAAATCCAGGCGATGCTGTCGGCCGCGGGCGTTCCGCCCCGCGGCGTCATCGCCCGCCCGTACCAGCCGGAAGACAAGCGCTTCCTGCCGCCGATCCGGCTGACCTATTCCAAGGTCGCGGCGGTCGCGGGCCCCTGCGGCCTGTGGCCGGAGGACATCGGCCCCTCGATGAAGAACAAGAGCTGGTTCGAGAACAAGGAATACTACAACTACGGCTGCGCCTATCAGCGCAACCTCGCAGCCATGGTCGACAATCCCTCGGATCTCGAGCAGCCGCGGTCGGAGACCCCTTCCTATACGATACGACGCACCGCCGCCTTCGAGAAGTATCGCAAGGGAATGCCGACGGCCGTCTCCTATCCTGAAGCCGACAAGGCCAAACTCAGCGAAACCGGCAAATGATCAGCTACGCTCGCCAGGCCCAAGAAGAGCAGCCGGAAACCTCCCTTCCGCCGGTCGAGGAGCACATTGCGCCTGCGCCTCGCGTCTCGGTCCAGGCCTTCTGCGAAACCGTGGAGACCGCTGCCGCAGTACAGTCGGCCGGCGAGGATCGTCGCCTCGGCAAGGCCCATTTGAAGATCCAGATGGGCGGCATGGCGGCCGCGGTCGAAGCCTACCGCTCGGCGCCCACGCCGAACGTGATCGTGCTCGAGAGCGACGGTCGCAACGATCTGCTGGGCGGGCTCGACCAGCTCGCCACCGTCTGCGACGCCGGTACCCGGGTGGTGGTGATCGGCCGCATCAACGACGTCACGCTCTATCGCGAGCTGGTGCGCCGCGGCGTCAGCGACTACGTGCTCGCGCCGGTTGGCGCGATCGACGTCGTGCGCTCGATCTGCAACCTGTTCTCCGCGCCGGAAGCCAAGGCGGTCGGCCGCATCATCGCCGTGGTCGGCGCCAAGGGCGGCGTCGGCGCCTCCACGATCTCCCACAACGTCGCCTGGGCAATCGCGCGCGATCTCGCGATGGACGCGGTCGTCGCCGATCTTGACCTCGCCTTCGGCACCGCCGGGCTCGACTACAATCAGGACCCCCCGCAGGGCATCGCGGACGCGGTGTTCTCGCCCGATCGGGTCGATACCGCCTTCATCGACCGCCTGCTGTCGAAATGCACCGACCACCTCAGCCTGCTGGCGGCGCCGGCCACGCTCGACCGGGTCTATGATTTCGGCTCCGACGCTTTCGATGCCGTGTTCGACACGTTGCGCTCGACCATGCCCTGCATCGTGCTCGACGTCCCGCACCAATGGTCGGGCTGGACCAAGCGCGCTCTGATCGGGGCGGACGACATCCTGATCGTGGCGGCGCCCGACCTCGCCAATTTGCGCAATACCAAGAACCTGTTCGACCTGCTGAAGGCCTCCCGCCCGAACGACCGGCCGCCACTCTACTGCCTGAACCAGGTCGGCGTCCCGAAACGTCCGGAAATCGCCGCGGCGGAGTTCGCCAAGGCGATCGAGAGCCAACCGGTCGTCTCGATCCCGTTCGAGCCCCAGATCTTCGGCTCGGCGGCCAACAACGGCCAGATGATCGCGGAGATCTCCGCCAACCACAAGTCGATCGAGATGTTTCTTCAGATCGCCCAGCGCCTGACCGGGCGCAGCGAGACGAAGAAGCAAAAGTCGTCCCTGCTTTCACCCCTGATTGAGAAGTTGCGGGGAAAATAAGCCGCCGCATGGAGTCGTTAAGTGTTCGGTAAGCGTAGCGGAACAGACACCGACCTTCGGGCCCCGAAGCCCGGCGCCGTGTCGCCAGAGCCTGTCCCGGCTCCGGCGCCGACGGTGTCGCGCGCGCCGCCCCCGCCGGCCGTCGCCTCGCCGCCGCTCGCCCCGGCGAAGCCTGCGCCGACCATGGAAACCCGCCGCTCGGACAATTATTACGAGGTCAAGGCGACCATCTTCGGCGCGCTGATCGAGGCCATCGACCTTGCCCAGCTCGCCAAGCTCGATTCGGAATCGGCCCGCGAGGAAATCCGCGACATCGTCAACGAGATCATCGCGATCAAGAACATCGTGATGTCGATCGCCGAGCAAGAAGAGCTGCTCGACGATATCTGCAACGACGTCCTGGGTTACGGTCCGCTCGAGCCGCTGCTGTCGCGCGACGATATCGCCGACATCATGGTCAACGGCGCCAACACGGTCTTCATCGAAGTCAACGGCAAGATCCAGAAGACCGGCATCCGCTTCCGCGACAACCAGCAGCTCCTCAACATCTGCCAGCGCATCGTCAGCCAGGTCGGCCGGCGCGTCGACGAATCCTCGCCGATCTGCGATGCGCGTCTCGCCGACGGCTCCCGCGTCAACGCCATCGTGCCGCCGCTGTCGATCGACGGACCCGCGCTCACCATCCGCAAATTCAAGAAGGACAAGCTGACGCTGGATCAGCTCGTCAAGTTCGGCGCGATCTCGCCGGAGGGCGCGGAAATCCTCCAGATCATCGGCCGCGTCCGCTGCAACGTGCTGATCTCCGGCGGTACCGGCTCGGGCAAGACCACGCTGCTCAACTGTTTGACCAATTACATCGAACACGACGAGCGCGTCATCACCTGCGAGGACGCCGCCGAGCTCCAGCTCCAGCAGCCCCACGTGGTCCGGCTGGAAACCCGCCCGCCCAACATCGAGGGCGAGGGCCAGGTCACCATGCGCGAGCTGGTGCGCAACTGCCTGCGTATGCGCCCCGAACGCATCATCGTCGGCGAAGTCCGCGGACCCGAGGCGTTCGACCTGCTCCAGGCCATGAACACCGGCCACGACGGCTCGATGGGCACGCTCCACGCCAACAATCCGCGCGAAGCGCTGTCGCGCTGCGAATCCATGATCACGATGGGCGGCTTTTCCCTTCCGTCGCGAACAATTCGCGAGATGATCTGCGCCTCGATCGACGTCATCGTCCAGGCCGCGCGCCTGCGCGACGGCTCGCGCCGCATCACGCACATCACCGAGGTGATGGGCATGGAAGGCGATACCATCATCACCCAGGACATCTTCCTCTACGACATGATCGGCGAGGACGCCAACGGCAAGATCATCGGCCGGCATCGCTCGACCGGCATCGGTCGTCCGAAATTCTGGGAACGCGCCCGCTATTACGGCGACGAGAAGCGCCTTGCCGCCGCGCTCGACGCCGCGGAAGTGGCGCCGAAGACGTGAGCAGGTCAGCACAGTCATGAACATGCAGGTCCTCGCCCTCGCCTTCCTCGCCACCGCCGCCGTCGGCGGCATCGCCTGGGTGTTCCTCTATCCGCTGCTGTCCGGCGAGCGAAAGGCGGAAAGCCGTCGCGCCTCGATCTCGCGCGCTGACGCGCCCGCGGCCAAGCAGACCGAGAAGAGCCACCGAACGCGCCGCGAGCAGGTCGAGAGTTCGCTGAAGGATCTCGAGGCGCGGCGCCAGCAGGAGAAGAGCGTTCCGCTCAGTGTCCGCCTGTCGCAGGCAGGTCTGGACTGGACGCCGCAGAAATTCTGGATCGTGTCCGCCGTCGTGGCGGGCGCACTGTTCGCGGCCGCCATGTTCGTCGGCGGCGGCCCGCTCGGCGCCGCCGGCCTCGCCTTCGCCGGCGGCTTCGGCTTGCCGCGCTGGGCGCTCGGTTTCCTGAAGAAGCGTCGCGAGAACAAGTTCCTGGCGGCGCTGCCCGACGCGGTCGATGTGATCGTCCGCGGCATCAAGGCCGGCCTGCCGCTGTTCGAATCGATCAAGGTGGTCGCCGCCGACTCGCCCGAGCCGCTGCGCAGCGAGTTCCTGGCCATCATCGAGACTCAGGCGATCGGCATGCCGCTCGGCGAAGCCTGCTCGCGCCTCTACGATCGCATGCCGCTGCCGGAAGCCAACTTTTTCGGCATCGTCATCTCGATCCAGCAGAAGTCGGGCGGCAACCTCTCCGAAGCGCTAGGCAACCTCTCCAAGGTGCTGCGCGACCGCAAGAAGATGAAGGAAAAGATCCAGGCGATGTCGATGGAGGCCAAGGCCTCCGCCGGCATCATCGGCTCGCTGCCGCCGATCGTGATGTTCCTCGTCTATCTCACGACGCCGCACTACATCTCGCTGCTGTGGACCCATCCCACCGGCCAGCTCATGCTGGTCGGCTGCGTCGTCTGGATGTCGATCGGCATCATGGTGATGAAGAAGATGATCAACTTCGATTTTTGACGGTGGCGTATGGTCGAATTTCTCGTTTCGAAACTGCATGACGTACGCTTCATGACGATGTTGCTGGCGGCCATTGCCGCCAGTGCCACCGTCTATACGCTGGTGATGCCGCTGTTCGCCGGCGAAGGCCTTTCCAAGCGCATGAAGGCGGTGGCGAGCGAGCGCGAGCGGATCCGGCAGCGCGAGCGCGAGCGCCTCAACAAGAACGAAAAGGTCTCGCTGCGCCAGACGCCAAAGCAGCTCGTCTCCAGGGTCGTCGAGGATTTCAACCTCACAAAGTGGCTCGCGCAGGAAGCTGCCCGCGACAAGCTCATCATGGCCGGCTACCGCGGTCAGGCGCCCTACATCACCTTCCTGTTTGCGCGCATGGTCACTCCGATCGTCCTGTTCGTAGGCTCGGTCTTGTACGTGTTCCTGATCGCGCATATGGAAAAGCCGATGCCGATCAAGATCGGCATCTGCGTCGGCGCCGCCTATCTCGGGCTTCAGGCGCCGATGCTGTTCCTCAAGAACGCGATCTCCAAGCGCCAGCTCTCGATCAAGCGCGCCTTTCCCGACGCGCTCGACCTGCTGCTGATCTGCATCGAATCCGGCATGTCGGTCGAAATGGCGTTCAGGAAGGTCGCCACCGAGATCGTCGGCCAGTCGATCGCGCTGTCGGAAGAGTTCACGCTGACCACCGCCGAGCTGTCCTATCTGCAGGACCGCAAGGTGGCCTACGAGAACCTGGCACGGCGCACCGGGCTCGAGGGCGTCAAGTCGGTGTGTCTCGCGCTTCAGCAGGCGGAACGTTACGGCACGCCGCTCGGGCATTCCCTGCGTGTCATGGCGCAGGAAAATCGCGACATGCGCATGAACGAGGCCGAGAAGAAGGCCGCAGCGCTGCCGCCGAAGCTGACGGTGCCGATGATCCTGTTCTTCCTGCCGGTGCTGTTCGTCGTCATTCTCGGACCGACCGGCATCAAGGTCACCGAGCTGCAGTGACGCGGACGCGAACCGCGCGCGGTTCGCGTTGGCGACGTCATGACGGCACGATCAGGTAGGATCAGTCGGGCTGGCTGAGCGCGGCGACCGGCGTCCGCTTCGGCGTACTGCGCGGGGCATCGTTGCGGCTCAGCATGTCCTTCAGATAGGCGACATTGGCTGCGGCCTGGTCCGGCGGCAGGTCTGCCTTGACGATGGTCTCGGCTTCGGCGAAGCGGCCCTGGAGGCCGACGACGAGCCCGAGATTCTGCCGCACGCGCGCGCTCGCGCGCGGCGAGGCATAGGCCTGCCGCAGTGCCTCTTCGGCCTTGGGCAGGTCCCTCGACAGCATGTAGGACAGGCCGAGATTGGAGAGCACGCCGGGATCGCCCGGCGCGATCTTCAGCGAGCTCGCATAGTAGGCGCGCGCCTCCTCGTGCCGGCCCAGCTGATCGAGCGCCGTACCCTGCACGGAGAGCAGGCGCCAGTCGGGATTGTCGGGTGAATGCGCCTTCGACAACACGTCGAAGGCCTGCTGGAAATTGCCGTTGTCGGCGAGCGCACGGCCGTACTGGGCAAGCAGCGCCTTGTTGCCGGGATTGGCGATGGTCGCCTGCTCGAGGACCGCGACGGCCTGGGCGCGCTGGCCGTTGGCGCGCAAGGCCTGACCATAGCCGAGCGCCGCCTCGGCGTCCTTCGGATTGGCACGGTAACGCTCGCCATAGACTTCGACCGCGCGCACGGGATCGCTGGGAGGAGCCTCCGCGCGCGACCCGATCGAGCCGGTGACGTCGGAGAGTTTTGACATTGCCGTGCAGCCGCCGAGGCTCATGGCCACCATCGCAAGGAGCGAGGCAGACGCGAGAAGCCGGGCAGGACTGAACCGTTGACGCATGACGCTTTGACTCTCGAGCAGATGGATCGAGCCGAACGCGCCAGCAATAGACTGTTAACCCTAATGGCCGGTTAACGCCGGGATCCCCCTCACGGCGGTGTCTGCGGCGGCACCTCGCCCCCGAGACCCAGATCGGGGCCGAGCGCCTTGACCTGCTCGTTGAGGTCCCGCAGCAATTGCAGCCTCTGCCGGACCTGCGCCTCGACATCGGTGCCCGTGCGCAGCATCCCGGACATTTCGCGCCCGAGATCTTCGCGATTGACCAGGCGCTTCGCGCGGAGCTCGTCGAGCCGAAACGGATCGATGTCGAGTACGCTGGCGGATTGCTCGATCAACCGGCGCAGCAGCACCGTCACCGCAGTAACCGCCTCGGCACCATGCCTGCGCCCGGACCTCGAGAACTTGCCGTCGAGATCGGCCCAGCTACGGGAGGTGACGAGATAGGTACAGAGCGCATTCGCCCAGTCCGGCTCGCCGTCGGCATAGAAGGCGCGGCGCGTCAGGAGCCGGCGAGCCAGCGCCGCGACCTGATCCCGCTTCAGCGCCGCGATCGAAGCGATCTCGATTGCCGACTGGATGGCCGGGTCGCGGGAGTAATCCCGCCCTGCCGGCAACCAGATGGTGCCGTCCGGCAGGTTCGAGTCGAGCAGGCGGAAGCCGCCATCATTGCGCGGCCGCGAGTAGCGCGCGATCGCAAATCCATGTTCGGAATTGCCCGCACGGGACATTGGAGCGAAATGGATGATGTTGAAGCCGGCATCGTCGCCGCCCTGCCCAGTCGAAGACGGACAGGACAGCACGTAGATCGTGCGCCAGAACGCTTCATCGCCGCTGCTTCGCGTCGCACGCGGATCCGGAATCGAATAGCGGGCCAGCCCCTCGACATGCCGGTGACCGTGCAGGACGAGATCGACGTTGAGCGAGGTGACTGCTTCGAGGAAGGTCGCGGGCGCGGCGAGATACATCAGCGGCTCGTCCGGGGCGCCGAGAAAGCGCTTTCCTTCGCCGGTCGCCTGCGGCAGCGGATGATGGTGCAGAGCCAGCACCCGCACCAGGTTTTCGACCGGCTCGGCATGATCGGCGCGGCCGGTCGATCCAAGGCTGCCCGCGAGCTCGACACTCAGCCGGGCGGAATCCGCAACCATGGCCTTGTAAGTGCCCTGATCGATATTGCCGCTCGCAAGCGTCGTGAGGCTCGCGCGGTTGGAATCCAGCAGCACCAGATCGAGGCCGGCCTGACGGTAATAGACGCTCTTCGAAGTCCGCGGCAGATGCAGGTAGTCATAGACGTCGTGGCGGCCTGCGCGCTGGCTCGGGCGCTTGGCGTCATGATTGCCGGCAATCGCCTGAATGTCGGTGAACACACGAGTCTGCCGCAAGGACGCGATGACGGCGAGCGCTTGGTCGAGCGCGCGCGGGGTCGGATCATCGACGAGATCGCCTGTGATCAGCAAAATGCGATCGGGAACATCTGCGAAGTCCGCCATCCTCTCCCGGAGAGCGGCCTTCAGGGTCTCGATCGTCGCAAACAGCCGCCCCGACCCGTCCAGGTGCAGGTCGGAAATCTGCGCAATAACGAACGATCTATCCATTTTGCGCCGCTCATTGCGAGTGCTGCGCCGCTCAAGAACGACGAGAGAAATGCCTTCGACGAACGGGTCCAGGCCGGTCTCGGCCCGGACAAGGAAGAACCCCGGGCAAGTATCAACCATGCGCCGCCTCGTTCTTGCACGCGATGCGTGCAGAATTGTACGACGCAATCTAAAATATCAGCCGATAATGCCACAACCGCAGCGCTAGTAAAGCCCTGCGGCCGCGCTCTCGTGAACGGCAGTTCTCAGCATGGATGGATACGAGATCTGCCCGTCGCCGGTTTCATGTCGTCCGATCAATATTCGATGGCAAGCCGCTTGCGGATTTCGTCGATGCGCTTGTCGAGTGCATCGAAGCGCGCATGTACGGAGCGATCGTGGAGATAGAAGACGTAGCCGCCGGCAAGGAACGCGAAGATCCAGTGATGATGCTCGACATAGCCGAAAATCGCCTCGACGGCCTGGCCGATGAACGTGACCACGCTCCACACAAATTCCATCGCATGTCCTCCCGGCAGGCTTCGCTTCGGCCATCGGCAATCTCTGCACACCTGGCGGCCGCCCTGGGAACCTAGCATGGCCCCCTTGCGGCGAGTAGCGGCTCGCTGAACGGTGACGGCAAAGCCGATTGCAGCCACGGCCAAACTCTGCGAAGTCTCCTCCATTCGCATGACCCGCTTGATCTGACGATCCGGACCCGCCAATGCCTTCTGTCTTCGAGACATCCTCAACCGCCATCCCGATCACCTTCGTCACCAAGTCGAGCTGGGATCAGGTCGCCGAGACGCTGCCGCCGGCGCAGCGGCAGTTCGCCACGGCGAGCGCCTTTGCCGCCAAGCCGGGCGGCTATCTCGCGCTACCCGCGCCCGACGGCGCGATCGCGCAAGTGCTGTTCGGCCTCGAGGACGAGGGTGCAAGGTCGCGCGACCTGTTCCGGCCAGGCGCCCTGCCCGGCCTGCTGCCGCCGGGCATCTATCGCTTTGCCAATGCACCGCACGATGCACGCCTCGCCGCACTCGCCTTCGCGCTCGGCAGCTACCGCTTCGCCCGTTACCGCAAGGCCGACAGGCCCGATGTCCGGTTGGTGCCGCCTGATGGCGTCGACGCCGCCGAGATCAACCGCATGGCCGACGCCGCAATGCTGGCGCGCGACCTCATCAACACACCGTCCAACGACATGGGGCCGGAGGAATTGGCCGCGGCGGCGCAGGCGCTCGCCAGCGAATTCGGTGGGAGCTTTACCTGCACCATCGGGGAGGATCTGAGAACGAATTTTCCGCTGATCCACGCTGTCGGCATGGCCTCGGACCGCGCGCCGCGGCTGATCGACATCGGCTGGGGCAACCCTGATCATCCCAAGGTGACGCTGGTCGGCAAGGGCGTGTGCTTCGACACCGGCGGGCTCGACCTGAAGCCGTCGAGCGGCATGCTGATCATGAAGAAGGACATGGGCGGCGCCGCCAACGTGCTGGCGCTCGCGCGCATGGTGATGGACGCGAAGCTGAAGGTCCGGCTGCGCGTGCTGATTCCGGCGGTCGAGAACGCGGTCGCAGGCAATGCCTTCCGCCCGCTCGACATCTTTACATCGCGCAAGGGGATCACGGTCGAGATCGGCAATACCGACGCGGAAGGCCGCCTGGTGCTCGCCGATGCGCTGGCCCTCGCCGACGAGGAGAAGCCCGACCTGCTGATCGATCTGGGCACGCTGACCGGCGCCGCACGCGTCGCGCTGGGGCCGGATTTACCGCCCTTTTACACCAATGATGAGACATTGGCCGCCGACGTCGCGCGCTGCGCCGTCAAGGAGAACGATCCGTTGTGGCGCATGCCGCTTTGGCCGGCTTACGATGCGTGGCTGGACTCCAAGACCGCCACCATCACCAACGCACCATCCGGCGGCTTTGCCGGATCGATCATTTGCGCGCTGTTCCTGCAACGCTTCGTCGAAGAGGCGAAGAGCTGGCTGCATGTCGACATCTATGGCTGGACGCCGTCGGCGAAGCCGGCGCGCCCCGAAGGCGGCGAGTGCCAGGCCGCCCGCGCGATCTACAGATTGCTGAGCGAGCGCTATGCATGATCCGCGAGTAACGCCGGCGCGGGGCGACATCGCCGCCAAATATCTCGAAGGCAAGGTGCAGGCGGAGCGCTTCGTCACCGGCGAGGAATTCGAGGTGACGGAGGCGATTGCAGCGGTGCGCGAGCAGCCGTCCTCTGACGCGATGCTGATGACGCAGGCGCTGCGCGGCGAGCGCGTCACGGTCTACGACCGCAATGGCGAAGGCTGGGCCTGGGGCCAGCTCGCCGGTGACGGCTATGTCGGCTGGCTTCCCGATGCGACGCTCGTGAGGCCGACGGCCGCGCCGACGCACAAGGTGAGCGCGCTCCGGACGTTTGCCTTCCCCGGTCCCTCGATCAAGCTGCCGCCTGCCGACACACTCGTGATGGGATCCAAGCTCGCGGTGGCCCGCGAGGACGGTAGCTTCGCGGTGACGCGGGACGGAGCCTATCTGCCGAAGGCGCATCTTGCACCGCTCGACCATCGCGAACCGGACTTCGTCGCGGTGGCCGAGCGCTTCCTCGGCACGCCCTATCTGTGGGGCGGCAAGAGCAGCCTCGGCATCGACTGCTCGGGCCTCGTGCAGGTCTCGCTGACGGCGGCAGGCACCGGTTGCCCGCGCGACAGCGACATGCAGCAGGCCGGCCTTGGACGAGCCCTGGAGCCCCACGAGCGGAGCAGCTTGCGGCGCGGCGATCTGATCTTCTGGAAGGGCCACGTCGCCATCGTCCGCGACGGCAGCACCATGGTTCATGCCAATGCGCATCATATGGCGACGGTGATCGAGCCGATCGAGCCGGCCATTGCGCGGATCAAGCAGGCCGGCAGCGAGGTCGTCGCGATCAAGCGGCTGTAGCCGCATCTTGTGGGATGGGTAGAGCGAAGCGAAACCCATCGCTTTGCGGCCGCGTCGTTAGAATGATGGGTTTCGCTTCGCTCTACCCATCCTACCGAAAACTACGTCGCCACCGATCCATTGCCCGCCGTCTCCAGCCGGAACGCGGCCGCGAACAGCGCGCGCGTGTAATCGCTCTTCGGGTTCTTGAACAGCTCGGCCGCCTGCCCCTCCTCGACCACCTTGCCGCCGCGCATCACGATCAGATGGCTGGCGAGCGAGGCGACGACGCGCAAATCATGCGAGATGAACATGTAGGTGAGATCGCGCTTGCGCTGGAGCTCGCGCAGCAGATCGACCATCTGCGCCTGGAACAGCATGTCGAGCGCGCTGGTCGGCTCGTCCAGCACCACGAAATCCGGCTCCAACACCACCGCGCGCGCGATCGAGATGCGCTGACGCTGGCCGCCGGAGAACTCGTGCGGATAGCGGTAGCGGGTGTCGGGCTTCAGCCCGACGTCCTCCAGCGCCTTGACGACGCGCACTTCACACTCCTCGCGCGACAGTTTCGGCTGATGCACGGAGAGACCTTCGGCGATGATGTCGGCGACCGACATGCGCGGGCTGAGCGAGCCGAACGGATCCTGGAACACGATCTGCATGTCGCGCCGGAACGGCCGCATCTCCTTGAAGCGCAGGCCCTGGATGTCCTTGCCCAGGAACACGATGCGGCCATTCGAGGAGATCAGCCGCAGCAGCGCCAGACCCAGCGTGGTCTTGCCCGAGCCGGATTCGCCGACGACGCCGAGCGTCTCGCCCTTGCGGACGGCGACGCTGACGCCGTCGACCGCCTTGATGTGCCCCACCGTCTTGCGCATCAGGCCACGCTTGATCGGAAACCACACCTTCAAATCATCGGTCGACATCACCACCGGCGCATTCGGCCGCGGCGGCGCGGGATCCGGCCTCGGCTCGGCGGCGAGCAGGTCGCGCGTATAGGGATGTTTCGGGGTCTTGAAGACCTGCTCGACCGGCCCCTGCTCGACGATCTCGCCGCCCTTCATGACGCAGACATGGTCGGCGATGCGGCGCACGATGCCGAGATCATGGGTGATGAAGAGCAGGCTCATGCCGAGCCGCGAGCGAATCTCGGCGAGCAGCGTCAGGATCTGTGCCTGCACGGTGACGTCGAGCGCCGTGGTCGGCTCGTCCGCGATCAACAGATCCGGCTCGTTGGCGAGCGCCATCGCGATCATCACGCGCTGGCGCTGGCCGCCGGAGAGCTGATGCGGATAGCTGTTGAGCCGCGTTTCGGGCTCGGGAATGCCGACCTGCGTCAACAGCTCGAGCGTGCGCTTGCGCGCCTGCGCATTGCTGGTCGGATTGTGCAGCTGGATGATCTCGCCGATCTGCGCCTCGATCGTGTGCAGCGGATTGAGCGAGGTCATCGGCTCCTGGAAGATGATGGAGATGTCGCTCCCGCGAATCTCCCGCATCTCTCGCTCCGACTGGTCGATCAGCTCCTGCCCCTTGAAGCGAATGCTGCCCGAGGGATGCGAGGCGTTCGGATAGGGCAGGAGCTTCAGGATCGAAAGCGCGCTGACGGATTTGCCTGAACCGGACTCGCCGACCAGCGCGACGCATTCGCCGCGCTTGATCTGGAAAGAGACCTTGTCGACCGCGAGCGTCGTCGCGCCGCCCTGGTGGAAGGCCACCGAGAGGTCGCGGACGGCAAGCAGGGGTTGGTTGATCGCGTCCATCACGCCCTCACTTGAACGTCTTGCGCGGATCGAAGGCGTCGCGCACGGCTTCGCCGATGAAGATCAGCAGCGACAGCATGATCGCGACCGAGAAGAAGCCGGTGAAGCCGAGCCACGGCGCCTGCACGTTCGACTTGCCCTGCGACAGCAATTCGCCGAGCGAGGGCGAGCCGGGCGGCAGGCCGAAGCCGAGGAAGTCCAGCGCGGTCAGCGTCATCACCGAGGACGACACGATGAACGGCAGGAACGTCATGGTCGCGACCATGGCATTCGGCAGCAGGTGCCGGAACATGATGACCTTGTTCGACACGCCGAGCGCGCGCGCGGCCTGGATGTATTCGAAATTGCGACCGCGCAGGAATTCCGCGCGCACGAGGCCGACCAGCGACACCCATGAGAACAGCAGCAGGATGCCGAGAAGCACGAAGAAGCCGGGCACCAGCACCGACGACAGGATCAGGAGCAGATAGAGCGAGGGAATCGCCGTCCATATCTCGATGAAACGCTGGAACAACAGATCGATCCAGCCGCCGAAATAGCCCTGCACCGCGCCGGCCGCGATGCCGACAACGGAGGAGATGATGGTCAGGCAGAGACCAAACAGCACCGAGATGCGGAAACCGTAGATCACGCGCGCAACCACGTCGCGACCCTGATCGTCGGTGCCGAGCCAATTGTATTCGAGATCACGGCAGCTCTTCAGGCCCTTCTTCTCCACGACGGGCTTGCACTGCGCCTCCGTCAGCATCCAGGTCGGCGGGGACGGCGCCGGCGTCGGCAGGTCGAGATTGTGGGTGTCATAGGAGTAACGGATCAGCGGCCAGACGATGCTGCCGCCCTTCTCCTTGATCAGCTTCTGCAGATACGGATCGCGGTAGTCGGCCGCCGTCTCGAAATCGCCGCCGAAAGTCGTCTCGGAATAGGTGACGAAGGCCGGCCAATAGAGATGGCCATCGTACTTGACCAGGAACGGCCGGTCGTTGGCGATCAGCTCGGCGAACAGCGACACCACGAACAGGATCATGAAGATCCAGTACGACCAGTAACCGCGCCGGTTCGCCCTAAAATTCTGCCAGCGGCGCCTGTTGAGCGGCGATGGCGCGAACGGCTTGCGCGTGATCGGTACGGCGTCGCCGAGCGGCGACTTCGCGGTGGTCTCGATCGGGGTGGGAGCGGCCAGCGTCATCAGACCTCCCGCGCCTCGAAATCGATCCGCGGGTCGATCCACATGTAGGTGAGATCCGAGATGAGGTTGATCACGAGGCCGACGAGCGAAAAGATGAAGAGCGTGCCGAACACCACGGGGTAGTCGCGGTTGAGAACGCTCTCGAAACTGAGCAGCCCCAGCCCGTCCAGCGAGAAGATGGTCTCGATCAGAAGCGATCCCGAGAAGAAGGCGTGGATGAAGGTGCTGGGAAAGCCCGCGATGACGATCAGCATCGCGTTGCGGAAGACGTGACCATAAAGCACCCGGTTTTCGCTGCAGCCCTTCGCGCGCGCGGTCGTCACGTACTGCTTGCGGATCTCGTCCAGAAACGAGTTCTTGGTCAGGAACGTCATGGTGGTGAAGGCGCCGAGCCCCATCGCGATCAACGGCAGCGTCAGATGCCAGAAGTAGTCGATGATCTTCCAGTACCAGGGAAATTGCGACCAGCCGTCCGACGTCAGTCCGCGCAGCGGGAACCAGTTGAAGAACGAGCCGCCGGCAAACAGGATGATCAGGAGGATCGCGAACAGGAATCCGGGAATAGCATAGCCGAGCACGAGCACGCTCGAGGTCCAGGTGTCGAACCGCGTGCCGTCCTTGACCGCCTTGCGGATGCCAAGCGGGATCGAGATCAGATAGGTCAGGAGCGTCAGCCAGATGCCGAGCGAGATCGAGACCGGCAGCTTTTCCTTGATCAGCTGGAGCACGCTGACATCGCGGAAATAGCTGTTGCCGAAATCGAAGCGGGCGAAATTCCAGACCATCAGCGCAAAGCGTTCCGGTGCCGGCTTGTCGAAGCCGAATTGCTTCTCCAGCTTCTTGATGAAATCAGGGTCGAGCCCCTGCGCGCCGCGATATTTCGAGTTGATGGCATCGCCACCGGCGCCGAGTTGCCCCGGCGCCCGTTGGGCAAAGTCGCTGCCGCCCGAAATGCGCGAGGTACCGCCGGTGTCGGAGCCCGAGAGCTGCGCGATGACGCGCTCGACCGGACCGCCAGGCGCGAACTGCACGACGACAAAGGACACGAAGAGGATTCCGAGCAAAGTCGGGATCATCAGGAGGATGCGACGCGCGATATAGGCGCCCATGGCTATTTTGCCTGCTCGAGCTTGGCCGCTTTGGCCTTGTCGGACCACCACGTCTCGGGTACGCCGCGCGCGAAACGCGGCTTGACTTGCGGGTGACCGAACTCATCCCAATACGCGATCCAGAACGACGCCTTGTTCCAGTGCGGAATCCAGTAACGTCCCGAGCGCAGCACGCGATCGAGGGCACGACAGGCACTGTAGAGCTCGGCCTGCGTCTTCGCCGAGGCCGCCTTCTCCACGAGCACGTCGATCACGGGATCGGAAATGCCGGCGAGATTCTTCGATCCCTTCATCTGGACGAATTTGCTGGAAAAGTAATTCCGAAGGGCCGCACCGGGAATCTGCGGATAGATGAATCGGTCGATCGCGATATCGAAATCGAATTCCTTCTTGCGGAGCTCCTCCTGGGTCGGGTCGACAAATCGAAGACTCGCTTCGATGCCGAGCACGCGCAGGTTCTTGATGAAGGGGGTGTGGTGCGGCTCGAAAGAACGCTCGTCCAGCAGGAACTCCAGCGTGAGCTGCTCGCCGGAAGCGTTGACCCGGCGGCCATCCTTGATAGTCCACCCGGCTTCGATGAGAAGCTCTCCGGCCCTGCGCAACAGCTTGCGGTCCTGCCCGGAGCCGTCACTTTCCGGCGGGAGCCAGACAGGGCCGAAGACCTCCGGCAAGAGCCGGTCACGGAACGGTTCGAGCAAGGCGATTTCATCCGCGGACGGTTCGCCCTTGGCCATCATCTCGGAGTTCTCGAACACCGAGCGGGTCCGCTGATAGGACCCGTACATCAGGTTCTTGTTGGTCCATTCGAAGTCGAACGCCAACCCGATGGCCTCGCGCACGCGCCGGTCCCTAAACTTCTCCCGCCGCGTGTTGATCAGCCAGCCCTGCGCGCCCGACGGCCGCTCGTCCGGAATGACCTCGCGCTTGACACGTCCATCCTTGAAGGCCGGGAATTCGTAGCGCGTTGCCCAGACACGAGACGTGAACTCCTCGCGAAACAGGTAATTGCGCCCTGTGAAGGCCTCGAAACCGGTTTCGCGATCCCGGTAGTACTCGTCTCGGAACACATCGAAATTGTACTGACCGCGGCAAACCGGGAGGTCGGCGCCCCACCAGTCCTTCACCCGCTCGAACTCGACAAACCGACTCTGCTCGAAGCGGGAGACGCGATACGCTCCCGAGCCGAGCGGAGACTCGAGGGAGGTCTCGTCGAACGAGCGGTTCGCGTAATAGGCTTTCGAGAAGATCGGAAGCGCGGCGGCGAGGGGCGGCACATCGAGGCCGCGCGACGCGGAGAATTTCAGCAGCACGGTCCGCGGATCCTCCACGACGACGTCGACAAGCTCCGCCAGGATCGCACCGTAGCTCGGATGCCCCTTGGTCTTGAGCACGTTGAGCGAGAACGCCACGTCTTCAGCGGTGATCTTGCTGCCGTCGTGAAAGGTAATCCCGGGGCGCAGCTTGAAGCGAAAGCTCGACCGGTCGGCCGACACGCTCAGCTCTTCGGCCGCAAACAGGTAGACCGCGTCAGGTTCGTCGAACGCCCTGGCCATCAGCGAAGCGAAGGTCAGATCCATGTCGCTCGCCGAATTCCCCTTCACAATATAGGCGTTGAAGGAATCGAAGGTGGATCCGCCGGAACCGACAAGCTGCGAGAACAGCCCGCCTTTGGGCGCGTCCGGATTGACGTAGTCGAACCTGGCAAAGCCGGCGGGGTATTTCAGCTCGCCGAACGCCGAAAGGCCATGACTGGGGACGTCGTCGTTCGCGAGCGCCGGCCGCAGCCCGGCGCTGAGCGCACCGCCGGCACCCAGGGCCAGCACATGCCGGCGTGAAAGCTGCGCCATGCGGGGAGTATCCTTCACGACTTCTTTGCGATCCGCGCCGCCTTGTCTGCGTCGTACCACCAGATGAACGGGAACCCCGACGCACCGTATCTGGGCAATTCCGCCGGTCGGCCGAAGCGATCCCAACGCGCGGTACGCACCTTCGAATAGGTCCACTGCGGCACGACAAAGTGATTCCACAGCAACACACGGTCAAGCGCCTTGGTTGCCGCGACGAGCTCGTCGCGCCCCTTGGCATAGATCACCTGTTCGATCAGCTTGTCGACCGCAGGATTTTTGATGCCCGCAAGATTTTGCGAACCAGCGATGTCAGCCGTCTTCGACGACCAGTATTCGCGCTGCTCGTTACCTGGTGACTGCGATTCCGGCCACGACTTGGTGATCACGTCGAAATCCCACGCGCGCGTCCTGTTCTCGTATTGGGTCGGATCGACGGTCCTCACGCTCACGGCAATTCCCAGCCGCTCCAGGGATGGCTTGTAAAACAGCGCGACCCGTTCGAAGCTCGGATCCTCATTCAGCAACTCGAGAGAGAACTGGGTGCCGGTCTTGACGTCGATCAACTTGCGATCGCGCACTTCGTAGCCGGCTTCCTTGAACAGTCGGAGTGCTTCGCGCAGATTGTCGCGCACGGCTTCCGGACTGCCGCCGACCGGATTGGTGTAGGCCGTCGTGAAGACCTCAGGCGGGACTTCGGCACGGACCGTATCGAGAATATCGAGCTCCTTGCCCTGCGGCAGGCCCGTCGCCATCAGATCCTCGAGTCCCTCGAAATAGCTGCCGACGCGCTTGTACTGGCCGTAGAAGAGCTGCTTGTTCGTCTCCTCGAAGTCGAACGCGAAGTTGAGCGCGCGACGCACGCGAGGATCGCTGAACTTCGCGCGGCGCAGGTTCGGCACGAAGGCCTGCATGACGCCAGAGCTGCGATTGGGAAATTGCTCGAGGATCACCCGCTTTTCGGTCACGGCCGGGAAATCGTAGGCTGTCGCCCAGTTCTTCGCGCTGTTCTCAGTGCGCCAGTCGACCTGATCGGCCTTGAAGGCCTCGATCGCCACGGTGGTGTCGCGGAAATACTCGTAGCGGATCTGGTCGAAGTTGTTCTGGCCGACAGCGGCGGGCAGGTCGCGCCCCCAATAGTCCTTGGCGCGTTCGAGCGTGAACGACCGGCCCGCGACGAACTCCTTGACCCGATAAGGGCCAGACCCGAGCGGAATCTCCAGCGTGGTCGTGGAGATATCGCGCTTGCGGCCCTGCGCATCGGTCCCCTCCCACCAGTGCTTCGGCAACACCGTGAGTTCTCCCACGATCTGCGGCAGTTCGCGGTTGCCCGGCGCGTCGAATGTGAACTTCACATCGCGCTCGCCGACTTTCTCGGCCTTCACCACATGGCTGTAGTAGGCCGCATATCTCGGGTGATGCGTCTTGAAGGAATCGAGCGAGAAGATCACGTCATCCGCGGTCACCGGCTTGCCGTCATGCCATTTGGCCTGTGGTCGTAGACGATAGATGACGAAGGAAAAATCATCGGGATGGCTGACCGCCTCGGCCAGCGCGCCGTATCCGGTCGAGACTTCGTCGAGCGAGGACGCCATCAGGGATTCGTAGATAAACGCGATGGCGCCGGCGACCTGCCCTTTCACACCGGAGACGACCATGTTGAGATTGTCGAAGGTGCCAATGGCGATCTGACGCACGATGCCGCCTTTGGGTGCGTCCGGATTGACGTAGTCGAAGCGCTTGAAGTCGGCGGGGTACTTGACCTTTCCGAACAGCGACAGCGCGTGGCGCCATGGGAGCTCGCTCGCCGACTGCGCCTGGGCCGGTCCAACAACGGGAACACCAAGGGCGGGGAGCGCTGCGGCAGCAGTGCTGGTGAGCAGGAGATCGCGTCGGGTAATGGCCAAATCAACATTCCTGTCTTGAAGGAGGCTACTCCTTTAAGTTCCCAATATAGGCGAGGTTTCGACGGAATATGTTGCTTTTTCCTCATCTTGGAAGGCCGGCCTCCTGGATGCGGCCAAACGCCCCGATAAACTCACCGCGAGCCCCGGATACGGAAACGGCCGGGCTTTTCAGCCCGGCCGTTAATTCCAAGACAGGTTTTTGACGCCTTACTTCGAGGCCGTCGGGATCGGCTGCGGATGCTCTGACAGCGAATTCAGATAGGCAATCACGTCGGCGCGCTCGGAATCCTTTGGGATGCCGGCGAAGCCCATCGCGGTGCCCGGGATGAAGCCCTTCGGATTGGCGATGAACTTGTTGAGGTCGTCGAACGTCCAAGTGCCGCCCTTGCCCTTCATGGCGGCGGAGAAGTTGAAGCCGCCACGGCCCTCGCCCCTGGCCTCTCCGACGACGCCATAGAGGTTCGGACCGACGCGATTCGGGCCGCCCTTCTCGAAGGTGTGGCAGGCGCCGCATTTCTTGGCTGCGGCAGCGCCCTTCTCGACGGAAGCGGTCTGGAGCAGCTTCTCGATCGGCTCGGACGGGGCAGCGGCGGCGCCGCCTTCCTTGCCGTGGCCAGCGTCTTCCTTCACGGCGATCTCGAAGCCCGGCTTTTCCGGCATCTTGGGCGAGAACAGCGCGCTCGCGGTGAAGCTGGTCACCAGCAGGATGAGACAGGTGCCGAGCACGGCACCGAGAATCTTATTGAGTTCGAACGAGTCCATTTCCGGCCAGGCCCCACACCGCAGTAAGGAAATAGCGGCCAAGCGGCCGCCAGGACGAGCCTCGGGAGAATCAAAGCGTTCCTTGTTGTTTCCCCGAGTTTTGCCATTGAGATATCGGTTTGCCCGGGGTCTGGCAACCCGTATAAGCGACCCGGCTTCGAACCCGTCCCCACCCCATTTCTCGGCGCGGAAAACGCCCCCGTTTCCAGGCCTTTAAACCAATGACCGATCCCCGCATCCTGGTGCTGATCCCGGCCCGCATGGCCGCCACCCGCCTGCCCGGCAAGCCGCTCGCCGATATCGCGGGCCTGCCCATGATCGTGCATGTGATGCGCCGCGCGGAAGCCGCCGGCATCGGCCGGGTCGCGGTCGCAACCGACACCGCCGAGATCGCGTCCGTCGTGACCGCCCATGGCGGCGAAGCCGTGATGACCCGCCCGGAGCACCCCTCCGGCTCGGACCGCATCCACGAGGCCATGCAGAAGCTCGATCCCGAGGGGAAGGCCGAGATCGTGGTCAATCTGCAGGGGGATTTCCCGACCATCACGATCGACAATATCCGCGAGGTGCTGCCGCCGCTGCAAGACCCGGCCGTGGACATCGCGACGCTGGCCTCGCAGATCCACACCGAGGAAGAGGACCTCGCACCGAGCGTCGTGAAGGCGATCGGGACCTCGCTTGGGGGCAAGCGGATGCGCGCACTTTATTTCACCCGCGCCACCGCGCCGACCGGCGACGGACCGCGCTACCACCATATCGGCCTCTACGCCTATCGACGCGCCGCGCTGGAGCGCTACGTCTCGCTCCCCCCCTCGCCGCTGGAATTGCAGGAGAAGCTCGAGCAGCTCCGGGCGCTGGAGGCCGGGATGCGCATCGACTTCACCATTGTCGATACCGTGCCCCGCGGGGTCGACACGCCGGCGGACCTCGAGACCGCCCGCAGCCTCCTTTCCAAATCCTGAGCCGCTGTTACAAGGCCCGTCATGAGCAAGCTGAAAATCGCATTCCAGGGCGAACCTGGAGCCAATTCCCACATCGCCATCGTCGAGGCCTATCCCGACGCCGAGCCGATGCCCTGCGCCACCTTCGAGGACGCGCTGTCGGCGATCTCGTCGGGCGAGGCCGATCTCGGCATGATTCCGATCGAGAATTCGGTCGCCGGTCGCGTTGCCGATATCCATCATCTGCTGCCGGCCTCCGGCCTCTTCATCATCGGCGAATGGTTTCTGCCGGTCCGGCATCAGTTGATGGCGGTGAAGGGCACCAGGATCGAGGACATCAAGAGCGTCGAGAGCCATGTCCATGCGCTCGGCCAGTGCCGGCGCATCATCCGCAAGCTCGGCATCAAGCCGATCGTACACGCCGACACCGCCGGCAGCGCCCGCGACATCTCCGAACGCAAGGACAAGACGGTCGCCGCGATCGCCTCGCGCCTCGCCGCAAAGATCTACGGCCTCGACATCCTCGCCGAGGACATCGAGGACGAGGCCCACAACACCACGCGCTTCGTGGTGCTGGCACGCGAGCCGAAATGGGCCGCGCAAGGCTCCGGCCCGCTGGTCACGACTTTTGTATTCCGGGTACGCAATTTGCCAGCCGCGCTCTACAAGGCGCTCGGCGGCTTTGCCACCAACGGCGTCAACATGACCAAGCTCGAAAGCTACATGGTCGACGGCAATTTCTTCGCCACGCAGTTTTATGCCGATGTCGACGGCCACCCCGAGGACAAGGGCCTCGCCTTCGCGATCGAGGAGCTGAAATTCTTCTCGCGTGAATTCCGCATCGTCGGCGTGTATCCCGGCCACCCGTTCCGCGCGACGTTCAGCGAAACCCAGCAGGACTGATCTCGTGTCCCGGACGCGCAAAGCGCGAGCCGGGACCCAGGGGCCGCGAGACCCGGACTGCGATGGGCCCCGGCTCAGCAGCGCACCGCTGGAGAGTGTTGCGCTGCGTCCGGGGCAAGAGAGCTTTACGCGGCCGCCTTCAGCCCAAACGCCTCCGCCAGCAGCGAATACGACTTCTTCCGCGCGTCGTGATCGTAGACGGCCGTGATCACCATCAACTCGTCCGGCTTGCTGGCATCGATCAGCGGCTGAAGTTTTTTCTGCACCGTCGCTGGATTGCCGACAAACAGGCGCGAGCGGTTGCGGGCGATCGAGGTGCGCTCGGAATCCGTATAGGGATAGGCCAGCGCTTCCTCGACGCTCGGCAGCGGCAGATACTGGCCGCGGTCGCGGCGCAGGCGGTTGAGGTCGAAAGAACTCGCGAGCCTTTCGGCCTCCTCATCGGTGTCGGCAGCGATAGCGGCGACCGCGAGGATCGCGTGCGGGCTCGCGCTCCAGGCCGAGGGCTGGAAGCGGTTGCGGTAATGCACCATCGCATCGATGGCATCGTGGCTGGCAAAATGATGGGCGAAGGCGAAGCCCATGCCGACTTGCGCCGCCAATTCCGACGAATAGTCGCTGGAGCCGAGCAGCCAGATCGGCGGCAACGGCGTATCGTCGGGCATCGCCACGACATTGTTGTAGGGGTGACCTGCGGGGAATTCGCGGGTCTGCCACAGGATCAATTCGTGCAGCCGTTCCAGGAAATCGTCGCCCTCGCGGCGGTCGAGCCGGCTGCGCAGCGCGTAGGCCGTGGCCCCGTCGGTGCCGGGCGCACGGCCGAGGCCAAGGTCGATGCGGCCGGGAAACAGCGCCTCCAGCATCTTGAAGCGCTCGGCCACGACCAGCGGGGCATGGTTGGGCAGCATCACGCCGCCGGAGCCGACGCGGATATGCTTCGTCACCGCCGCGATCTGCCCGATCATCACGTCAGGCGCCGGGCTCGCCACCGAGGCGAGGTTGTGGTGCTCGGCGAGCCAGTAGCGGACATAGCCAAGCCCATCGACATGGCGCGCCAGATCAAGGCTGTTGCGCAGCGCCGCGGCGGGCTTCGTGCCTGTGGTGACGACGGAGAGGTCGAGGACTGAGAGCGGGATCATGGCGTGTTAACGTAGTGGAGGGCGGCGCAGCGGCAATGGGCAGGTAGCGCAGGTCTGGCGTGTGCGAGCCTATACGCCCCATCAAGCGCGCTGTTGGGACAATTGAGATTGGCGCGATAGCAAATTCAATCTGCCCACAACAATGCCGGCCACCGGATCACCGCAAGATATAATCTATCTCATTGATATTACTTATATTAATAACATACCGCTCAGCCCACAATAAATTCTATAGTCGTAAAAATTCAATACATTATCACATAAGTGGGCTACTTCCCATCTCCGATGGGCTGTCGAGTACGGCCGCTTTGGCTTATCTTAGCAACTCCCAATCTAGACCTGACCGCGGGCCGCGAAGACCTGGAGTGAGTGGTGCCATGACTGATCTGACGACGCCTGCGACAGCCGACGGGCAAGACGGGTACCTGAAGCGGCCTGCGATCTCCTTCGAGTTCTTCCCGCCCAAGTCGGAAGATATGGAGCGGAATCTCTGGGAGACCATCAACCGGCTGGCGCCGCTCGACCCGAAATTCGTCTCGGTGACCTACGGCGCCGGCGGTTCGACCCGTGAGCGGACCCACTCGACCATCACCCGTATCCTCAAGGAGACCGCGCTGCTGCCGGCCGCGCACCTGACCTGCGTCGGCGCCTCCCGCGGCGAGATCGACGAGATCGTCGACCGCTATCACGAGGTCGGCGTCCGCCACATCGTGGCCCTGCGTGGCGATCCCGTTGGCGGCATCGGCACGCCCTACTCGAGCCATCCCGACGGCTACCAGAGCTCTGCCGACCTCGTCGCCGGCATCAAGAAGCGGCACGCGGATATCGAAGTGTCGGTCTCGGCCTACCCCGAGAAGCATCCCGAAGCGCGCGACTTCGATGCCGACATCGACACGCTGAAGGCCAAGGTCGACGCCGGCGCTGCGCGCGCGATCACGCAGGTGTTCTTCGATAACGACCTCTACTTCCGCTATCTCGACCGCGTCCGTGCGCGCGGCATCGATATTCCGATCGTGCCGGGCATCATGCCCATGCACAATTTCAAGCAGGCGAGAGCCTTCGTCACCCGCACCGGCACCTCCGTGCCGGACTGGCTGGCCGAGAAATTCGAAGGCCTCGACGAGGACGCCGAGACCCGCAAGCTGGTGGCCGCGACCGTCGCGGCCGGCCAGGTGCAGAAGCTGGCGAAGCGCGGCGTCGACACGTTCCATTTCTACACCATGAACCGCGCCGATCTCGTGTTCGCGATCAGCCATTTGCTCGGCATCCGCGCCAAGAGCGCGCAGAAGGCGGCTTAAGACACAATGACCGTAACTCCCTCTCCCAAGCGAACTGCCCTGCTCAACGCCGCGCGTGAACGCATCCTGGTGCTCGACGGCGCCATGGGCACGATGATCCAAAACCTCCAGTTCGACGAGGCCGCCTTCCGCGGCGAGCGCTTCAAGAATTTTCACCGCGACCTGCGCGGCAACAACGATCTCTTGATCCTGACCCAGCCGCAGGCGATCGAGGACATCCACGCCGCCTATTTGCGCGCCGGTGCCGACATCGTCGCGACCAACACCTTCTCGACCACCTCGATCGCGCAGGCCGATTACGACCTCACCGACATCGTCTACGAGATGGCGCGCGAAGGCGCCCGCCTCGCCGGCAATGCCGCAAGGCGCGTCGAAGCCGAGGACGGCAAACCGCGCTTCGTTGCGGGTGCCATCGGACCAACCAACCGCACCGCCTCGATCTCGCCTGACGTGTCCAACCCCGGATACCGCGCCGTCACCTTCGACGATTTGCGCAAATCCTATGGCGAGCAGATCAACGGCATGCTCGACGGCGGCGTCGATCTGCTGCTGGTCGAGACCATTTTCGACACGCTGAACGCCAAGGCGGCGCTCTATGCGATCGCCGAGATCACCGAAGCGCGCGGCATCGACGTGCCGGTGATGGTGTCCGGCACCATCACCGACAAGTCCGGCCGCCTGCTCTCCGGGCAGATGCCAGAGGCGTTCTGGAATTCGGTGCGGCACGCCAGGCCCGTGACCATCGGCTTCAACTGTGCGCTCGGCGCCGAAGATCTGCGCGCGCATATCGCCGATATCGGCCGCGTCGCCGACACGCTGGTCTGCGCGTACCCCAACGCCGGCCTGCCCAACGAATTCGGCCAATATGACGAGACCCCGGAATACATGGCGCGCCTGGTCGGCGAGTTCGCGGCGTCCGGCCTCGTCAACATCGTCGGCGGCTGCTGCGGCACCACGCCGGACCATATCGCGGCGATTGCGGCCGCGGTCGCCCCGCACAAGCCGCGCATCGTGCCGGAGATCGAGCCGCGCCTGCGGCTCTCCGGCCTCGAGCCCTTCATCCTGACCGACGCGATTCCGTTCGTGAACGTCGGCGAGCGCACCAACGTCACGGGCTCGGCCCGCTTCCGCAAGCTGATCACCGCCGGCGACTACACCGCCGCGCTGCAGGTCGCGCGCGACCAGGTCGAGAACGGCGCCCAGATCATCGACGTCAACATGGACGAGGGGCTTCTGGACTCGGAAGCCGCGATGGTGACGTTCCTCAATCTCGTCGCCGCCGAGCCCGACATCGCCCGCGTCCCCGTGATGGTCGACTCTTCGAAATTCTCGGTGATCGAAGCCGGCCTGAAATGCGTGCAGGGCAAGCCGGTCGTCAACTCGATCTCGATGAAGGAAGGCGAGGAGAAGTTCATCCACGAGGCCAGGATCGCCCGTCGCCACGGCGCAGCGGTCGTGGTGATGGCGTTCGACGAGGTCGGCCAGGCCGACACGTTCGCGCGCAAGACCGAGATCTGCAAGCGCGCCTACGACATCCTCGTCAACCGCGTCGGCTTCCCGCCCGAGGACATCATCTTCGATCCCAACATCTTCGCGATTGCGACCGGCATCGAGGAGCACAACAATTACGGCGTCGACTTCATCGAGGCGACGCGCTGGATCCGCCAGAACCTGCCGGGCGCGCATATCTCGGGCGGCGTCTCCAACCTGTCGTTCTCGTTCCGCGGCAACGAGCCGGTGCGCGAGGCCATGCACTCGGTGTTCCTGTATCACGCCATCAAGGCCGGCATGGACATGGGCATCGTCAATGCCGGACAGATGATCGTCTATGACGACATCGACGCCGAACTGCGCCAGGTCTGCGAGGACGTCATCCTCAATCGCGATCCTGGCGCCTCCGAGCGCCTGCTGGCGCTGGCGGAAAAATTCCGCGGCACCAAGACCCAGACCAAGGAAGCCGATCTCGCCTGGCGCGAATGGCCGGTGGCCAAGCGGCTGTCGCATTCGCTGGTGCACGGGATCACCGAGTTCATCGAGGTGGACACCGAAGAGGCCCGCAAGGAGTCGAAGCGCCCGCTCGACGTGATCGAGGGGCCGCTGATGGCCGGCATGAACGTGGTCGGCGACCTCTTCGGCGACGGCAAGATGTTCCTGCCGCAGGTGGTGAAGTCCGCGCGCGTGATGAAGCAGGCGGTGGCCTGGCTGATGCCGTTCATGGAGGAAGAGAAGGCGCGCAACCTCGCCAACGGCATCGGCACCGAGGGCTCCTCGTCCGCCGGCAAGATCGTGCTCGCGACCGTGAAGGGCGACGTCCACGACATCGGCAAGAACATCGTCGGCATCGTGCTCCAGTGCAACAATTTCGAGGTCATCGATCTCGGCGTGATGGTGCCGGCGGCGAAGATCGTCGAGACCGTGAAGGCGGAGAAGGCCGACATCGTCGGGCTATCAGGCCTGATCACGCCCTCGCTCGACGAGATGGCGTTCTTCGCCGGTGAATTGCAGCGCGAAGGCCTCAAGCTGCCGCTCTTGATCGGCGGCGCCACCACGAGCCGCGTGCATACCGCGGTCAAGATCGACCCGAGCTATCGCGCCGGTCCCGTGGTCCACGTGAATGACGCCAGCCGCGCCGTCGGTGTCGCCTCCTCGCTGCTCTCGCCCGAGAGGCGCGAAGCCTATGCCGCCGAGGTGCGGGCCGAATATGCCAAGATCTCGGATGCGCATCTGCGCGCGCAGGCCGACAAGAAGCGGCTGAAGCTGGATGTAGCCCGCGCCAACCGGGTGCCGGTCGACTTTGCCAGGAACAAGCCGGTGAAGCCGACCTTCCTGGGCACCCGCAGCTTCGACGAATACGATCTCGCCGAGCTCGTGCCCTATATCGACTGGACGCCGTTCTTCCAGACCTGGGAGCTCGCGGGACGCTTCCCCGCCATTCTCGACGACGCCAAGGTCGGCGAGGTCGCGCGTTCGCTCTACGACGACGCGCGCAAGATGCTCGACCTGATCGTCAGGGAAAAATGGTTCCGGGCGCGCGCCACCGTCGGCTTCTGGCCGGCGAATGCGCAAGGCGACGACATCGTGCTCTATGCCGACGACAGCCGGACCAAGCAGATCGCGACGCTGCACACGCTGCGCCAGCAGCTCGAAAAGCGCGAGGGCCGTTTCAACGCGGCGCTCGCCGACTTCGTCGCGCCTGTCGGCACCGGCGTGCCCGATTATGTCGGCGGCTTCGTCGTCACCGCCGGCATCGGCGAGGACGCGGTCGCCGACCGCTTCAGAAGCGCCAATGACGACTACTCCTCGATCCTGTGCAAGGCGCTGGCCGACCGCCTCGCCGAAGCCTTCGCCGAGCGCATGCATGCCCGCGTGCGCCGTGAGTTCTGGTCCTATGCGCCGGACGAGACACTCTCCCCCGATGATCTGATCCTCGAAAAATACCAGGGCATCCGTCCCGCGCCCGGCTATCCCGCGCAGCCCGACCACACCGAGAAGGCCACGCTGTTCGAGCTGCTGGATGCGGAGGCCACCGCCGGTGTGAAGCTGACCGAGAGCTTTGCGATGTGGCCGGGCTCATCCGTGTCAGGGCTCTATTTCGCCAGCCCCGAGAGCTATTATTTCGGCGTCGGCAAGATCGAGCGCGACCAGGTCGAGGATTATGCCGCGCGCAAGGGCATGACGGTCGCGGAGGCCGAGCGCTGGCTGGCACCGGTGCTGAACTACATCCCGTCGCAACAGACCGACAAGGCCTTCGCGGCAACGCCCGCGAACGACGAGACGCCAGCGGATCTCGCCTCGCATCCGCCGGGCTGCACCTGCGCGGTGCACCTCGTCTGGCAGAAGAAGCGCGCGGGGGCGGGGTAGGTCCGCCTTCCAAACAAAAATGCGAAAACAACCCCATGCACAGTAGAATGGAGTTGAAAGGCTTGAGGAATTTCGGTGTTACCGAAAATGACTTGATCCGTCGGGCAAAACACCTGTAATATTCCACCATCGCCCACCGCGCCGATCATCGTCAGCCCCGGGGCACGCGCCACGATTTTCGCGGCTGCACGGTATCCGGAAACGACGCGCGAGTTCCGCAGCGATGTCCGCTGCGGAGGACCGGCAGGACTTCGCGTGAACGAAACGATTTTCCCGACAGACGATCCGCAGCTGTCGTGTCGCAGCTCTTCGCACACGACAACCATTGCTGCGCGCAGAAGCAGGATTGCGATCGACTGCCGTTAATGTCCTGCAAGGCGCAGGGACGAACGATTGCGCGGCGCGCGGGAAGTATCGGCAGGATAATTCCGCGATGTCGAACATGTGCACGCTATCGTGCGTGCAACCGCGACAACACGGCGCAGTCGTCCCGTGGAACTACGGCATGCCTCCTTAACGGTCACTGAAGCGCATCCGTATAATTTCGGCTTCGGCAGTGAGCCGCCGTTCGATGCGGGCGCGGTCCAACAATCAACAATTCAATGCGGATCTGCCGCGCCTCGAGGATCAGACAATGCCCTTCGCTTCGTTCCGCCCCAGGATGACAATCGGCAGCAGGATCTATGCGCTGATCGGCCTCAGCTTCATCGGTCTGATAGGAATCGCCTACCTGGATTCGCGCGAGCTCGGCTCGAGCCTGACGCAACAGAGGGAGCTCGAACTCCGTCATGTCGCCGAAGTGGCGCTTGGAGTCATCAGGCAGGAGTATGATGCCGCGCAGAAGCGGGAAGTGACGGAGACCGACGCACAGAAGCGCGCGTTGGCGCGCGTCGCAGCGCTTCGCTATGGCAACAACGACTACTTCTTCATCATGGACATGCGCGGCCGGCTCCTGATGAACCCGGTCTCGGAAAAGCTCATCGGGCAGGACCTGTCGGACTTCAAGGACGAGACCGGCAAGCACTTTTTCACCGAGATGATCGAGAAGGTTCGGACCAACAGCCGCGGCTATGTCGACTATTACTGGCCCAAGCCCGGCTCCGAACGGGCCCAGCCCAAGCTCAGCTATGTCGAGGGCTTTGCTCCCTGGACCTGGGCGATCGGCACTGGCGTCTACATCGACGATCTCGAAGCGCAGAAATGGTCCTCGACGAAGCGCTCCCTGGTGATCCTGGCCGTGCTCCTGCCGCTCGTGCTCACGATCTCTGTATTCGTCGCCCGCCTCATCACGCGGCCGCTGCAACAAATGGCAGTCGCGATGAAGGACATTGCGGGCGGCAAGCTCGACGCCGCAGTGCCTGGTATCGGCCGGGCCGACGAAGTCGGCGAGATGGCTGCCGCCGTCGAGGTGTTCAAGAGCAACGCCGTGGCGCGCCTGAAGCTCGAGGCCGAGCAGAAGGAGGCCGAGGCGAGGGCCATGACTCAGCGCAAGACCGACATGCTCAAGATGGCCGACGATTTCGAAGCGGCCGTCGGCCTGATCATCGAAACCGTTTCCACCCATTCGTCGCGGCTCGAATCGTCCGCGGGCGTGCTCACGTCCACCGCTGAACGGGCCGAGGAACTCGCCACGACCGTCGCGGCGGCCTCCGAGGAGGCCTCGACCAACGTGCAGTCGGTTGCGTCCGCGACGGAAGAGCTGTCGTCCTCGGTCAACGAGATCAGCCGCCAGGTCCAGGATTCCGCCCGGATGGCCGGAGAAGCCGTTCATCAGGCCCGCACCACCACCGATCGGGTAAGCGAGCTGTCGAACGCTGCGGCCCGGATCGGAGACGTCATCGAGTTGATCAACAGCATCGCCAGCCAGACCAATCTGCTGGCACTGAACGCGACCATCGAGGCCGCGCGCGCCGGCGAGGCAGGCCGCGGATTTGCCGTGGTCGCCTCCGAGGTGAAGGCGCTGGCGGCACAGACCGCCAAAGCGACCGACGAGATTGGCCAACAGATCACCGGCATTCAGTCCGCGACCCACGAGTCAGTGAGCGCGATCAAGGAGATCAGCGGCACCATCGAAAAACTCTCCGAGGTCTCGTCGGCGATCGCCTCGGCGGTGGAAGAACAGGGCGCAGCGACGCAGGAGATCGCGCGCAATGTCCAGCAAGCCGCGCACGGGACGCAGGAGGTCTCCTCCAACATCACCGACGTGCAGCGCGGCGCGACCGAGACGGGCTCGTCCTCGGCGGACGTGCTGACGGCGGCCAAATCGCTGGCGGCAGAGAGCGGCCGCCTCAAGCGCGAGGTCAGCAAATTCCTCGAAACGGTGCGAGCGGCCTGACCGCCGGCTGCGGCTACCGCTTTTCTTGGGATATCCCGCGCTTCTCTTCCGCGAGGATCCGGCGGAGCGACACGTTCACCCCTTCGGCGGCGCCAGCGGCTGCACGATCTCCTGGAACGGGATAAGCGCCTCGCAGCGCGCGGCATGCGCCGCGAGCGCCGGATAGCGCGCTGCGTCGAACAATTGCGGGTGCGCCTCGCGGGTGAAGCGGACGACGCAGGCGACCGCGATGTCGGCGTGGCCGATGCGATCCCCCAGCCAGTATGATGTCGTCACGCGGCCACGTTCGGCTTCGAGCACCTTCAGCACGTCGCCGATCTGCGCCTGGCACCGTTCGACCCACAGCGCGAGCTGCTCCTTCCGCAGCACACGCTCGTAGAGCAGGCTGACGGCCTTGTCGCCGAGGCCGGAGGCGAGCGCGCAGATGCGCAAATGCCTTCGCCGGTCGGCGCCGCTTCGCGGCAGCATCGCCTTCGCCTCGCCGACCAGCTCGTCGAGATGATCCAGGATGATCGTGCTCTCGATCAGCGCCTCGCCGTCGTCCAGGACCAGCGTCGGCACGCGGCGCAACGGATTATACGGCGCTATTCTGTCGGCGTCGCCGAAGGTCGACCACGGCCTGTGCTCGAAGGCGAGCCCGTAAAGCCTGAGCGCAATCGCGACCCGGCGGACGAAGGGGGAATCATATTGGCCGATCAGGAACATGGTTCTCGCTCTTCTTTGTCGTTGAACAAGGCAGGGCCGATCAGTTTCCACGACAGGATCGCCGCCGCGCAAGAAAGATCTTGGAAATGGAGCATTGCGCCGGATGCAACGGCGCCGCGACAGCGTCTCGCGGATGCGCTATCAAGGACGGCAACATGACAGTGACATCAGACATCAATCGGGAGCGGATTGCGGCGACCGAGGCCGTCATCCGTCCACACATCCGGCGTACGCCGCTCGTCCAGGCCGATCTCGCCGATTTCGGCCTGCAGGCGGCGCCCGTCACGTTCAAGCTCGAGCTGCTGCAGCATTCAGGATCGTTCAAGGCGCGGGGCGCCTTTGCCAATCTGCTGTTGCGGCAGGTGCCGGAGGCCGGTGTCGTGGCCGCTTCGGGTGGCAATCACGGCGCGGCGGTCGCCTATGCCGCACAACGCCTCGGCGTTGCCGCGACGGTCTTCGTGCCTGACATCACCTCGCCGGCCAAGGCCGAGCGGATCAGGAGCTATGGCGCGAATCTCGTGATTGCGGGCAGCCGCTACGCCGATGCGCTCGCCGCGAGCGAGGCCCATGTCGCGCAGACCGGGGCGCTTGCCGTCCATGCCTACGACCAGGTCGAAACCCTGCTGGGCCAGGGCAGCGTCGCCCTGGAGCTGGAGCAGGACGCGCCCGGCATCGACACGCTGCTGGTGGCGGTCGGCGGCGGCGGACTGATCGGCGGCACCGCGGCGTGGTGCGCCGGCAGGACGCGCATCGTCGCGGTCGAGCCGGAGCAGTCGCCGACGCTGCATGCCGCCTTCGCGGCGGGCGCGCCGGTCGATGCGCCCGCCGGCGGCATCGCCGCCGACAGCCTTGCACCGCGACGCGTCGGCGAATTGATGTTCCCAATCGCACGGGCCCATGTCGAGCGAGTCGTCCTGGTCACCGACGATGCGATCCGGCAGGCGCAGACGGCGTTGTGGTCGAGCCTGCGCCTGGTGGCCGAGCCCGGTGGCGCAACCGCGTTTGCCGCGCTGCTGTCCGGCCGCTATCGTCCCTCACCCGGCGAGCGGGTCGCAGTGCTGGTCTGCGGCGCCAATACCACGGCGGTGAATTTCAACAGCTAGGAAGCGTCGCATGATCAGGCATCGCGGATTCGTCCTGACGTTGATCCTGCTATCCCTGACCAGCCACGGCGCCCACGCCCAGGATCGCCCGATCGGCTTCCTGACCCCGTCGAAGAACATCGTCTGCCAGTTCTTCACCGACAATGGCCAGGGCGTGCTCCGCTGCGACATCATGAACATGGAGACGCGCCCGCGCCGGCCCGCCGATTGCGAGCTCGACTGGGGCCACGCCTTCGAGATGAGCGCGAAGGGCAGCGCCGGTCGCATCTGCGCCGGCGACACGGTGATGGACCCGTCGCTGCCGGTGCTGGCCTATGGCGAGGTGTGGCAGCGCGGGGGATTTACGTGCCGGTCGGAGCAGACGGGGCTGACGTGCTTCAACGCGATGCAGCACGGGTTCTCGCTGGCAAGGGCGGAGCAGAAGGTGTTTTGAGATCGTAGCTCCGCATGGACCGGAGCGGAATGCGGGGATGCTGTCCCGGATTACGCTTCGCTCCATCCGGGCTACGAGCGCGCGCGCTATTCGATGATCGGCACATGCTTCGCCGCCGTCCGCGGTGCCGTGCCATCGAGGCGCGGGTCGTCGGCAATCTCGATCTGGCGGCGGAACGGGCGGAAGCCGGAGCGCTGGTAGAATGCGACGGCGGAGGGATGGTCGAAGGTGCAGGTGTGCACCCAGACGCGGCGGAGCTCGCGCGACCATGCGAGCTCCATCGCGCGGTTCATCAGGAAGCGGGCGGCACCTCGCCCGATCAGGCCGGCGGTGACGCCGAAATAGACCAGCTCGCACTGGTCGGCTTCGCGGAAATCCAGCTCCAGCAGGCCTTCGTCGCGGCCGTCTGCAACCAGCGCGCAGACTTCGATTCCAGGCGCGTGGATGATTGCGGCGAGCTCCGCATCGTTCATGCGTGCGCGCGAAAACCACAGCCAGTCCTCGCCGACGCGGCGGTGGAGATCGCGATACCAGGGAAGCGCGGGGGTGTCGACCTTGCGCAGCGACCAATTGCCGGGAGGGTCGTCACGGCGCGCGGGGCGCGCGGTCATCTCGAGATGCGTGACGACGGCGGCGATCTTGCCGGCGGGGATGTCGGAATAGCCGTCGGGGAGGATCATAGGGCTGACTCGTTCAGTTCAGGCCAAGGCGGCGACCACACAAACAGTGTCGTCCCGGCGAAGGCCGGGACCCATAACCACGAGTATAAATTGTTTTGCGATGTTCGAACGACTAGTCCCGTTCACAACATCTGCTGCGGCGTATGGGTCCCGGCCTTCGCCGGGACGACTCGAAGAGGGCGTGCCTACCCCTCCCCCTCGTCGCTCGCCAGCACGCCCTTCACGGCGCGCGCCCAGCCGGCGAGCTTTCGTTCGCGCGTTGCCTCGCTCATGTTCGGCTTGAAGCGGTGCTCGAGGCGCCAATTGTCGGCGAATTTTGTCGGCTCGGGATAGACGCCGGCCTGGAGCCCGGCGAGGTAGGCGGCGCCGAGCGCTGTGGTCTCCTGGATCACGGGGCGATCTACCGGTGCGTCCAGCAGATCGGCGAGGCGCTGCATGGTCCAGTCGGAGGCGGTCATGCCGCCGTCGACGCGCAGCACGACGCTGGCGGTCTCCGAGCTCGGCCAGTCCGCACGCATCGCGGCCCAGAGATCGAAGGTCTGGTAGCAGACGCTTTCGAGCGCGGCATGCGCAAGCTCGGCGGGACCGGTGTTGCGGGTGAGGCCGAACAGCGCGCCGCGGACGCGCGGATTCCAGTAGGGCGCGCCCATGCCGACGAAGGCGGGGACGAGATAGACGCTCTGCATGGAGTCCGACTGATCGGCAAGAGGTCCGGTCTCGGCGGCGTGCTTGATGATGCCGAGGCCGTCGCGCAGCCACTGCACCGCCGAGCCCGCGACGAAGATCGAGCCTTCGAGCGCGTAGGTGCGTTTGCCGGCGAGCTGATAGGCGACGGTGGTGAGCAGCTTGTTCTTCGACACCACCGGCGTGGTGCCGGTGTTGAGCAGCGCGAAGCAGCCGGTACCGTAGGTGGACTTCATCATGCCCGGGCGGAAGCAGGCCTGGCCGATGGTCGCGGCCTGCTGGTCGCCGGCGATGCCTGAGATCGCGATGGCGCCGCCGAACAGGTCGGGCAGGCTCTCGCCGAAGCGGGCGGACGAATCCTTCACCTCGGGCAGCATCGAGCGCGGCACGCCGATGATCTCCAAGAGCTCGTCGTCCCACTCGCCGGTGTGGATGTTGAACAGCAGCGTGCGCGAGGCGTTGGTGGCATCGGTGGCGTGGACCTTGCCGCCCGTGAGGCGCCAGAGCAGATAGCAGTCGATGGTGCCGAACATCAATTCGCCGCGCGCGGCGCGCGCCCGCGCGCCGGGGACGTGGTCGAGGATCCAGGCGACCTTGGTGCCGGAGAAATAGGGATCGATGATCAGGCCGGTCTTCTGCGAGATCACCGGCTCGCGGCCGTCGGCCTTGAGCTTGGCGCAGATGTCGGCGGTGCGGCGGTCCTGCCAGACGATGGCGCGGTGCACGGCCTGGCCGGTGGCGCGGTCCCACACCACCGTGGTCTCGCGCTGGTTGGTGATGCCGATCGCGGCGATGTCCTTTGCGCTGATGCCGGCCTGCGCGATCGCATCGCGGCAGACGTTCACGGTCGAGGTCCAGATGTCCTCCGGCTCATGCTCGACCCAGCCCGAGGCCGGGAAATGCTGCGGAAACTCCTGCTGCGCGCGGGCGGCGATGGAAATATCGCTGCGAAACACGATGGCGCGCGATGAGGTGGTGCCCTGGTCGATGGCAAGGACGAAAGACATGGAAGCTACCCTGGCGTTTTCTCAGGTTTTCTTGGCGGTCTCTTGGCGTTTTCCCAGAAGGGATCGTTCTGTCGCGCCAAAGGGAGCGGATTGAAGGCGGAAGGTCAAGGCTGGCTCTTGCTTACCCTCCCCTGCAGGGGGAGGGTCGACCGCGCAACGCGCGGGCGGGGTGGGGTGAAGCCGCAAAGGCGGTCTCACTTGCGTCGAAGAGAACGATCTCTCCCGCGTATTCGGGGGGCACTGCATTCGCGGATAGTCTGTCACCCCACCCCGCTGCGCATTGCATGCGCAGCGACCCTCCCCCTCCAGGGGAGGGTAAGAGAAGGCGCGGCTAGGGGCGGCGATGTTTCAGTCGCTTTGTCTCCGCATCACGCGATCCGTATAGCTCGACATAGATGCGCTCAAGCACGGCGGTCAGGTCGCTCGTGATCTCGGAGTTCCAGAAGCGGATGATTCGATAGCCTTCGTTCTCGAGCCAGCGTTGACGCTCAAGGTCTCGCCTGGCTGTGTCGTCCTCGTTGTGGTGCCCGCCATCGAGCTCGATGATGAGGCGCCTGGCCGGGCAGAAGAAGTCGACGATGTAGGCGCCGATCGGCGCTTGCCGGCGGAAGTGCGAGCCTTCGATCGGAATATCCTTGAGGGCTCGCCACAATATCCGCTCATGCGGGGTCGTATTGGCCCTCAGCTTCTTTGCGGCTGCACGTCGGATTGATGTCGAGACCATTTGCGTGGCTTCACCCCACCCCGCTTCGCGTTGCGCAATGCTCAACACGAAGCGCCCCTCCCCCTGCAGGAGAGGATGAAGTGAAGCGGCATCGCGATACAATTGCAAGTGGTGACGGGCTACACCGCTGCCGTCGTCACGCCGCCGTCGATGACGATGGTCTGGCCGGTCATGAAGCTCGACGCGTCCGAGGCGAGGTAGGCGACTGCGCCGGCGATTTCGTGGGGTTCGCCGATGCGGCGCAGCGGCGTGGTGGCGGTGCGGCGCTTCAGCAGGGCTTCGTCTTCCCACAGCGCGCGGGCGAAGTCGGTCTTGACGAGGCCGGGCGCGATGCAGTTGACTCGCACGCCCTTCGGGCCCCATTCACCGGCGAGCGAGCGGCACAGCGCGAAGTCGGCGGCTTTCGAGATGCCGTAGGCGCCGATCACGGTGGAGCCGCGCAAGCCGCCGATCGAGGAGATGATGATCACCGAGCCGTTGCCGCGTTCGGCCATCTGCGGGATCGCGAGTGCGGAAAGCCAGATGTTGCTCTTCACGTTCGAGCCCATGATCTTGTCGAAGGCCTCGTCGGTGATGTCGAGCAGCGGGCCGTAATAGGGATTGACCGCGGCGTTGCAGACGAGGATGTCGATCTTGCCGTAATGCTTCGTCGCGCCCGCGACCAGCGCCTCGACCTCGGCCTTGCGCGCGATGTTGCAGGGGATGACGATGGCGTCACCGCCGGCCGCATTGATGCCGTTGGCGACCTCCTGGCAGGCCTCCGCCTTGCGCGAGGAGACCACGACCTTGGCCCCTAACCTGGCCAGCAGCTCTGCCGAGGAGCGGCCGATGCCGCGGCTCGAGCCGGTGACGATTGCGACCTTTCCGGTGAGATCGAACGGGGTGTTTTTCATGGTGCCTCCCAGATTCCGCTTGTTCAGTCGTGATCGCCCGGCGAAGCCTCTGGCGAGGCCGGGCCGGGCGATATGACAGCGGTGAGTGTGGCTGGCGCCGCGCAATCCGTCGAGGGGCCGATACGCCGCTGACGGAGGCGTCGGCTGGGAGCTCAGTTCTGGTCGTCGCCGAGCGCTGCGACCAGCCTATCGTAATACTTGCTGACGAGATCGATATTGCCCTTGTTCTCGACGGCCGGCGCCGGCGTCTTCAGGAGTTCGTTGAGCTCGTCGAGGGCTTCCTTCTTGTCCTTGGCCGGCATCTTCTTGTCGGCCTGGACCTGCGCGATCTGCGCTTTGACCACGGCATCGGTGCCGACATATTTCTTGGTCGCGGGATCGAAGCCGCCGAGCACCAGGCTGATGTTGTCGACGACGTTGTTGTAGTCGTCATAGCCGGCAAAGCCGTTCTTCTTGGCGATGCCGTCGAGCTGGGCGATCGTCTTCTGGTCGGGCGCGGCGTTCTCCGGCAGCTTCTCCGTGATCGCGTCCATGTCCTTCTGCGCGGCAAGCACGCCGTCGATCTGCTTCTCGGTCAGCGCG
>NZ_JBXAQU010000006.1:316926-397857 GCF_058807535.1 Bradyrhizobium sp. GW821-FHT12B03
CCTTGTTACGACTTCACCCCAGTCGCTGACCCTACCGTGGCCGGCTGCCTCCCTTGCGGGTTAGCGCACCGTCTTCAGGTAAAACCAACTCCCATGGTGTGACGGGCGGTGTGTACAAGGCCCGGGAACGTATTCACCGTGGCGTGCTGATCCACGATTACTAGCGATTCCAACTTCATGGGCTCGAGTTGCAGAGCCCAATCCGAACTGAGACGGCTTTTTGAGATTTGCGAAGGGTCGCCCCTTAGCATCCCATTGTCACCGCCATTGTAGCACGTGTGTAGCCCAGCCCGTAAGGGCCATGAGGACTTGACGTCATCCCCACCTTCCTCGCGGCTTATCACCGGCAGTCTCCTTAGAGTGCTCAACTAAATGGTAGCAACTAAGGACGGGGGTTGCGCTCGTTGCGGGACTTAACCCAACATCTCACGACACGAGCTGACGACAGCCATGCAGCACCTGTGTTCCAGGCTCCGAAGAGAAGGTCACATCTCTGCGACCGGTCCTGGACATGTCAAGGGCTGGTAAGGTTCTGCGCGTTGCGTCGAATTAAACCACATGCTCCACCGCTTGTGCGGGCCCCCGTCAATTCCTTTGAGTTTTAATCTTGCGACCGTACTCCCCAGGCGGAATGCTTAAAGCGTTAGCTGCGCCACTAGTGAGTAAACCCACTAACGGCTGGCATTCATCGTTTACGGCGTGGACTACCAGGGTATCTAATCCTGTTTGCTCCCCACGCTTTCGTGCCTCAGCGTCAGTATCGGGCCAGTGAGCCGCCTTCGCCACTGGTGTTCTTGCGAATATCTACGAATTTCACCTCTACACTCGCAGTTCCACTCACCTCTCCCGAACTCAAGATCTTCAGTATCAAAGGCAGTTCTGGAGTTGAGCTCCAGGATTTCACCCCTGACTTAAAGACCCGCCTACGCACCCTTTACGCCCAGTGATTCCGAGCAACGCTAGCCCCCTTCGTATTACCGCGGCTGCTGGCACGAAGTTAGCCGGGGCTTATTCTTGCGGTACCGTCATTATCTTCCCGCACAAAAGAGCTTTACAACCCTAGGGCCTTCATCACTCACGCGGCATGGCTGGATCAGGGTTGCCCCCATTGTCCAATATTCCCCACTGCTGCCTCCCGTAGGAGTTTGGGCCGTGTCTCAGTCCCAATGTGGCTGATCATCCTCTCAGACCAGCTACTGATCGTCGCCTTGGTAGGCCATTACCCTACCAACTAGCTAATCAGACGCGGGCCGATCTTTCGGCGATAAATCTTTCCCCGTAAGGGCTTATCCGGTATTAGCACAAGTTTCCCTGTGTTGTTCCGAACCAAAAGGTACGTTCCCACGCGTTACTCACCCGTCTGCCGCTGACGTATTGCTACGCCCGCTCGACTTGCATGTGTTAAGCCTGCCGCCAGCGTTCGCTCTGAGCCAGGATCAAACTCTCAAGTTGGACTTGAACTTTGAACCGGCTGATCACAACGTTTGACGAGGTCCCACCATTGTCGACCGAAATCGACTTGCTGCCTGCGATTCACATCGCGGGCAACGATGGTGTTTCCTTGAAAACGTGTACCGCCGAAGTCTTTCGTCCCCTCTCAGTACTCAAAAGCCGAAGCTCTTCAGTATCCGAGAGGCGCAAGGACTCCGCCGTCCACGTTTCTCTTTCTTCATCTTCACTTGTCAAACAGCCCGGGACCGTGGAGGCCCCAACCTTCCAGAGAGGAAGGGTTCCGACACCCTTACCGACGATGGATGAACTCCAACCGACTGGTGTCGGCTGTTGTGTCACTCAACAAGGTGAGGAGCATCAGTGGCGCGTTCGCTCGCCTTGGTCAGTGACCCGGCGGCGCCGCGCTCAGTGGTTGGGGTTATAGGCCCCACCTTCCGGGCTGTCAACGCCAATCGTCAACAAAACGTCGCACAGTGGATTGTCGAAAAAATTCCAGCGATTCCAGTCGATTAGACAGACCGGGGGCGAGCCGGCCGCGCCCGCTCGGCAAAAAATCTCAAAAAAAGTTTGCCCCTCAGGGGGCTCCGGAAGGGCTCCGGAAGCGGTCTTGGGCGCCCTCCCCGGGCGGCCCCGGGCGCGTGCCCCTTCAGGAAACTTTTTCCATATTAGGCGCCGTACTTGAGCCACATTCCCGCGGCGTTCTGATAAGAGACAAGCTTGAATCGCAGGGATGCCAGTGGGGGCTGCCGGCGGTTTGGGTGGGGTCAGAGGAAGGCGATCATCCGATGAAGCGGCCTTCTTCAGACATTCGAGAGACATCGAGAGATCTTTTTCCGCTTAGCTGTTCGTAATTTCGGCCGGCCCGACATCAGGGCCTTCTGACCGCGAACGCCTGTGCGGCTAGCCGTTTCCTGCGATGCCCCTCGAAGAGGGCGGCCAGGAAGGGGCTCGAAAACCGGGCTGGTATGGGCCGGGCTGTATGGACCTCTTGGGTCGTTGATTGGGGGACTTGGGTTGAACCACAGGACGTCACGCGGCGCTTATGGGCGTGAGACCGGGATCATCGATCTCGGCCACGAGCCGCCGCTTTCCGTCGATGGTTCGGAAGCCGCCGTCATCGACCGCCGTCGCGTCTCGGTACAATGGTTCAGCGGAACAATTCTGACCGGACTTTGCGGCGCAGCCCTGATCGGCGGCGCCGTTTTCGCTTCTCTGGACGGCGAGATGACCTTCGCCAAGGTGCCGGAGCGGGTGGAAGGTGCGCTGCGCGGGGCATTTGGCGCAGCTGACCGCGCCGCCACGCTGCACAAGAGCGACCGCCTGCCGCCGCCGAACGAATCGACCGCATCGCGCAACATCGTGCGCGTCTCCACGGTCGCCCGCGTCGGCAATCGCGATGTGATGCGGGTGCGCCCCTTCGTCCGGATCGCCGGCAATCTGTCGATGACGACGAGCGATCTGTCGGCGAAGATTCCGCCCTTCAACGCCCAGCGCCTTCTCACCGACGTCGGCGCCGATCCGAAGACGGCATCGGACGATCCGAACAATCCGGAAGCGGTCGAGCCCGACGCCGAGGTCTCCTTCGTCACCAAGGACCTGTCGGCGGTGCTGCCGAAGGCCAAGATTTCCGCGGTGGTGGCGCTCGACGACATCCTGATGCGGGTGCGCGACGCCGCCAACTGGCGTGGCAATGGCGGGGTGCGCTACGCCTCGCTCGCCAATGCCACCGCCGACGTGTCCGGCGCAACCGGCGGGTCCGACATCAAGATGGCCTACGCCACCGAAGTATCGCCGTCCGATCCCTATGCCGGCTTCGAGACGCGCGTGGTGCCGGAAAACGTCACGCTGCTGCCGAAGACCAAGGAACAGATCACCGGCGGCAATCCGAACGGCGAACGCGTCCATCTGGTCAAGAAGGGCGACAGCGTCGCTTCCGTCCTGCGCGATCTCGGCGCGACGGCCGAGGAGATCAAGGCGATCGCTGCAACGCTCGGCCCGCGCGGCCGCGACGGCGGCCTGAAGGAAGGCGAGAAACTCCGCATCCTGATGGCGCCCGCAAGCCCCGGCGCCCGCCTCCAGCCCTATCGCGTCGTGGTTGCAAACGACACCATGGTCGAGGCGATCGCAGCGCTGTCCGATCTCGGCAAATATGTCGCCGTCGACGTCTCCAGCATGAACACCGTCGCGGACGCTGCGGCCAACGCCAACAGCGACGACGATGACGATGACGATGGCACCGGCGTGCGGCTCTACCAGAGCATCTACGAGACCGCGATCCGCAACAAAGTGCCGATGCCGGTCATCGACGACATGATCAAGATCTACTCCTACGACGTCGATTTCCAGCGCAAGGTGCAGCCGGGCGATTCCTTCGACGTGTTCTATGCCGGCGAAGAAGAGGGCGTGACGTCGAGCGAAAAGAACGACGTGCTGTTCGCCTCGCTCACGGTCGGCGGCGAGACCAAGAAATACTACCGCTTCCAGAGCCCCGACGACGGCCTCGTCGATTACTATGACGAGACCGGCAAGAGCGCGAAGAAGTTCCTGGTCAGGAAACCGGTCAACAACGCCATCATGCGCTCCGGCTTCGGCGGCCGCCGCCATCCGATCCTGGGCTATGTGAAGATGCACACCGGCGTCGACTGGGCCACCACCTACGGCACGCCGATCTTCGCCTCCGGCAACGGCGTGATCGAGAAGGCCGGCCCCGAGGGTGGCTACGGCAAGTACATCCGCATCAAGCACAACAACGGCTACGAGACCGCCTACGGCCACATGTCGGCCTTCGCCAAGGGCATGGAGCCGGGCAAGAAGGTCCGGCAAGGCCAGGTGATCGGCTTCGTCGGTTCGACCGGCGCGTCGACCGGCCCGCATGTCCATTACGAAATCCTGGTCAATGGCCGCTTCGTCGATCCGCTGCGCGTGAAGCTGCCGCGCGGCCGCTCGCTGGAAGGCCCGATGCTCGCCGGCTTCGAGAAAGAGCGCGACCGGCTCGACGGCATGATGAGCGGCCGGGGCGGCGCCATCGCCCGCATCTCGGATGCGACCGGCGGACCGCTGCAGGTCACCAACCGGTAAGCCGGCAACCTGCCGACATCGTCCGGACATCTGCACAAACACGATTTGGATGCGATACGGGCCGACGCCGCCTCGTTGCGTCACGACATCAAGTTTCGTTTGCCAAAGCCCGATGAGAGGCGAATACTTTCCAAAAAACGGGAGGTCTCGCCATGAAGAACAGGCTCGCCTGCGCGGCCCTGGTTGCTGCGGTTTTCTCCATCACGAACGCATCGGCCGAAACCTCAGCTGAGACTTGGGAGGTCACGAAACTCGTCCCGGGCTCGGCGTTCCATGGCGTGCACGGGCTCGGAATCGACAAGGCCGGCCGTCTGTTCGCCGGCAGCGTCGCAGGTGCCGCGCTTTACGAGGTCGACATCGCCGGCGGTACCGCCAAGGTTGCAATTCCCGCTCCGATCGGAATGGCCGACGACATCGCATTCGCGCCCGACGGCACCATGGCCTGGACCGGCTTCCTGGCCGGCGACCTCTATGCGCGCAAGGGCGACGGCCCGATCAAGAAGCTCGCCAGCGGCCTTCCCGGCATCAATTCGCTGGCCTTCCGCAAGGACGGCAGGCTCTACGCCACGACCGTTTTCCTCGGCGACACGCTCTATGAGATCGACGTCGAGGGCGTCAAACCGCCCCGCCAGATCATGGAGAAGATGGGTGGCCTCAACGGCTTCGAGTTCGGTCCCGACGACAAGCTCTACGGTCCGCTCTGGTTCAAGGGACAGGTCGCAAAGGTCGACGTCGACAAGGCCGAGCTGACCGTCGTCGCCGACGGCTTCAAGGTCCCGGCCGCAGTGAATTTCGATTCCAAGGGCAATCTTTTCGTGGTCGACACCGCGCTCGGCCAGCTCGTCCGGGTCGATCCCAAGTCGGGCGCCAAGACCATGGTCGCGCAACTGAAGCCGTCGCTGGACAATCTCGCGATCGACGACAAGGACCGCATCTACGTCTCCAACATGGCCGACAATGGCATCCAGGAGGTCGATCCGGCCACCGGCCAGGCCAAGCAAATCATCATCGGCAAGCTCGCGCTGCCCGGCGGCATCGGCGTCACTTCGGAGAACGGCAAGGACACCATCCACGTTGCCGACGTGTTCGCTTATCGCACGGTGGACGGTGCGACCGGCGAGGTCACCGAGAAGGCGCGCATGCACGCCGCCGGTGTCGACCTCGAATATCCGATGAGCGCGACGGCGAAAGGCAACGACGTGATCCTGTCGAGCTGGTTCACCGGCACGGTGCAGGTGATCGACAACAAGACCGGCGCCACGCGCGACATGCTGCACGGCTTCAAGGCGCCGCATGACGCGATCGTGCTCGACGACGGCAGCATCCTGGTGGCCGAGCTCGGCACCAAATCGCTGGTCCGCGTCAGCGGCGAGCACGGCAAGGACCGCACCACGCTGGTCGGCGGCCTCGAGGGTCCGGTCGGGCTGGTCGCCGGATCGGGCGGCGACGTCTATGTCACCGAGGCCTTTGCGGGCATCGTGTCCAAGATCGAGAAAAACGGCGAGAAGACCGTGATCGCCAAGGACCTGAAAATGCCCGAAGGCCTCGCACGCAGCAGCGGCGGCAAGCTGGTCGTGGCGGAGGTCGGCGCCGGCCGGCTGATCGAGATCGCGCCGGAGAGCGGCAAGGTCACCGAGATCGCCGCCAACCTCCCGATCGGCCTGACGGGCGCCCCCGGCGGCCTGCCGACGCATATTCCGACGGGCGTCGCCATCGGCGCGAGCGGGGTGATCTACTTCACCTCGGACCTCGAGAATGCGATCTACAAGGCGGTGAGAAAGTAGGGTCTGCCGACGGAATCCGGCTGCGCGGGGGAACCGGTTCGCCGGTCCCCGGTTAGACGCTGACGGAAGCCGACCAGCAGGAGGATGGCCCCATGACCCGCCTCTCACGCGACGATGTGGTCAAGTCCGTCGACCGAGCCGACGACGTCACGATTGCGCAAATCATCGGAACCGGTGCGACCGTTGAGGAACTCGCCGAGGCCCAGGCCTGGCTCGCCAATGACGAGCCGATGATCAACGATTTGCGGCCGCTGGCGCAGGGCCGCGTCCGCGAGCTCGTGGACATCCTGTCGGACCTCGAAGAGGACGGCGAGGAGGAAGATCCGGCCGAACCGGGCTCAGCGTCCGCAGTCAGCTAGCCGTGCCTGACCAAGAACAATTCGCCCCGGAGAAGCGAACCTCTCCGGGGCGGCTTATCGGTTCAGACGGCGACGACGATCAGTTCAGCTTCCGCTTCGTCACCGGCGCCTCGAACTGGGCGATCTCCGCGGTCTGCGGTGCCTTGCCGTTGAAGGTCAGGACGTTGCCTTCCGAGGAGATCGCGACATTGTCGCCATCCCTGACGTCGCCAGCCAGGATCATCTCGGCGAGCGGGTCCTGGAGATAGCGCTGGATCACGCGCTTGAGCGGCCTTGCGCCATAGGCGGGATCCCAGCCCTTGGCGGCGAGCCAGTCGCGGGCGGCAGCATCGAGCGTCAGCACGATCTTGCGATCGGTCAGGAGCTTCTGGAGCCGTGCGAACTGGATCTCGACGATCCGGCCCATCTCGCTCCGCTGCAAGCGGTGGAACAGGATGATCTCGTCGACGCGGTTGAGGAATTCGGGGCGGAAATGTCCCCGCACCATTCCCATCACCTGCTCGCGCACGGCTGACGTGTCCTCGCCCTCCGGCTGGTTCACCAGATATTCCGAACCGAGGTTCGAGGTCATGATGATCAGCGTGTTGCGGAAGTCGACGGTACGGCCCTGGCCATCGGTCAGGCGGCCGTCGTCGAGCACCTGCAACAGGACGTTGAAGACGTCAGGATGCGCCTTCTCGATCTCGTCGAACAGCACGACCTGGTAAGGCCGGCGCCGCACCGCTTCGGTGAGCGCGCCGCCCTCGTCATAGCCGACATAGCCCGGAGGCGCGCCGATCAGCCGCGAGACCGAATGCTTCTCCATGTATTCGGACATGTCGAGGCGAACCATCGCGGTCTCGTCGTTGAAGAGATACTCGGCGAGCGCCTTGGTCAGCTCGGTCTTGCCGACGCCGGTGGGCCCCAGGAACATGAACGAGCCGGTCGGCCGGTTCGGGTCCTGCAGGCCCGCGCGCGAACGGCGCACGGCGGTCGCGACCGCACGCACGGCCTCGGCCTGGCCGACGACACGGGTGCCGAGCTGCTCCTCCATCTTCAGGAGCTTCTCCTTCTCGCCCTCCAGCATCTTGTCGACGGGCACGCCGGTCCAGCGCGAGACCACCTGCGCGATGTGGTTGGCGGTGACCGCCTCCTCCATCATCTCGCCTGAGGTCTGCGTTGTATTATCCTTGGCCTCGATGTCCGCGAGCTTCTTCTCGAGCTCCGGGATCCGGCCATAGGCCAGCTCGCCAGCCTTCTGGAATTCGCCGCGCCGCTGGGCGTTGGCAAGCTCGACACGCAAGCCGTCGAGCTCGGCCTTCAGCTTCTGGGCATCGGAGAGCTTGTTCTTCTCCGCGCTCCAGCGCGCAGTCAACGCCGCAGACTTCTCCTCGAGCTCGGCAAGGTCCTTCTCCAGCGTCTGGAGCCGGGTCTTGGAGCCGACATCGCTCTCCTTCTTGAGCGCCTCCTGCTCGATCTTGAGCCGGATGATCTCGCGATCCAGCGAATCCAGCTCCTCCGGCTTGGAATCGACCTGCATCTTCAGCCGCGCCGCGGCCTCGTCCATGAGGTCGATCGCCTTGTCCGGCAGGAACCGGTCGGTGATGTAGCGGTTCGACAGCGTCGTGGCGGCCACCAGCGCGGAATCGGTGATCCGCACGCCATGGTGCTGCTCGTACTTGTCCTTCAGCCCGCGCAGGATCGAGATGGTGTCCTCGACCGAGGGCTCGCTGACGAAGATCGGCTGGAAACGCCGCGCCAGCGCCGCGTCCTTCTCGACGTGCTTCTGATACTCGTCGAGCGTGGTCGCGCCGATGCAGTGCAGCTCGCCGCGCGCGAGCGCCGGCTTGAGCAGGTTGGAGGCATCCATCGCGCCGTCGCCCTTGCCCGCGCCGATCAGCGTGTGCATCTCGTCGATGAACAGGATGAAATTGCCCTCGCTCCCGGTTACTTCCTGGAGCACGGCCTTCAGCCGCTCCTCGAACTCGCCGCGGTATTTTGCACCGGCGATCAGCGAGCCGAGATCGAGCGACAGCAGCTTCTTGTCCTTGAGGCTCTCGGGCACGTCGCCGTTGACGATGCGCAGCGCCAGGCCCTCGGCGATGGCGGTCTTGCCGACGCCGGGCTCGCCGATCAGCACGGGGTTGTTCTTGGTCCGGCGCGACAGCACCTGGATCGTGCGGCGGATCTCCTCGTCGCGGCCGATGACCGGATCGAGCTTGCCGTCGCGCGCGGCCTGGGTCAGGTCGCGGGCATATTTCTTCAGGGCGTCATAGGCGTTCTCGGCAGTCGCGGAGTCGGCCGTGCGGCCCTTGCGCAGCGCCTCGATCGCGGCATTGAGGTTTTGCGGGGTGACACCGCCCTTGGCGAGAATCGTGCCGGCCTCGCTGGTCTTCTCCAGCGCAAGACCGAGCAGCAGCCGCTCGACGGTGACAAAGCTGTCGCCGGCCTTCTCGCCGGCCTTTTCGGCCGCGTCGAAGGTGCGGGCCAGTTCGGGCGCCAGATAGATCTGCCCGGCACCGCCGCCGGAGACCTTCGGCACCTTGCCCAGGGCCTCCTCGGTCGCCTTCAAAATTGCGCGGGAATTGCCGCCGGCGCGGTCGATCAGACCGGAAGCCAGCCCCTCATTGTCATCCAGCAGGACTTTCAGGACGTGCAGGGTCGAAAACTGCTGGTGCCCCTCACGCACGGCAAGCGACTGCGCGGACTGGATGAAGCCCCTGGAGCGCTCGGTATACTTCTCGATGTTCATCTTTTCTTTCCCTCGGCCTGCCCATGGAGCCCTCAAAGGCACTCCAAATGGCATCTTCATTGGGTTTCCGATTACCGCATTGACGTTTCTCAACCGGTAACGGTCGTGATTTACCGACGCTGCCGCCGGCCTGAGGCAAATGTGGGAAGCGGTTTGCGGGAGCGAAAGAGGCGACTTCACAATTTCGTGCGCTGAGCCGCCCGCTTGGCGGCCGCCAGCCGAATCCCCTAAGTAGCGGCATGACAGCCAGCCAGACCGCCGAGATCACCGGCCTTTACCGTTACCCGATCAAGGGCCTGACGCCGGAGCCCCTGTTCCGCGTCCGCTTGAGAACCGGCCAGACCCTGCCCGCCGACCGCCGCTACGCCATCGAGAACGGGCCGAGCGGGTTCGATCCCGAGGCACCGGCCTGGAAGCCGAAAATCCAGTTCCTGATGCTGGCGCGCAATGAGCGGCTGGCTTCGCTCGACAGCCGGTTCGAGGACGCAACCAATCGCCTGACCATTCGCAAGAACAGCCAGATCGTCGCCAGCGGCGATCTCGAAACCGCCGCCGGGCGTGCCGCCATCGAGGCGTATTTCAGCGAGAATTTTCAGCCGGAGCTGAAGGGACCGCCGAAAGTGCTGTCCGGCCGCGACCACAGCTTTTCCGACGTCGCCCGCAAGGTCGTGTCGATCATCAATCTCGGCAGCGTCCGCGCCATCGAGACCATGCTCGGCGGCACCGCCGTGCATCCGCTGCGCTTCCGCGCCAATCTCTACGTGAAGGGCTGGCCGGCCTGGTCGGAGCTCGACCTCGTCGGCCAGACGCTCGCGATCGGGCAGGCCCGGTTGCAAGTGGTCAAGCGCATCGTCCGTTGCCCGGCCACCAATGTCGATCCGGAGACCGCCAGGCGCGATCTCGAGATCCCGCCGACGCTCTCGCGCCATCTCGGCCACATGGATTGCGGCATCTATGCCGAGGTGATCGCCGACGGCGAGATCGGCGTCGGGGATGCGGTCGCGGTGGAAGAGCCGAGATTGGTGTGACGCGACGCTTGCTCCACGCATTCCGTCATTGCGAGAAGCGAAGCGACGAAGCAATCCAGACTATTTCCGCGGAGGGATTCTGGATTGCTTCGCTTCGCTCGCAATGACGAGGCAGCACCTCAGTTCGGCATCACATACGCGTAGATCCGGCCGCGCGAGACCGGGGCCTCACGAACGCGGTTGCCGTTGTTGCCGGAGATCATGATCGGGTTGCCCTGCGCGTCGACGCCGGTGATGACGCCGACATGACCGCCCCGGCCGCCGCGCGACATCACCGCGATCGCGCCGACCTGCGGCCCCGAGACACGCGTGCCGTAGTGCGCGAACGAATTCGCCATGTCCGATCCGGTGCCATGGTGGCCGGTTTTCTCGAGCACCATGTTCATGAAGCGCGCGCACCACAGGCTGCCGCGCCCGGTCGGATTGCCGCCGAGATAGCGGCGCGCCTCGGACACGAGACCCGATCCGCCGCCGAAGCCGCCGCTCGTATCCATGTTGCCGGCGTTGCCAATGTCGCCAGCGCTGCTCTTGTTGACAGCGTAGCTCATGTTGGCAGCGCGGCTGATACGGCCAGCGCGGCGCAGGCTTCCGCCGACAGCCATGTCCCCGCCGCCCATGGAGCGCATGTCACCCATGCCGCCACTGTTGGCGTTCGGATCGTAGCTGGCCTGCGTGTTCATGAATCCGCCGGCCTGCAGCTGCGCCGCGCTGCGCTCGAAGCGCGAGCTGCGCGCATGATGCCGGTAGTGATAGTGATGATGTCTGCTGGCGTGATGCGCGTAAGCGTGCCGCTCTGCGCTATGACGATGAGGCCGTGCCGAGGCCGGAGACGAGAACGCGGCGACCGCCGCGAAGAACAGCGCCAGCGCGACAACACAACGCGACAGGCGAGACGCAAACAACTCGAACATTCTTCATCCTTCGTTGACACCCCACTTCCCAGTCGGCCCGTGCACGGCCGACATCCGTCTGGCCGTTAAGCCGCCCGATGTGGCGAGAAAAAGACGCCAGACCCGCGAATGGCTGCGATGAATTTGCGCCGGTGCTCGCCATGCTGCCGCATTGCGGACAACAACATTAACTGCGATCCTGCAATTGCGGCTTGAAGAGAGGGAAACAGTTAATGCCCCACGCCACGACCAGGGACGACGTCCGCATCTATTTCGAGGAAGCGGGTCAGGGAACACCGATCATCTTCCTGCACGAGTTCGCGGCCGACTACACCAATTGGGAGCCGCAGATGCGCTACTTCGCGCGCAGCCACCGCTGCATCACCTATTCGGCGCGCGGCTACACGCCGTCGGACGTGCCATCGGGCGAGGTCTACACCTACAAACATTTCTACACCGATGCGCTCGCCGTGCTCGATCATCTCAAGATCGAGCGCGCGCATCTCGTCGGTCTCTCGATGGGCGCCTATTCGTCGCTCCAGATCGGACTGAACGCGCCGCAGCGCGCGCTGTCGATGACGCTGGCCGGCGTCGGCTCCGGCTCGGAGCTCGAAAATCTCGACGCCTGGCGCAAGCAATGCCGCGCCAATGCCGAGCAGTTCGAGACGCTGGGCTCGGCGGAAGTCGCAAAAGTCACGCGCGAGGCGCCGAGCCGGATTCCCTTCCTGGTGAAGGACCCGCGCGGCCACGCCGATTTCTACGCCGCGCTGGCGCGGCACGATGCCAAGGGATCGGCGAGCACGATGCGCGGCTTCCAGGGCGGCCGCCCCTCGATCTACACCATGACGGACGCGATCAGGAGCGTCGCAACGCCGGCGCTGATCATCTGCGGCGACGAGGACGATCCCTGCGTCGGGGCGAGCCTATTCCTGAAGAAGCATCTGCCGGCGGCAGGTCTCGCGATGTTTCCGAAGTCGGGCCACGTGCTCAACCTCGAAGAGCCCGCGCTGTTCAACGAGACGGTTGAGCGCTTCGTTAAACTGGTGGAGGCCGAGCGCTGGCCGGGCCGTGATCGGCGATCGCTGACCAACAATTAGGCAGTGTGCACGGACGGGCTCGCTGCGCGCGCACCATCTCCGACTGCAAAGATTTCCCGATGTGGCAAGGCGACAACAGCTAAGCCCCGCCAAATGTGTTCCTATGCCGATCGATTTTGTTAGCGTCGTTGATTCCACCCTTTGCACCAAGCGTGGCACCCAAGCGTGCCGATCTGGAATTTCCAGCAATGAGACCGACCAACCTCTCAGCTGCGATCCTGCTTGCATCCACATTCGCGGCGTCAGCCGCCGACCTTCCCGTCAAATACAAGGCGCCTCCGCCGGCGCTGTGGAGCTGGAGCGGCCTCTATGCCGGCGTCAATGCCGGCTATAGTTTCGGCCGGGATTCGTTCAGCCAGGACCTGATCGATCGTGGCTTCACGCAGCAGCTTCCGGGACGGGTTCTGCCGACGGGAGCCATCTTCGGCGGGCAGCTCGGATATAATTGGCAGGCCGGCCGCTGGGTGTGGGGGCTCGAGGGCGACCTGCAATGGAGCGGCCAGCGCGGCGACGCCTGCGGCGGCGACACCTGCACCCAAAACTTCAACCCGGAAGTCGCGGCAGAGCTGTTTCGCCATGAAGTTCAATGGTTCACGACGGTGCGCGGCCGAATCGGCATCGCCAATGGAGGGACCCTGCTGTACCTGACCGGCGGCGCGGCTTGGGCCGGCGTCAAGGAAACGGCGAGCGAGCAGCGTGACGACGCGATCGCCTCCTCGATCGTGCGCAGTGTGGTCGGCGGCTGGGTGCTGGGCGGCGGCATCGAGGGACAGCTGTCGCAGGGATGGACGGTAAAGCTCGAATATCTGCATCTCGACCTCGGAGCCACGAGCTCCACAGCCCGATACGCGGCGGCGACGCAATTGGTCGCCTTCGACATGGTCAACCGCACCAATAGCCGCTTCACCGACAACATCGTTCGCGTCGGCGTGAATCACCGGCTGCTGGATGGCGTGGCGGCTGGCGTGCCCCAGACCGATCCGGCCATGCTGGCATGGCGATGGAACGGACTCTACGGCGGCCTGAACGCCGGATACGGAGCCGGCAATACCGCGTTCAAGCAGTTCAACTTCATCGATCCGGCGATTCCGCCGGCGGCGGGCGAGCTCACCCATTACACATCATCGTTCGCGCCGCAGCGGTTCTCGCCGCAAGGCGCGCTCGCGGGCGGCCAGCTCGGCTACAACTGGCAGGTCGACCGCGTCGTCCTCGGCCTCGAAGGCGATGCGCAATGGAGCGGCCAGAAGGACACCGCCTGCGCCGACAGCTGCACCGTTCCCGGCTTCATCGACAAGGTGACCCAGCGCTTCAACTGGTTCGGCACGGTGCGCGGCCGGCTCGGCTGGGCCGAACGCGGCTATCTCCTCTACGTCACCGGTGGCGCGGCCTTCGCCGAGATCGAGGAGACCGACCAATTCGGCGCCCTGGTGTCACATTTCAAGCGGACCAAGACCGGTTGGGTGGCGGGCGGCGGCCTGGAGGCCTGGTTGACGGGGAGATGGACCGGCAAGGTCGAATATTTGCACGCCGACCTCGGCAGTATCAGCAACGATTTTCCGACCGGGGATCCCGTGTTCGTATCGATCGGCACCCGGTCCAGCGTCCGTAACGACATCGTTCGCGTCGGCTTGAACTACAAGCTGCTGGACTGACCGTCGCGGCGGCCGGTGCTGGCCGGCCCCCAGGTTCGCTATCGGCTGCGAGCGTTATTTCCCTCCGCTGCGCGTGAGCAGAAACACGCCCTGCTCGCCGAACAGATTCCACACCCACCACGGCATCCGCAGCCGCAGCGGGCGGCCGTAGAGGTCGAGCGCTTCGGCGCGCTCCATCTTGACGTGGATCTCGTCACAGAGCTCGACGAAGTCCTTGATGGTGCAGAAGTGGATGTTGGCGGTGTCGTACCAGCTTGCCGGCAGATTCTCCGTGCGCGGCATGTGGCCGCCGACCAGGAGTTGAAGCCGCATCCGCCAGAAGCCGAAGTTCGGGAACGAGACGATGGCGCGGCGGCCGATGCGCAAAAGATTCTCCAGCACCACCTTCGGCTGCCGCGTCGCCTGCAGCGTCTGCGACAGGATCACGTAATCGAACGCGTCGTCCGGATAGTTCACGAGGTCGGTGTCGGCATCGCCCTGCACGACAGCAAGGCCCTTGGCGACGCAGCGGTTGACGCCCTCGCGCGACAATTCGATACCGCGGCCGTCGATGCCGCGCGTCTCCAGCAGCTGGAGCAGATCGCCGTCGCCGCAGCCGACGTCGAGCACTTTCGAGCCAGGCTTGACCATCCCGGCGACCAGCAGATGATCGGCGCGAAACTGGCCGGGCTGCTCCGACGCAAGGCCGCCGAGCGGCAGCACTTCCTGCACTGACATCCTAGCCACCCTTGCTGCTGAGACCGCGCGCCTTGCCTGCCGATTGCAGGAAGGCGCGGGAGATATCGAAGAATTCGGGCACGTCGAGCAGGAAGGCGTCATGGCCGCGATCGGTCTCGATCTCGGCGAACGACACCCGCGCGCTCGACGCATTCAGCGCATGCACCAGCGCGCGCGATTCCGAGGTCGGGAACAGCCAGTCGCTGGTGAAGGAGACCACGCAGAAGCGGGTCTGGATATCGGCGAACGCCTTTGCGAGCACGCCGCCATGGTCGCCGGCGATGTCGAAATAGTCCATCGCGCGCGTGAGGTAGAGATAGGAGTTGGCATCGAAGCGCTCGACGAAAGAAGAGCCCTGGTAGCGCAGATAGGACTCGACCTGGAAGTCGGCGTCGAACGAGAAGGTCGGCAGCTCGCGATCCTGCATGCGCCGGCCGAACTTGCGATGCAGTGCGGCGTCCGACAGGTAAGTGATGTGCGCGGCCATGCGCGCGACCGCGAGACCGCGATGCGGATGGATGCCGTGATCGGCATAGCCGCCATTGTGCCAGTCGGGATCGGCCATCACGGCCTGGCGGCCGAGTTCGTGGAAGGCGATATTCTGCGCCGAGTGGCGCGTCGAGCAGGCGATCGCCAGTGCGGAGTAAACGCGCTTGGGATAGGCCGCGGTCCATTGCAGCACCTGCATGCCGCCCATCGAGCCGCCGACGACCGCGAACAGCGTGTCGATGCCGAGCCGATCGATCAGCATCGCCTGCGCGCGCACTATGTCGGGAATGGTGATGACGGGGAAATCCAGCCCCCACACCTTGCCGGTCGCCGGATTGATCGAGGCCGGCCCGGTCGAGCCCATGCAGCCGCCGATCACGTTGGAGCAGATGATGAAGTATTGGCTGGGATCGAGCGGACGGCCCGCGCCGACCAATGTTTCCCACCAGCCGGGCTTGCCGGTGACGGGGTGCACATTGGCGACATGCTGGTCACCGGTCAGCGCATGACAGATCAGGATGGCGTTGGAGCGGTCCGCGTTGAGTTCGCCATAGGTCTGGTAGGCGATCTGGAACGGCGAAAGATCGATCCCGCAATCGAGCGGCAGCGGCTGATCAGCGCCGAAATGCGCGACCAGCGAACTCGGATGATCCACCTCGTGCGAGCGCTCATCGGCACTGATCGCGGGACTCGGAAGCGACGTGACGCCAACCATCTGACCATCGACCTCATTTGCGATCGGACTTCAGATCGCAGTGACATCAGGCCATGAAAAACCCGGCCTGAACGATAGGTTCGGCCGGGATCGAAAGCGTCCCCGGCCTGTTTAGCGAGTTTTTTAACGTGGCTGCAAGCCGGCCGGCTCAAATGACCACGGAACAGGCAAAATCTACTGTCTTGGGCGGTTTTCGTCAAGCCGCGGTCCGGATTGACCAAATTCCTCTCTGCACCGTCAGCTCGAATGGCCGTCATTTCTCTTTGCTTTCGCCGCCCCGACTGCCTAATCAGGACACCGATCGCAGCGGATCCGGCCTGATGGATCCGCATTGGAACGCCTCTCAACGCCCTTGCCAGATATGTCCCAACGTCCGCCCGCGCCACCGTCATTGCAGGAATTGCGCAAGGAGATCGACGAGATCGACGAGGGCATGCATCGCCTCCTGATGAAGCGCGGCGACATCATCGACCGCCTGATCCAGGTGAAGCAGACCCAGGAGGTCGGCTCGGCGTTCCGGCCGGCGCGCGAGGCCGACATGATGCGGCGGATCGTGGAACGCCATCGCGGCATCCTGCCGCTCGACACGGTCGAGAGCATCTGGCGCGTCATCATCGCGACGTTCACTTACGTGCAGGCACCGTTCGCGGTGCATGCCGACATCTCGGCGAGCGAGCCCGCGATGCGCGATTCCGTGCGATTCCATTTCGGCTTCACCGTGCCTTACGTCGCGCATTTCAGCGCGCAGGCGGCGGTCGAGGCGGTGGCGAAATCCAAGGGCGATCTGGCGCTGGTCTCGGCCACCTCCAGCCGCACTCCGTGGTGGCTGGAGCTGGAAGCGGAAGGCGCACCGAAGATCATCGCGCGGATGCCCTTCGTCGAACGCGCCGACCATCCGGCCGCACTCCCCGTGTTCGCGATCTCGCGCGTCGCCGACAGTGCCCTGGTGACGGAGGTCGAGACCTTCAGCGTGCGCGTCTCGGGGTGGAATGCCGAGATCGCGCGGGCGCTGTCGCCGCTCGCCGACATCGTGGCGGTGCCCGATACCGCCTTCGACGGCGCGGCGCTGCTGGTCTCGGTCACGAGCGCGAGCAGCATCGACAAGATCAAGGCTGCCCTGATCGAAGCGGGGGCCTCGGTGCGCTCCACGGCCCTCGTCGGCAGCCACGCAACGCGCTATACGGTGCCCCCGACCGGGTCGAAATCGTAAGTCACGAGACGCCTGCCATTCCGGAGTTGAAGATGTCCCGCCCCGTGCCGAACCCCGGCATTCTCGATATTGCGCCCTACACGCCCGGCAAGACCCCGGTGCCGGAGCCGGGCCGCAAGGTGTTCAAGCTCTCGGCCAACGAGACGCCGTTCGGACCCTCGCCCAAGGCGATCGCGGCCTTCAAGAACGTGGCTGATCATCTGGAAGACTATCCGGAAGGCACCTCCCGCGTGCTGCGCGAAGCGATCGGCCGCTCGTTCGGGCTCGACCCCAACCGCATCATCTGCGGCGCCGGCTCGGACGAGATCCTCAACCTGCTCGCCCACACCTATCTCAGCCATGGCGACGAGGCGATCTCGACCACGCACGGCTTCCTGGTCTACCCGATTGCGACCATGGCGGTCGGCGCCAAGAACGTGATCGCGCAGGAGACCAACCTCACCTGCGACGTCGATGCCATCCTCAAGGCGGTGACGCCGAAGACGAAGCTGGTCTGGCTCGCCAATCCGAACAACCCGACCGGCACCTATATTCCGTTCGACGAGGTCAAGCGCCTGCGCGCCGGCCTGCCGTCGCATGTGCTGCTGGTGCTGGATGCCGCCTATTGCGACTACGTCTCCCGTAACGACTACGAGATGGGGATCGAACTGGTCGCCACCACCGAGAACACGGTGGTGACCCACACCTTCTCCAAGATCCACGGCCTCGCCGCGCTGCGCATCGGCTGGATGTTCGGCCCCGAGCACATCATCGACGCCGTCAACCGCATCCGCGGTCCCTTCAACGTATCGACGCCGGCGATGTACGCCGCGGTCGCGGCGATCGAGGACACCGCGCATCAGGCGATGTCGAAGCAGTTCACCGAAACCTGGCGCAACTGGCTGACCGAGGAGATCGGCAAGCTCGGGCTGAAGGTGACGCCGAGCGTCGCCAATTTCGTGCTGATCCACTTTCCGACCGAGAAGGGCAGGACCTCGGATGACGCCGATGCCTTCCTCACCAAGCGCGGCCTCGTGCTGCGCGGCTTGAAGAACTACGGCCTGCCGCATTCCCTGCGCATGACCATCGGCACCGAGGAGGCCAACCGCCTCGTCGTCGAGGGCCTGCGCGACTTCATGGCCGGCAAATGAGCGCGAACCCGCACTTCCAGCGCGTCGCCCTGATCGGCTTCGGCCTGATCGGCGGCTCGATCGCGCGCGCTGCGAAGCTCCAGGGCCTGGCCGGCGAGATCGTCACCACCGCGCGCTCGGAGAAGACGCGCGCGCGGGTGCTCGAGCTCGGCATCGTCGACCGGGTCGTCGCGACCAATGCGGAAGCGGTGAAGGACGCCGATCTCGTCATCCTCTGCATTCCCGTCGGGGCCTGCGGGCCGGTGGCTCAGGAGATCGCCGCGCATCTGAAGCCCGGCGCTGTTATCTCCGACGTCGGCTCCGTGAAGGGCGCGATCGTCAGGGACATGGCGCCGCATCTGCCGAACACCGTTCATTTCGTGCCGGCGCACCCCGTGGCGGGCACCGAGCATTCCGGACCTGACTCCGGCTTCGCCGAGCTCTTCATCAACCGCTGGTGCATCCTCACCCCGCCGGAAGGCGTCGACCCGGCTGCCACCGATCGCCTGCGCGCGTTCTGGGCGGCGATGGGCGCCAAGGTCGAGGTGATGACGCCGGATCATCATGATCTCGTGCTCGCGATCACCAGCCATCTGCCGCATCTGATCGCCTACACCATCGTCGGCACCGCCGACGAGCTGCAACAGGTGACGGAATCGGAAGTCATCAAGTTCTCCGCCGGCGGCTTCCGCGATTTCACCCGCATCGCAGCGTCCGACCCGACGATGTGGCGCGACGTGTTCCTCGCCAACAAGGAGGCCGTGCTGGAGATGCTCGGCACCTTCACCGAGGATCTGGCCAAGCTCACCCGCGCGATCCGGCGCGGCGACGGCGAGGCGCTGTTCGACCACTTCACCCGTACCCGCGCCATCCGTCGCGGCATCGTCGAGATCGGCCAGGATTCGGCGGCGCCCGATTTCGGCCGGCCGCATGCGGCGCTGAAGAAGCCGTAGCGCTTCCTCACTCTCCGTCATGGCCGGGCTTGGCCCGGCCATCCACGGGCATCCACGATCGAAGAGAGACGTGGATGCCCGGGTCAAGCCCGGGCATGACGACAGAGTGTGTGGCCGGCCACCTCGTCCCTAATACAGCGGCGGGATCTGGCCGACCTTGACCGGGCCGAGCAGCACGGCACCGTCGACGAATTTCAGCGGGAAGCTGCGGGCCTTCTTGCCTTCCAGCGTGCTCTCGGTGCCGATCGAGTTGATGCCGGCGGCAACGCCGGCATTGGCGTTCTGCTTGATGACCTTGCCGAGGCCGGGGACGGCGCGGTCGAGCGCGCCGAACAGATTGTTGAGATCCTGCGACTTCACGCCGGGCGCGACGCGGTCGAGCGTTGCCTGCGGCACGCCCTCTTCCAGCATCTTCTCGATGCCCAGCGCCGGGATCACCCGTTCGAGGCCCGTCACCGTCATCTGCAATTCGCCATCGAGCCGGCCATTGGCCGAGAGGCCGAGCGTGCCGGCCGCGACCGCGATCATCTCGCCCTGCTGGATCCGCGACTGCACGATCTCGATATGGCCGCCGGCGGCCTGGATCTCGCGGAAGCGTTGCGGCCATGGCTTTGGCGTGATGTCCGAGAGCCCGGTGATCTTGGCGCGCGTATCCGCCTCGAACGGCTCGGCAAGCAAGGGATGCACGCCCTGGATGCTGCCTTGCGCGACGTGGAGCACGGTCTCGATCACGGGATGATCGGACGGCGATCCGTCCGCGAGCCGCCCGTGCAGCTCGACCTGCTTGGCGCGCGCCAGGGGCACCTGCACGCCGCCGTCGAGACGGTTGACGGTGGGATCGTCGAACACCAGGGAGGCGCGGTCCGGCACCGCCGGCAGGCCGACCACGCTGCTGCGGCCCTTGCTCCAGTTCACCACGAAAGTGTTCTGCGTGACGCCGTCGATCAGCGTTGCCGGCGCCGCGAATTCGGCGATCACAAGCTTGGGATCGTAGACCTGGGCGACGACCAGAATGTTGTCGAGCCTGGCCGTGAACGGCGTCTTGCTCGCATTCTGGGAGACCAGGGCGACACTGGCGCCGGAGCACTGGACCTCGAAGCGGAACGGGAAGCCGGCGATCGAGCGCTTGGCGCAATCATAGATGCGGCCGGACTTGGCCTCCTGCGCACGCCAGGCGTCCGCGGCGATTTCGGCCTGCGATGCCGCATAGAACCAGAAGCAGCTCCACGCGACGGCGAGGATCAGGACGAGAACGGGTGCGATGAAAAGGCCCCAACGGGAGCGCCGGCCTGCGGCAACGGTCATATCGGACATGCGGCGACCCTTTGACCCCAGATGATGGCAAATGTAAGCGAGGTTGGCCTGCTCCGAAAGGCCGAGAATTCGCTTCGCTTGGGAACGCGGTTCTGATAGCCGTGCCCGAAATGTCGGAAATCACCCTCCCCTCCGTCACCACAGCCAAGGGCGACCTCTGGGTGTTCGGCTATGGCTCGCTGATGTGGCGGCCTGGCTTCGAATTCGAGGAGCGCGTCCCGGCGCGACTGGTCGGCGAGCATCGCGCGCTCTGCGTCTATTCCTTCGTGCATCGCGGCACGCCGGAAAAGCCGGGCCTGGTGCTCGGGCTCGACCGCGGCGGCGCCTGCCGCGGCATCGCCTTCCGTGTCGCCGAAAAGAACCGCGCCGACGTCGTCGCCTATTTGCGCGCGCGCGAGCAGGTGACGTCGGTCTATCGCGAGGTGATGCGCTCGGTGTGGCTGGAGAACGATGCGCGGCAACGCGTCTCCGCGCTCGCCTATGTCGTCGACCGCGGCCATGTGCAATATGCTGGCCGGCTGTCGCTCGCCGATCAGCACCGCCACGTGCTCCAGGGTCACGGCCAGTCCGGCGCCAACCGCGACTATGTGACCGCGACGGTGAAGGCGATCGAGGCCGAGGGTTTTCGCGACACGCAACTGCATCAGCTCGCGACCATGCTGCATGGGGACGCGCATTCCCAGCACGCGCCGGCCCCTGCGGAAGATCGAGAGAACCGCTAACTCTCCGACGGCGCGCAGCTCGGCGCGCTGCCGATCAGCTGTTCCTGCTCCTTGCGGCCCGCTTCGACGAGGCGGCCGGTCGCGTCTTCGATCGCCGTTTGCACGCGGGAGAGATACTCGTCCTTCGGCAGGCCCGGTGGCAGCGGATCGAGGAATTCCACCACCAGCGTGCCGGGATAACGCATGAAGGTGCGGCGCGGCCAGAACAGGCCGGAGTTGAGCGCGATCGGCAGGCACTGCACGCCGCAGGACGAATAGATCTGCGCAAAGCCGGTCTTGTAATCGGGCGGTGCACCCGGTGCGCGGCGTGTGCCTTCCGGAAAGATCACGAGCTGGCGGCCGCTGCGCACCGCCTCGCGCGCCCGCCGCGTCATGTCCAGCAGCGCCTTCACGCCGGCCTTGCGGTCGATCGCGATCATCCCGGTCTTGACCAGGAACTGACCGAACACCGGAATCTGCATGAGCTGACGCTTGAGGATGAAGATCGGGCGGTCGAAGAACCCGGGCAGCACGAAGGTTTCCCAGAACGACTGGTGCTTTGCCACGATCACCAGCGGCCCCTTCGGGATCTTCTCCTGCCCGCGGAATTCCACCTTGATGTTGCAGACCACCCGCATCAGGACCAGCGTCGCCTTTGCCCACCATTCCGCGACCGTCAGCATGGCCCGTGGCGGCATTGCAAAGGTCGGCAGCGCCACGATCGCGAGGCACACCAGCACGGCGTAGAACAGCACGTTGAACACGAGCGAGCGCAGGAAAATCAAGAACATCGACGATCCAATCGATTTGCCGATCAATTGCCGGTCAATTGGCCTGTGCAGTGGCGGGCCGCTTCGGCTGCAGTCCGGGAGGCTGCTCCGATACTTCGGGCGAAAGGTCAATCCCGAAATCCTCCAGCCGCACCCTGAGTTCGGCCGCGAGGTACTTGACATATTCGGACAGCAGCAGCCGCAAGGTGGACGCCGAGGCCCACCACGGCTCCTCGCGCCATTTGTCGCCGACCACGGCGAACGGGATCAGAACCGTCTCCGGCATCGCGTGCGAGAATTCCACCAGCGCGCGCGGCATGTGATAGTTCGAGGTCACCACGATCAGCGATTTGAACCGGCGCGCCTGCGCCCAGCGCCGCGCCTCCGCCGCATTGCCACGGGTCGAGAGCGCGGTGCGGTCGAGGTCGACGCAGCAGGTCATGAAGGACTGGCTCTCCGGCAAGGTCCGGGAGATGTCGCTTGCGGTCGAGGTGGGATGCACGCCGGAAATCAGGAGCCGCCTGCCGTAACCGGCAGCCAGCAGTTCCATCGCATCCGACACCCGCGAGGAGCCGCCGGTCAGGACCACGATGCCGTCTGCCTTGCGGCTAGGGGCGATCTCGGCGCCGCGCAATTGCGACAGGAACGCGACGAAGCCCGCCGCCGCGCCGACGAAGGCGAACGCGATCGTCGACACCAATGCTGCGCGCAGCCAGCCGCGCGGCAATTTCGGCGATCGATCGTCGGTCGGCGAGGTCATGCGATGTCGGTGATCCCTTACCCGGATGATTTTAAAACGTTTTGAGGCGAAGTGGAGTCCGGTTTCTTCACCCTCTCCCCTTGTGGGAGAGGGTGGCTCGCCGCGGAAGCGGCGAGACGGGTGAGGGGTTCTCTCCGCGAATAATCCTCTTGCAATGAGCGCGCGGAGAGAACCCCTCATCCGGCGCTTCGCGCCACCTTCTCCCACAAGGGGAGAAGGAAAAACAGCGCACTCAATCCACGTCATTCAGCGTCGCGAACAGCGTCTGGCGCGAGGCAACGGCGGTGATGGCGCCGATCAGCACCGCCTGCACCGCGAGCACGACATAGCCGGAGGGCCGCAGCGAGAAGGTGCCGAGCAGAGCGGCGAACTGATCGCCGACGGGCGTCCCCGAAAACCAGCCGGCGATCGACTCGGAGAAGCCGAACACCAGCATGGCCGCGCCACCGCCGATCACGCCGCCTTCGAGGCCCAGCCGGAGGAAATGGCGCAGGAAGCGATTGGCGATGTAGCGATCGCCGGCGCCGACGAAATGCAGGACCTCGACGATCGGACGGTTCGCCGCCATGGCGCCGCGGGTCGCGAACGACACCGAGATGATGGTCGCGATGATGACGAGCGCGAGAATGCCCAGACCCGCGAGCACCGTGGCATTGGTCATCGAGCGCATACGCTCGATCCAGGCGCGGTGATCGTCGACGCTGGCGCTTGGCGCCACTTGCGTCACGCGGGCGCGCAAGGCGGCGAGATCGAGCGCCGTGCCCGGCTGCACGCGCGCGATGATCATGCGCGGCACCGGCAGATCGTCCATCGACAGGCCGGTGCCGAGCCAGGGCTCGAGCAGCTTGCCGCTTTCGTCCTTGGTGAACGGCTTGACCTCGACGATGCCGGCTTGCGCGCGCATCGCCTCGGTCACCGCAGTGGTATCGCGGTCGAGATCGCGGCCGGTCTGGGGACGGACCTGGATGGTGATTTCGCTGGCGACGTCCGACTGCCATTCGGCGGCGGAGGCGCTGACCAGCAGCACCGTGCCCGTGGTCATCGAAGCGAGGAAGGTCATGATGGCGACGACGGCGACCAGCGCGCGGCCGTGGATCGAGGCGCGCGGTACGATCGGCGACATGTTGCGCGCCTTGGCCGGAAGCTGCGGACGCTCTTGTCCGAGGTCGACCAGCACGCCGCGCTCGTCGGTCCTATTCATAGACGTGCAGCCGTCCCTGGTGCAGCACCAGCCGCCGCGCCTCGTACTGGTCCATCAGGCCGATATCGTGGGTGGCGATGATGACGGCGGTGCCTGACTTGTTGAGCTCGATGAAGAGGCGCAGCAGGCGGCGGCCGAGCGTCGGATCGACGCTGCCGGTCGGCTCGTCCGCGAGCAGCAGCTGCGGACGCGAGATCACCGCGCGCGCGATCGCCGCGCGCTGCTTCTCGCCGCCGGACAGGATCGGCGGCAGCGCGTCCATGCGCTCGCCGAGGCCGACCCAGCGCAGGAGGTCGATGACCTCCTTGCGGTAACTCGACTCGCTGCGGCCCATGACGCGGAACGGCAGCGCGACGTTCTCGTAGGTCGTCATGTGGTCGAGCAGGCGGAAGTCCTGGAGCACGATGCCGATGCGCTTGCGCAGATCGGCGATCTCGTCCTTGCCGAGCTGCGAAATGTCGTGGCCGAACAGGTTGACGAGGCCGCGCGTCGGCCGGTGCGACAGGAACAGCAGGCGCAGCAGCGACGTCTTGCCGGCGCCGGACGGGCCGGTGAGGAACTGGAAGGAATGCGCCGGAATCTGGAAATTGAGGTCGCGCAGGATCTCCGGCCCCAGACCGTAACGCAATCCGACATTTTCGAACCGAACCAAGCTCAGCTCCGTTCGAGAGGGGGCGACAGAAGCGGCGCGACGCTCCGCCATACGCGATCAACGGTTTTTGCGACCGTTATGGTTTCCGGTTCGTTAACGGTCGCCCTGTAGCATCCAGGACGCCCGGGTCTCCGCGACCTCGGCATCGTCAAGACTCGTTCATGCATCAAGGCTCGTCCATGCATATCGTCTGCCCCCATTGTACGACATCCTACGCCATCAAGCTTGCCAGCCTGGGGGCGAACGGACGGACGGTCCGCTGCTCCCGCTGCAAGGAGACCTGGGTCGCCTATGCCGAGGATGCCATCGAGGAGGCCTCCGTCCCGGCCATGGCCGCGGCCAGCCAGGCGGACGACCAGTCCGACCTCGCCGAGCAGTGGAACTCCTATGCCAAGGACGACGGCGCCGCCGATGCGCCTGTCGTCGACAGCCCCTCGATCGCCAGCGACTGGCCGGACGAGAACGCCAAGGAGACCGAGGACGAGTGGTCGGCCGCCGCCCGGGAGGCGGAGGAAGAGGTCGTCGGCGCGCAGCACCAGTCCTGGTTCCGCAGCCTGTTCAGCCGCCGCGGGGCACGGGTGAAGCGTCCGGTCTCCACCGCGGCGCCGCGAAGATCCCATTTCGGCCTGCCGACCGCCTGCGCCGCGATGGGCGCGCTGGTGCTGGCGCTGGTGATCTGGCGCGGTGACATGGTGCGTCTGCTGCCGCAGACCGCAGCCTTCTACAAGATGGTCGGCCTCGAAATTAACCTGCGCGGGCTGGCCTTCAAGGACGTCAAGCTCTCCAGCGAGACCGTCGACGGTAAGCAGGTGCTGGTGATCGAGGGTGTGATCGTCGGCCAGGGCAAGAAGCCGCTTGATATCCCGCGGCTGCGCTTTGCGGTGCGCGACGCGCAAGGCGCCGAGATCTATGCCTGGAATACGGTGCTGGAGCAGACCGTGCTGCAGCCCGGCGAGCGCGCCTTCTTCCGTTCGCGCCTGGCCTCGCCGCCGCCGGAGGGCCGCAATATCGACGTTCGCTTCTTCAACCGGCGCGACATCGCCGGCGGCAGCGTGTAATCAGGCTCGCAAGGTCCACACGGGAGAGGTTGGTCCCAAGGTTGGTTTCATGCCAAAAGTCTTGATCGCCGACGACGAGGATTCGATGCGCCAGCTGGTGGCGCGCGCCATCGCCATGGACGGCCACGAGACCGTGACCGCGCAGGACGGCGCCGAGGCGCTGGAGATCCTGACCCGCGAGGACGGTGCGTTCGATCTCCTGCTCACCGACATCCAGATGCCCGTCATGGACGGCATCGCGCTGGCGCTGTCCGCCGCACGCGATTTCCCCGACCTGACCATCCTGCTGATGACCGGATTTGCCGACCAGCGCGAGCGCGCCTCGAACCTCAACGCGCTGGTGCATGACGTCGTGACCAAACCGTTCTCGGTCGCCGACATCCGCACCGCCGTGGCGGACGCGCTGGCGGCGAAGAAGGGGTAGTGGACGGGGCGGCCGCATATTCGGCTGTCATGCCCCGGCTTGACCGGGGCATCCAGTACGCCGCAGCCGCTCGATTGCATCACAATCGTCTCGGAGTACTGGATCGCCCGGTCAAGCCGGGCGATGACAGAGAACTCAAAAATCCTTCAGCAGCCGCTCGATATAATCGAGCTCGATCTGCGGGCGCGAGGTATCGCCGAGGCGGCGGCGGAGCTCTTCGAGGATGCGGCGGACGCGCTGGGCGTCGATCTCGCCGGGGATCTTGACCGTGTAGTCGTCGCTGAATTCGCGGCCATGAAGCGGGCGACCGAGCGGGTCGGTCTGATTGCCGCCGCTCTGCTGGCGGCCGGCCCGGTTGCCGGGACCATCGCCCTGCCCCTCGCCATCGCCCTGCTGCATCGCCTCGGCCATCTTCTGCGCGCCCTTGCGCATGGCGTCGAGAGCCTTGCCCTGCGAGTCCACGGCACCATCCGCATTGCCCTCGCCGAGCTTTGAGCCGGCATCGCCCATGGCACCGTCGGCGGTGTCCAGGCTGCCGTCGTCATCGCCCTGGTCGCCGTCCTGATCGCCATCCTGGCCGGGCTGTCCCTGGTCGCCGGGCTGACCCTTCTGCCCCTGCTGACCTTTCTGGCCCTTTTGTCCCTTCTGCGTGAGGCCGCGCTTGGCGAGCTCGTCCTGCAACTTCTTCAGCCGGTCGCGCAGCGCCTGCTGGTCCTGCTGGAGGTCCGACATCGACTGGTCGCCCTGCGGCTTGCCGCGCGAGCGGTCACGCCGGGAATCCTGGCCCTGCTTGTAGGTCTTGTCGCGCAATTGCTGCTGCTTGCGGATCATGTCGCTGAGCTCGTTCAGCGCCTGTTCCATCTCGCTGTCGCCGGATTGTCCCGGCTGCGCCATCTGGAGGTTTTCCATGATCTGCGCGAGCTGCTCGAGCATGCGCTGGGCCGCTTCTTTATTGCCTTCGCGCGCCGCCTTCTCGATCTGCTTCAGGAGATCGTCCAGATCCCGCTGCGTGATGACGGAGCGATCGCGATTGGAGGATTGGTTTCTTTCCGTCGCGCGCTTGTAGTCTTCGAGCTTCTGAATGGCATCGGATTGGTTGTTCAGGCTCTTCCCGGACTCCTTCTGCCGGAGGTTATCGCCGGCGTCCTGCATCGACTTTTCCGCGCTATCGAGCAGCGCATCGGGATCCTGATCCTGCTGGGCAGCGACGGACGGAAGGCCTCCCAACAGGAAGGCGAGGCAGGCGATCGACATCGCCTTCAAGACTGGCACGCGTGCTAGCTTCCGCATTTACGGTCTCGCGTCGACTGGTTGGCCCCGTCGTTGCCCGCCTTCGCCCGGTTGTTCGCCGACTTGCGATAGGCCTGAAGCTGCTCGCGCAAGGCGTCCTGCTGCTTCGCCAGCTCTTCGAGCTGCTCGGGCGTGGCGTTCTGGGTCTTTTGTTTCAGCTCGACGGACTTGTCGAGGATGAGCTGGACCTCCGCCGGGAACGGCTGCCGCGGCCCAAGCGGGTTCTGCTCGGCGCGCCGGGCGAGATCCCGCACCTTGCCGGCCATGGCCTCGCGGAGCTTTTGCGTCAGCACCCGGATCTCGTCCTCGCTGGCGCCGCGTTCCAGCGCCCGCTTGAGCGCGTCCTGCGCCGAGCGCAATGCAGCGTTGACGCTGCCGGCCACACCGTCGTCCTCGATGGTGACCGCAAACGACCACATGCTCGCCACCACGTCGCGCATCGCATCGTCGGTGCGGGCCGCCTCGAGCTGGAGCGCCAGGCTGCGCAGGCCGAGATAGCAGCCGGCATCCGGCGTGAACAATTCAGGCGCGATCATCAGCGCGTCGAGTGCGGCGTAAACGTCGGAATTCTTGTTGGCATCGAGCGCGAGGATGCGGCGCTGCTCGATCAGCGCGCGCGCGAGCGAGTTGGTGAACAGCCGCTCGGGCAGACGCATGTTGAAGGGTTCGCTTCTGGCCTCGTTGCCGGCCTCGTCCTTGGCGGTGAGCGTCAGCGTGACGTCGGCGCCGGCATAGGGGTCCTCGCTGAGATCCTTCACCGTCTGGCCGACGCCGTTGCGGGTGCGCGCATTCGGCAGCACCAGCGGGAATTGCGGCGGCTGGAACAGCGGCCGTGCGGCCGCCTTGGCATCGGCGTCCTTGCCGCCGTCCTTCGCGCCGGCCTTGGCATCGGCAGGACGCAGGCCGATTTGCGCTTCGGCGCCGGTGACGCCGTAATCGTCCTCGATCTTGTAGGAGAGCTGGAGCGCACCGCGCGCCTGGCGCTCGGGATCCTTGGCCAGCACGATCGTCGGCGGGCGGTCCGGCGTTGCGGTGAAGGCCCATTGCGGCTGGCCGGAAGGCGCGCGGACATGCGCGGTGCCGTCACTGGTGATGGTGAAATGCTTCTCGTTGGTGCCCTTGGGCGTGGCTTCGGTGGGGGCGACCTCCTTGAGGCCGCCGGAGACGGCGACATCGAGGCTGCCGCCGGACGAGCGCACGATCAGGGTCGAGCCGGCGGGAACGGCGAGCGGGCCGGAGGCCGGCAGCGCGGCGGCCTCCTTGTTGGCGGCCGACAGGATGACCGGAGGCTTGCCGGTGTAGAGCGGCGGGGTGACCCAGGCATCGACGCGAATATTGGCCGGTGCCAGCACGCCGTTCCAGTCGAAGGCCGCGCCCAGCCGCATCGCGCGCTCGTCGCCGGCGGCGAAGAAGGTCGCAACCAGCATCACCATGACCAGCGCACGCAGCGCCCAGGGATCGTGCAGAGCGAGCCGCGGGTGCGGCAAACCGGCACGGATGGCCTTGAGCGAGGCCAGCGTGCGCTCGCGCTGCGCCTGCCATAGCGCCTTGGCGACCGGGTCCTGCGAGGTCAGCGTGTCCGTGAGCGTGGTGGCCGGGCGGTGACGGATGCCGGAGCCGCGGTCGAGCCGGCCCAGCGCCTCTTCGCGGCTCGGCCAGCGGAAGCGAATCAACGGGAACAGGGCGGCAATCGCGATGCCGGCGAAAATGACGAGGCCGATGGCGCGGACGACGAACGGCAGCGCCAGCCAGAGACCGGCCCAGGACACCACCAGGAACAGGCCGATCACAGTCAGCAGCCGCGCCAGATTCGGCCAGGCACGCTCCCACGCGATGGCATATCTGGCCCGATCGAGGGCCTGCGCCAGCTTCAGCCGCGACAGAGCATTATCGTCGCGGATCGGGTCTGACGGGTCGGGGGTGACGCCGTTCAATCAGCTCTCCAGGTTGCCCGGTAGAGTGAAGCGTACCACAACGGCAGCACTGAGGCATCCGTTCCTGTACGGGAGATACCCCTTTTCCCGCATAACACGAGGACGTGACTGACCCGCCGCAACCCCGTAATTTCCGCGCCGCCATCCGAGGGAAACGCAAGGAAAATAAGGGAACGCCATGGACAAGAAAATGCACGACAAGGGCCTGGAAATTCGCAAGGCGGTGATGGGCGAAGCCTATGTCAACAATGCCCTGAAGAACGTCGACGACTTCAACCGTCCGTTCCAGGAGCTGCTCAACGAATATTGCTGGGGCGCGGTGTGGGGCCGCGAGGAGCTGCCGCGCAAGACCCGCAGCATGCTCAACATCGCGATGATCGCGATCCTCAACCGCCAGCACGAATTCCGCGGGCATCTGAAGGGCGCGCTCACCAACGGCGTCAGCCGCGACGAGATCCGCGAGATCCTGATGCAGGTCGCGATCTATGGCGGCATGCCGGCTGCCGTCGACAGCTTCCGCACCGCGCGCGAGGTGTTCGCGGAGATCGACGGCAAGGCGTGAGGGGGGACCCCGGGTGAGGGGCGCAATATGTGTGTCCCCACCGTCGTCCCGGCGAAGGCCGGGACCCATAACCACAAGCAGATGTGACTATGGGGACTCGGAGTTACCGCCTTCGCACAGCGACTCCTCCCTGGAGGTATGGGTCCCGGCCTTCGCCGGGACGACAGCGGGGGGTTTGGCGCGCAACTTCACTCTCGACAGAGCAATAACAAACACAAGGAAACACCATGGACATCGGATTCATCGGCCTCGGGAACATGGGTTTTCCGATGGCGCGGCGGCTGATCGAGGCCGGTCACAAGCTCGTCGTGTTCGACACGCGCAAGGAGGTCACAGACAAGCTCGTGGCGCGCGGCGCGAGGCCGGCGACATCAGCGAAGGACGTCGCCGATCAGGTCGAGACTGTCATGGCGAGCCTGCCCTCGCTGCAAGCTTCGCTCGAAGTGGCCACGGGAGCGAACGGCGTGATTGAGGGCAAGCGCGTCAAGCGCTTCATCGATCTGTCCACCGTCGGCTCGGCGATGGCTGCGAAGATCCACGGCCTGCTCGCCCAGCGTGGCATCGTGCAGATCGACTGCCCCGTCTCCGGCGGCGTCGGCGGCGCCGAGAAGGGCACGCTGGCGGTGATGGTGTCGGGGCCGAAGGCGGAGTACGAGCTGCTCAAGCCGGCGCTCGACGTGATCGGAAAAGTGTTCTTCATCGGCGAGAAGCCGGGCGCGGCGCAGACCATGAAGCTCGCCAACAACTTTCTGTCGGCCACCGCGATCGTGGCGACGTCGGAAGCCGTCGTGATGGGCGTGAAGGCCGGGCTCGATCCCGCTGTGATGATCGACGTCATCAATGCCGGCTCGGGCATGAACACCGCAAGCCGCGACAAGTTTCCGCGCGCGGTGCTGCCGCGCACGTTCGATTTCGGCTTCGCCACGGGGCTGATGGTGAAGGACGTGCGGCTGGCGCTGGAGGAGATGAAGCAGCTCGGCCTGTCGATGGAAGTTGCGGATGCCGTCGGGCGCCTGTGGGAGACCGTGATCAGTGCGGAAGGTGCCGAGTCCGATTTCACCGCGGCGATCAAGCCGATCGAGAAGAAGGCGGGGGTCGTGGTTGGTGGCGCGAAGGGCGGATTGGCGGGGAAGTAGTTTTCGCGCGCAACCCCAACCCGTCGTCCTGGACAAGCGAAGCGCAGATCCAGGACCCATTGCCCCAGGGAGAAGTTTGGCGAAGACTTGTGGTTAGTAGCTTCGCGCCAAACCACTTCCTGGGGCAATGGGTCCTGGCTTTCGCCAGGACGACACTGAACTTACCCAGCGAACGTCGCCTCACAGCCACGGCGCCGGCGTGTCCATCGCGATCAGCTGCTCGATCTCGATGCGCGGGCGCACCACGGCGTACTGGTCGCCCTTCACCAGCACCTCGGGCACCAGCGGCCGCGTGTTGTAGGTGCCGGCCTGCACCGCGCCGTAGGCGCCGGCGGTCATGATGGCGAGGAGATCGCCCGGCTTCGGCGTCGGCAGCGTGCGGTCGAGCGCGAGATAGTCGCCGGTCTCGCAGACCGGGCCGACGACATCGGCCACCATCGTGGCCGCATCCCTGGCCGGCTGGGTCACGGGCAAAATATCGTGATGGGCTTCATACAGCGTCGGCCGGATCAAATCGTTCATCGCGGCGTCGATGATGACGAAATTCTTGCCGTCGCCGTGCTTCACATAGATCACCTTGGCGACCAGGATGCCGGCATTGCCGACGATCATGCGGCCGGGCTCGAACATCAACGTGCAGCCGAGATTATGGCTGACGCGCTTGACCATGGCGGCATAGGCGTCGGGCGCCGGCGGCGCCTCGCGGTCCATGTAATAGGGAATGCCGAGGCCGCCGCCGAAATCGACATGCGAGATGTCGTGGCCGTCGGAACGCAGCGTCTGCACGAATTCGGAGAGGATGCGGAACGCCGTCTCCATCTTGGACAGATCGGTGATCTGGCTGCCGATATGCACGTCGGTGCCGGTCACCTTGATCCCGGAGAGCTTCGCGGCCCGCGCGTAGACCTCGCGGGCCTGCGCGAGCGGGATGCCGAACTTGTTCTCGGACTTGCCAGTCGAGATCTTGGCGTGCGTGCCGGCATCGACATCGGGATTGACGCGGATCGAGATGCGCGCGGTCTTGCCCGTCTCGGTCGCAAGGCGCGAGAGCAATTCAAGTTCGGGCTCGGATTCGACGTTGAGGCAGAGGATGTCGGCGGCGAGCGCAGCGCGCAACTCGTCTTCCGTCTTGCCGACGCCGGAGAACAGGATCTTGCCCGCCGGGATGCCCGCGGCCAGCGCACGCTTCAATTCACCGCCGGAGACCACGTCGGCGCCGGCGCCGAGCTTGGCCAGCGTGCGCAGCACCGACTGGTTGGAGTTCGCCTTCATGGCGTAGCAGACCAGCACCTTCTCGCCGGCGAAAGCATCGGCGAAGACCCGGTAGTGCCGCTCCAGCGTCGCGGTCGAATAGCAATAGAACGGCGTGCCGATTGTTGCGGCCAGCTCGGACAGGTTCACCGCCTCGGCGTGCAGCACGCCGTTGCGATAGTCGAAATGGTTCATGGCATTGGCTCAGTTGCCCCAGCCTATTTGCTGGGTTTGTCGTCCAGCAGCGGGTCGAGAATAAACGATTTCTTCTTGCCCTTGGACGCCGCGGGGGCGGCGTCGGCGCCATAGGTGGGATTGAACACGCTCGGCGTCTTCTGGGCTTCGGTCTCGGTGTCGGTCGGCGCCGTGCCATTGGCCGTGGGCGCGCTGGAGGCGGTCGGCGGCAAATCCAGCGGGCCCTTTCGGCCGCAGCCGGCCAGCGCAAGCGCCGTCAGGCTCAAGACAATGATGGCCCACCCCGAGCCGGCCGGGCGAAACTTTGACGTCACGACGAAATCCCCACTACGCGGGCCGCACCATACAGAGATTGGCGTGCTCTGGCGAGAGCCCGGATGACCATGAAACATAAGCGAAATTTTGCCCTCAGCCCAATTTTCGCTCTTTTTCCAGCCGCTTCGCCCAGGCCTTGGCCTGAGCCGCCACGTTCTTCGGCGCGGTGCCGCCAAAGCTGGTGCGGCTCTTCACCGACGATTCGACCGAGAGCACGCCGAGCACGTCCTTGGTGATTTTGGGCTCGATCGCCTGCATCTCCTTGAGCGGCAGCTCGTGCAGCGCCACGCCGGCCTCGGCCGCCTTGGCCACGATGCGGCCGGTGACGTGGTGGGCCTCGCGGAACGGCATCTTCAGTGTCCGCACCAGCCAGTCGGCGAGATCGGTTGCGGTGGCATAGCCCTCGCCGGCGGCGGCCTTCATCCTGGCCTCGTCAGGCTCGAGGTCGCGAACCATGCCGGTCATGGCGCGGATCGCGAGCGACAGCGCGGCAAAGCCCTCCATCGCGCCCTGCTTGTCCTCCTGCATGTCCTTTTGATAGGCGAGCGGCAGGCCCTTCATCACGATCAGGAGACCGTTGAGCGCGCCGATGACGCGGCCGGTCTTGGCGCGCACCAGCTCGGCGGCATCCGGGTTGCGCTTCTGCGGCATGATCGAGGAGCCGGTGGTGAACTTGTCGCTGAGCCGGATCAGGCCCACCAGCGGCGAGGTCCAGATCACGATCTCCTCGGCAAAGCGCGACATGTGCACGGCGCAGATCGAAGCCGCCGACAACGTCTCCAGCACGAAGTCGCGGTCTGAGACCGCATCGAGCGAGTTCGCCATGGGGCGGTCGAAGCCGAGCGCCTTCGCGGTGGCATGGCGGTCGATCGGGAACGAGGTGCCGGCGAGCGCGGCGGCACCGAGCGGCGATTCATTGAGCCGCTTGCGCGCATCCTGGAAACGGCCGCGGTCGCGCGCAGCCATCTCGACATAGGCGAGCAGATGGTGGCCGAAGGTCACGGGCTGCGCGGTCTGCAGATGCGTGAAGCCGGGCATCACGGTCGCGGCATGTTCGAACGCGCGGTTGACCAGGGCTGCCTGGAATGCGGCGAGCGCGGCGTCGGTCTCGTCGAGAACATCGCGGACATAGAGACGAAAATCGGTCGCGACCTGATCGTTGCGCGAGCGCGCGGTGTGCAGGCGGCCGGCGGCGGGACCGATCAGCTCCGACAGGCGGCTCTCGACATTCATGTGAATGTCCTCGAGCGCGCGCTTGAACGTGAAGCCGCCCTTGCCGATCTCTGACAAAATCGTGTCTAGACCCTTGCCGATATTTTTCGCATCAGAGGTCGTGATGATGCCCTGCGTGGCCAGCATCGCGGCGTGGGCCTTGGACGCGGCAATGTCCTGGGCGAAGAGGTGACGATCGACGTCGATGGAGACGTTGATCTCTTCCATGATCTCGTCGGGACGCTCCGAGAACCGGCCGCCCCACATCTTGTTGCTCATGATCTCCTGCTCACGCCTTGCTTGTCGCTGGCCACGTTTGCTGGCTGGCGCCAGCCGTACTAAGAGGCCCCTGATAGCCATATCTGCGACCGGATGACAAACGATATGCTCGACACGAAGCCCTCCGCCACGCGCCGGATCCCCCTCGTCATCGCCACCGTGGCGGTCGGCGGGCTGGCCGGCTTCGCTGCGTTGTACGGGCTGAGCCTCGGCCGGGCGCCGTCAGGCGATCCGGCCTGCCGGGCGGCGGTGGCTACGGCGCAAAAAATCGCCCCGCTCGCCCATGGCGAGGTGGCGGCGCTGACCATGGCGAGCGCCCCCCTGAAGCTGCCCGACCTTGCTTTCGAGGACGCCGACGGCAAGCCGAGAAAGCTGTCCGATTTCCGCGGCAAGACGCTGCTGGTAAACCTCTGGGCCACCTGGTGCGTGCCATGTCGGAAGGAGATGCCGGCGCTGGACGAGCTGCAGGGCAAGCTTGCGGGCCCCAATTTCGAGGTGGTGGCGATCAATATCGACACCCGCGACCCCGAGAAGCCCAGGACCTTCCTGAAAGACGCCAACCTGACCCGGCTCGGCTATTTCAACGACCAGAAAGCCAAGGTTTTCCAGGATCTTAAGGCTATAGGCCGGGCGCTGGGGATGCCGACCTCCGTACTTGTCGACCCGCAGGGCTGCGAGATCGCGACGATCGCGGGACCGGCGGAGTGGGCGAGCGAGGATGCGCTCAAGCTGATCCGGGCGGCGACGGGCAAGGCCGCCGCGTCGCTTTAAGCGGTGACGTTGAGATTATTGCCGACACCCGCGCCGACATTGGCGAGCGAGGGCTGACCGGCGCCCATCAGCGTCAGGACCGTGGATTTCTCCATATCCGCGTTCTGCTTGCTTAGCGTCGCCGCGATATTCGACTGCAGCGCGCCTTGCTGAGCGGCCAGCATGGTGCTGACCATTGCCATCATGTCCATTACGCGAACCCTCGTACTGGGCGCAGCCTAGGCGCGAGGGGTTAACGCGACATGAATTGTCACAGTGCCGTAGGGCGGGCGCGGCCCGTGTCCCGGACGCGGCGCGGCATGCAATGACGCGACGCAGAGCCGGGACCCATGCTTCAGCGTGCACGCCGCCTCTGGGCCCCGGCTCTGCAGCGCTTCGCGCTGCGTCCGGGGCACGAAACCAACTTACCTTGTCGGAACCGGCTTGGCGCCGCGGTAGTCGTAGAAGCCGCGCTGGGTCTTGCGGCCGAGCCAGCCGGCCTCGACGTATTTCACCAGCAGCGGGCACGGACGGTACTTGGAGTCGGCCAGGCCCTCGTGCAGCACCTGCATGATGGAGAGGCAGGTATCGAGGCCTATGAAATCGGCAAGCTCGAGCGGACCCATCGGATGGTGCGCGCCGAGCTTCATCGCCGCGTCGATCGCCTCGACGTTGCCGACGCCTTCGTACAGCGTGTAGATCGCCTCGTTGATCATCGGCAGCAGGATGCGGTTGACGATGAAGGCCGGGAAATCCTCGGAGACCGCGACCTGCTTGCCGAGCTTGGCGACGAACTCCTTGGACGCCTCGAACGTCGAATCGTCGGTGGCAATGCCGCGGATCAGCTCCACCAGCTCCATCAGCGGCACCGGATTCATGAAGTGAATGCCGATGAAGCGCTCGGGCCGGTCGGTGGCGGCGGCAAGGCGCGTGATCGAGATCGAGGACGTGTCGGAGGCAACGATCGCCTCGGGCTTCAACACGGCACAGAGCTCGTGGAAGATCTTGCGCTTGACCTCCTCCTTCTCGACCGCGGTCTCGATCACGAGATCGCAATCGGAGAGGTCGTCGAGCTTCTCGGCGAGCTTGATGCGCGCCATCGCCTTGGCCTTGTCGTCTTCGGTGACGGCCTTCTTGGAGACCTGGCGGGCCAGATTGCCGTTGATGGTGGCCATGCCTGACTTGAGGCGGTCGGCCGAGACATCGTTGAGTACCACGTCGAAGCCGGCCAGCGCCGCGACATGCGCGATGCCATTGCCCATCTGCCCCGCGCCGATCACGCCGACCTTCTTGATCACTGCCGCCATAATGTCATCCACCGGAACGGCGCGCATATCGCGCCCTGCCTATCCCCTGAGCCGGGAGGTCTGATTTCATCAGAAGCGTGATTAAATCAGAACCCGGGCTCGAAACCTAGATTGGATCGCTCCCCCGGCGTGCCCCGCGCCGAAGAAAACGCCTCGAAAAAGAAAAACCGGCCGGAGTGTACCACTCCGGCCGGTGTTTTTACCGCGTTTTTACTTGCCGAGCTTGGCGAGTGCGTCGGTGAGCTCCGGAACCGCCTGGTAGAGGTCGGCGACCAGGCCGTAATCGGCGACCTGGAAGATCGGCGCGTCCTCGTCCTTGTTGATCGCGACGATCACCTTGGAGTCCTTCATGCCGGCCAGATGCTGGATTGCGCCGGAAATGCCGACGGCGACATAGAGCTCGGGGGCCACCACCTTGCCGGTCTGGCCGACCTGCCAGTCGTTCGGCGCGTAGCCGGCGTCGACCGCCGCACGCGAGGCACCGACGCCGGCCCCCAGCTTGTCGGCGAGCGGCTCGATGTATTTGGCGAAGTTCTCGCGGCTCTGCATCGCACGGCCACCGGAGACGATGATCTTGGCCGAGGTCAGCTCCGGACGGTCGCTCTTGGCGACTTCCTCGCCGACGAAGGACGACAGGCCCGGATCGGCCGCAGCCTGAACGCTCTCGACCGGCGCGCGGCCGCCTTCACCCGCCGCGGCGAAGGTCGAGGTCCGCACCGTGATGACCTTCTTGGCGTCCTTCGACTTCACCGTCTGGATGGCGTTGCCGGCATAGATCGGACGCTCATAGGTATCGGGGGCGACCACCTTGATGATCTCCGAGACCTGCATGACGTCGAGCAGGGCTGCGACGCGCGGCATCACGTTCTTGAAGCGCGAGGTCGCGGGCGCGACGATCGCGTCATAGGACGGGGCCAGCGAGACGATCAGCGCGGCCAGCGGCTCGGCGAGATCGTGCGCGTAGAGCGCGCCATCGGCGAGCAGCACCTTCTTGACGCCGGCGAGCTTGGCGGCGGCGTCCGCGGCGGCCTTGGCACCCTCGCCAGCCACCAGCACCTCGACGTCCGCACCGAGCGCGCTAGCTGCGGTCAGGGCCTTGTTGGTCGCATCCTTCAACGACGCGTTGTCGTGTTCGGCAATCAGAAGCGTCGTCATCAGAGCACCCCGGCTTCGTTCTTGAGTTTCGACACCAGCTCGGCGACGTCCTTGACCTTGACGCCGGCCTTGCGGCCCGCCGGCTCAGTCGTCTTGAGAACTTCGAGGCGCGCGGTGACGTCGACGCCGTAATCGGCGACGGTCTTCTCCGCGATCGGCTTCTTCTTGGCCTTCATGATGTTCGGCAACGACGCATAGCGCGGCTCGTTGAGACGCAGGTCGGTCGTGACGATCGCCGGTCCCTTCAGCTTCACGGTCTGCAGACCACCGTCGACTTCGCGCGTGACCTTGAAGTCGCTTCCTTCGACCTCGAGCTTCGAGGCGAACGTCGCCTGCGACCAGCCGAGCAGCGCGGCCAGCATCTGGCCGGTCTGGTTGCTGTCGTCGTCGATCGCCTGCTTGCCCAGGATGATCAGGCCCGGCTGCTCTTCCTCGGCGACCTTCTTCAGGATCTTGGCGACGGCGAGCGGCTCGACGGCGCCCTCGGCCTTCACCAGGATGCCGCGATCGGCGCCCATCGCAAGACCGGTGCGGATCGTCTCCGACGCCTGCGCAGGTCCAATGGAAACCACCACGACCTCGGTGGCCTTGCCACCTTCCTTCAGGCGCAGCGCTTCCTCGACCGCGATTTCGTCGAACGGGTTCATCGACATCTTGACGTTGGCGAGTTCAACGCCCGATCCATCGCCCTTGACGCGGACCTTGACGTTGTAATCGACCACCCGCTTTACCGGCACTAAGACCTTCATCGATCCTCTTTCACTCAATTTGGGAGGGGGGGTTATCAACTGGCGCGGAACCTAAAGGCCTGACCCGGCCCGGTCAACGCGCGAAGGGGCCAAATTTTAGACCTTAGAAATGCGCCGCTCAAATGGGTCAGCGGTTCTGGCCCGGAACCCAGAGCACGTCGCCGGCGCCGTTATGGTTAGCGGCGCGGCTGGCCACGAACAGGAAGTCCGACAGGCGGTTCATATATTGGATGCCAGCGGCGCCGACGTGCTCGCCGGGCTGGGCTGCCAGTTCCACCATCACGCGTTCCGCCCTGCGGCATATCGTGCGGGCGACATGGAGATAGGCGGCGGCCGGCGTGCCGCCGGGCAGCACGAAGGAGGTGAGCGGTGCCAGCTTGTCGTTGAGCGCGTCGATGTCGCGCTCGAGCCGTTCGACCTGGCTTGCCACCACCCGCAGCCGTTCCGCTTTGCCCTCGCGCTCCGGCACGGCGAGGTCGGCCCCGAGGTCGAACAGATCGTTCTGGATGCGGCCGAGCATCGCATCGAGCTCGGGCGTATCATGGGTATGGAGCCTGACGACACCGATCGCGGCATTGGTCTCGTCCACCGTGCCATAGGCCTCGATGCGCAGATCATATTTCGGACGGCGTTCGCCCGAGCCGAGCGCTGTCGTGCCGTCGTCACCGGTCTTCGTATAGATGCGATTCAGCACAACCATGATGGATCCTTGATCTTACCGCATGACCTTGTCGGAAAACCGCTGCGCACTTTTCCGGATCATGCCCTACCGCCCCATCGCCCAGACCGCGATCATGGCGATGACGATCGCAACGAACTGAAGCAGCACGCGCCAGCGCATCAGCTTCTGCGAGGTGTTGGGCGAGCCGCCGCGCATCATGTTGACGAGACCGAGCAGCAACACCAACGCCACGGCGCCGGCAGCCACCGGCAGGATGAAAGTACTCAGGATAGATGCCATCGGGGGGTGATAACACCGTGCGTGCCGGTCCGCCATGGCGTTCGCGATCTGGCTTTTAAGCCAATAATATCAGAAGCTGGCTCGATGATTTCCGATTTGCGTCCGTCGCCTGTCGTCTTCGCCTCTCCCCGCAAGCGGGGAGAGGCCGGAATGCGCGCGCCGCGCGGATTCCGGGTGAGGGGGAGTGTCCGCGAGGCACTCTGCCACCGTCCCCGTGGAGAGCCCGCCTCACCCGCCGCAAGCGAGGCGAGGCGAATCCAGGCCACAGGCGGCGTGAGAGCAACGTTGCTCCGGAGCAAGCCGTGAAAGCGATCCGCACCATCTACGTTGTCGTGGAGGACGCCTTCTACACGTTCCTCGCCGATGACGGCTGGGCGATCGCGAGCCATATCGCGCTGTCGACGCTGATGGCGCTGTTCCCGTTCCTGATCGTGCTGACCTCGCTCGCCGGCTTCTTCGGTTCCAAGGAGCTCGCCGACCAGGCCGCCAGCCTGATGCTCGAGGTCTGGCCCAAGCAGGTCTCCGACAGCCTTTCCGGCGAGATCCACGACGTGCTGACCACGACACGCACCGGCGTGCTGACGATCGGCGCGGCGCTGTCGGTCTATTTCGCCTCGAACGGCGTCGAGGCGCTCCGCGTCGCGCTCAACCGCGCCTATGCGGTGGTGGAGATGCGGCGCTGGTACTGGCTGCGGCTGGAATCGATCGGCTATACGCTGGTCGCGGCCTTCACCGCGCTTGCCATGGCGTTCCTGATCGTGCTCGGTCCGCTGATCATCGAGGCGGCGCGGCGCCACATCCCGCTGTTCGTCGAGTCCAACGAGAGCATCCTCACCTGGCTGCGCTACGGCATCACCATCGGCGCGCTGGTGGTGGCGCTGATCATCCTGCACGCGTGGCTGCCGGCGGGGCGGCGCAGCTTCCTCCAGATCCTGCCCGGCATCGTCTTCACGATGGTGGCGTCGCTGATCTCGGGCATCGTGTTCGGGCAATATCTGGCCCGCTTCGCCAACAATTACGTGACGATGTATGCGGGGCTCGCCTCGGTGATCATCGCGCTGGTGTTTCTGTATTTCATCGCAGCGATCTTCGTCTACGGCGGCGAGCTCAACGCCGCGATCATCAAGTCGCGGCTTCCTCACGGCGTGTCGCTTCAAGCAGCGCAGTCGCTAAAGCCCGCGGAGACACAGGCTTGACCAGGAAGGCATCGGCGCCGGCCTCGCGCGAGGCCGCCTCGTCCTCGCCGCGGCCGGAGACGCCGATGATGGGAATCCGAGCCAGCGGCGCCGGCATGGTGCGGATCCGCCGGATGGCCTCGACGCCGTCGATGCCCGGCAGCACCATGTCCATCAGCACCGCGTCGAAGCCCCCCTGCGCCAGCCGGTTCACCGCATCCTCACCGCGCCCGATGAACTCGGCATGATGGCCGAGCTCGGTCAGGATGGTGTTGAGCACGACGCGGCCGAACGGATTGTCCTCGACGCTGAGCACGCGCAGCGCGGCCACCGCCTCGGCCTCGCCCTTTGCCTTGCGGGACCTGGACGATCCCGTCGCGTCCAGCGATATCGTCAAGGTGAAGGTGGCACCGCCGCCGCGCCGCGGCGCGACCGCGATGTCGCCGCCCATCGCGCGCGCCAGCTGCTTCACCGAGGACAGCCCGAGCCCGGCGCCGCCGAAGCGCGAAGCGATGGTGACGTTGGCCTGGGTGAACGGGCGGAACAGCCGCTTGATCTCGGCCATGGTGAGGCCGATGCCGCTGTCGGACACCGCGAAGGCGACACCGACCCTGCCCTTCGCCTTGTCCTTTTTCCTGCCTTTGGCCGGACGCCAGGGCGCAACCGCGAGCGCCACGCCGCCCTGGTCGGTGAATTTCACGGCATTGTCGATCAGGTTCTCGAGTGCGGCGCGCAGACGGACGGGATCGCCGACCACCAGCCCCGGCAGCTTTTCGGAGAGCTCGACCTGGGCCTGGAGCCCCTTGGCCGCAGCGCGTCCGGCCAGCGAATCGCCGGCGTTGCGGGCCAGCGCCCGCAGGTCGAACAGATCCTGGCGCAGCGCACTGCCACCCTTTCCAGCCCCCTTGCCGCTCCGGGCAGCGTCCACGAACAGGGTGGCGAGGCTCGCCAGATGCTCGGCGCCGGCCTTGATGGTGTCAGCCCAGCGCCGCTCCCGCTCCCCGAGATCCGAGGTCGCCAGCAGGTCGCTGATCGCAAGAATGCCGGTCAGGGGGGTGCGGACCTCGTGGGCGAAGGCGGCCAGCGCCGCCTGGACCACGTCCGGCGCGTCCGCCTTGGTGCTGCGTTTGCGCACCTTCGCGGCTGGCCCGGACCGTTTCCGAGCCACTCGCTTGGACGTCCGCGTAGTGCGCGCTGCGCGCTTTTTCGCCGCCATAATTCCCCTTCGAAGTGTCCCCTTCGAACCCCGGGCCGTCAGGCGAGCATGGCACGGCGGAACACCCGGAGTCACGGCGGCGTTTGGCTAACCCCCAGAGAAACTTAACCTAATCCCACCAGACGGCGGATGCCGGCAGGCGAAGCACCGGCGTCGCGCAACTCCCGCAGACCGGTCGAGCGGCCCGATTTCGATAGCTTCTGCCCGGCCTCGTCCCGAATCAGGGTGTGGTGGCGGTAGGCGGGTTCCGGCAGGTCGAGCAGGACTTGCAGCAGGCGGTGGACCGCGGTGGCGTGAAACAGGTCCTGACCGCGCACCACCTCGTCGATCCCCTGGAGCGCGTCGTCGACGACCACGGACAAATGGTAGCTGGTCGGCGTCTCCTTGCGGGCCAGGATCACGTCCCCCCAGGCCTCGGGCCGCGCAACGACCATGCCGCGTTCGCCGCCGGGCCCCTCGCCCAGCTCGTTCCAGCTCAGACTGGCGACGCGTTGGCAGGCGGCCGCCATGTCGAGCCGCAGTGCGTAGGGCGCGCCGCTCTCGATCAACCTCGACCGCTCGCCCCCGGTCAGCGATAGCGCATCGCCCGGATAAAGCGGCGCGCCGTCGGGATCGCGCGACCACGGCCCGTCCGCCTCGCGCGTAGCGACCAGCTTTGCGATCTCGGCTCGGCTTTCGAAGGCGGGATAGACGAGGCCGAGCGCGGAGAGTTTTTCCAGCGCGGTGCGATAATCGGCAAGATGCTCGGACTGCCGTCGCACCGGCGTTTCCCAGGCAATGCCGAGCCAGGCGAGATCCTCAGAGATCGCCGTCTCATATTCCGGCCGGCAGCGCGTCGCGTCGATGTCCTCGATCCGCAGCAACAGCCGCCCGCCGGTCTCGCGCGCGCGGTCGGAATTGAGCAGCGCCGAATAGGCATGGCCGAGATGCAGGTAGCCATTCGGGCTGGGCGCAAATCGGAAAACGGGTGGCATCATGCAAGCCGGAACGGAAGAACGGCACCGTCCTCCCGTTCGAGGCGCTCCACCACGCCGCGGTAAAACTGTTCTGCCCGAAGGATGATCTGTTCCGATGCACTTGGCCCGCTGCCTTCGAAGAGACCGCGGGCAAGCTCAAACTCCGTATCGAGAAAGTCGGCCACGGTGCGCGGTAGAGGTGCTGAGCCGAGTTCGTGCGTGATCGACTTCCGGGCCATGAGTTCGATGACCTCCGACTTCAATTCGCTCGGCGGATCGCACTCCTCCATGAGGGTCGGAAAATGCATCGGCGCCACGGCTTCGGTAGGATGAATGCGCAACCATCGCAGGGCGGCGGCGGGCCGAAGTGCATAGAAGATCTTCTTTTGCGCAACGCTCGTCCCGTCGCCGAAATAGACCCGTCGCTGCCGCTCGCCGAGATGAAGATAGTGGCGGCAGACAGCCTCACGACTAGCGGCCTCTCTGGCAAATGCCAGAAACTCGTCGCGAAACCATGCCTGCCCCCGGTAAACGACGGGCGAGCACAACCACTCCACGATCACCGCATTGCCCTTCAACAGGAGCTGAAGCGCCTTGCGCAAGTCCCAACCGTTCGCATCGAGATCTCCCTCCAACGGGAGCTCGATGACGTCACGGCTAACCCACGGCGTAATGTGATCGACGGCGCGGCGCACATAGACAAAACGACAGTCATAGTCGCTGTCGGGCGAGGCGAATCCCCAGGCCCGGCTTCCGCTTTCGATCGCGAGCGGAAGGAAGACGCGGTATTCGTCGACGACGCGGTCCAGCATGGCATCGATCAGGGCGACTTTCTCGCCGTCCATCTCCACAGGAATACTTCTCAAAGTCATCGAACGATTCCAGGATTCCGATAGTATGGTCTTAATCTTATCGTCCCAAGCCGTCCACAGAACGCCAAATCAGCATCGCGACGAGCCGATGACGTCATGACCATCCACCTCGAAACCCAGTCCGATCTCGAAGAGGCCGTCCAGGCGCTGGTGAAGCGCGATCCGCGTCTCAAGCCCGTGCTCGCGATCGCCGGCATGCCGGCGTTGCGGCGGCGCGAACCGGGCTTTGCGGGGCTTGCCCATATCGTCTGCGGGCAACAGCTGTCGACCGCGAGCGCCGCGGCGATCTGGGGACGACTGTCGGCTGCCTTCGACCCGTTCGACCATGAGGCGGTGCGCCGTGCGCGCACCGACCGGCTGGGGCGGCTTGGCCTGTCCGCCGCCAAGATCAAGACGCTGAAACATCTCGCGCGCGAGATCACGGCGGAGCGGCTGAACCTCGACGTGCTCGCCGAGGAAGATGCCGACGCCGCGCATCATACGCTGATCTCGCTGCCTGGCATCGGGCCATGGACCGCCGACGTCTATCTGCTGTTTTGCCTCGGCCATGGCGATGCCTGGCCCGCGGGCGACCTCGCGGTGCAAGAGGGCATCAAGATCGGCCTCGGCCTGCAGGCGCGGCCGACGGAGAAGCAGATGGCGCCGCTCGCCGAACCCTGGCGTCCGCTGCGCGGCGCGGCCGCGCATCTGTGGTGGAGCTATTATCGCGCGGTGAAGAAACGCGAGGGCGTGCTCGCCGGCGAGGCGAACGCCGTTTTAAACAATGTTGCTGTTGCAAAGCGCCCAGGCGTGAAAGAGAAGATGCCGGCACGGAAAAAACCGGGACCTTCGCCATGACATCGACCGACTTCACATCGACCGACTTCGTCGTTGCGCGCGATGACCTCGAACAGTGCAAGCTGATCGAGACTGCCATTCCGGATGCCGCCACGCTGCCGGCGGATGCGCTGCTGCTGAAGGTCGATCGCTTCGCGCTCACCGCCAACAACATCACCTATGCCGTAATGGGCGACGAGCTGAAATACTGGCAGATCTTTCCCGCATCGCAGGGCTTCGGCAACATTCCGGTGTGGGGCTTTGGCGAGGTGATCGCCTCGAAACATCCAAACGTCCCGGTGGGCGAGCGCCTGTTCGGCTACTTCCCGATGGCGACGCATCTCGTCATCGAAGCCACCGATGTCAGCAAGCGCGGCTTGCGCGACGGAGCTGCGCATCGGCAAGGCGTGGCGCCGGTCTACAACGCCTATGCGCGCGTCACCGGCGATCCCGCCTACGCAGGCCGGCAGGGCGACTACCAGGCGCTGCTGCGACCGCTGTTCATGCTGTCGTTCCTGGTCGACGATTTCCTGGCCGAGAACGACGATTTCGGCGCGCGGACCGTGCTGCTGTCGAGTGCCTCGAGCAAGACGGCGTTCGGGCTCGCTCATCTCTTGCACACACGCGGCCGCGGGGTGATCGGCCTGACGTCGTCGGGCAATGCCAGCTTTGTCTCGTCGATCGGCTGCTACGACGCGGTCGTCACCTATGATCGTGTGACGTCGCTGCCATCAGACGCGCCGGTCGTGTTCGTCGACATGGCCGGCAACAGCGCACTGCGTGCCGGATTGCACCACCATTTCCGCGACCAGATGAAATGCTCGGTGCGCGTCGGCTTGACGCATCGTGCCACCGACGCCGACGAGGGCGAACTGCCCGGTGCGAGACCGCGCTGGTTTTTCGCGCCCGACCAGATCCGCAAGCGCGCCAAGGAATGGGGGTCGGGCGGTATCGAGCAGCGTTTTGGCGCGGCGTGGTCGGGCTTTGCGCCGCGGGTGGAGCGATGCCTGACCGTGGTCGAGAGCCGCGGACCAGAGGCGGTGCGGCAGGTTTATCTCGACACGCTGAAGGGGCGCATTCCGCCTGAGCAGGGCCACATGCTCTCGCTGCTCGGGTAAAGCGCTTTTGACACGGACTGATCCAGTATAGCGTTCCATCTCAGAGGAAACGCCGCGAAGACGGCACGAGGTCGCGCATGCTGGACAGGACGAAGGATATTTCCGTCGCCGCGCAAGCTTGGCTCGATGAATTCGAGCGCACGCTGAGCAAGCCCGGTCGCGAAGCGCTCGATCACCTGTTCGCCGCCGAATGTTTCTGGCGCGACGTCCTGGCGCTGAGCTGGAACCTGCAAACGATCGCCGGCCGCGATGCCGTTGCGGAAGCATTGGCCGCGCTCGCACCCAAGGCAGCACCGGCCAATTTCAAGATCGCGCCAAATCGCGCGCCGCCGCGCTGGGTGACGCGCGCCGGCACCGGCAACATCGAAGCCATCTTCAATTTCGAAACCGCGCTCGGCCGCGGCAGCGGCATCCTGCGGCTCGTTCCTGACAGCACCGACGGCGACCGCCTGAAGGCATGGACGCTGCTCACCGTGCTCGACGAGTTGAAGGGCTTCGAGGAACAGCTCGGCACGTCACGCCCGCGCGGCCAGGCCTATTCGCGCGATTTCCGTGGCCCGAACTGGCTCGACCTGCGCAACGCCTCGCGCGACTACGCCGATCGCGACCCGGCCGTGCTGGTGGTCGGCGGCGGCCAGGCCGGGCTCGCGATCGCGGCGCGGCTGAGGCAGTTGAAGGTCGATACTCTGATCGTCGATCGCGAGGCGCGGATCGGCGACAATTGGCGCAAGCGCTATCACGCGCTCACCCTGCACAACCAGGTGCAGGTCAATCATTTGCCCTACATGCCGTTCCCGCCGAACTGGCCGACCTATATCCCCAAGGACAAGCTGGCGAACTGGTTCGAGGCTTACGTCGATGCCATGGAGCTGAACTTCTGGACCGGCACCGAGTTCGAAGGCGGTGCTTACGACGAGGCTGAGAACCGCTGGGCGGTGACGCTGCGCCGGGCCGACGGCAGCAAACCCACCATGCACCCGCGCCATGTGATCATGGCGACCGGCGTCAGCGGCATCGCCAACATTCCCGATATTCCGACCCTCGACAATTTTAGGGGCACGCTGCTGCACTCCAGCCGCTACGAGGATGGCGAGAACTGGGCCGGCAAGCGCGCCATCGTGATCGGCACCGGCAATAGCGGTCACGACATCGCGCAGGACCTGCATTCCAGCGGCGCGGAGGTGACACTGGTGCAGCGCTCACCGACGCTGGTCACCAATATCGAGCCGTCGGCGCAGCTCGCTTATGCGACCTACAATGAGGGCACGCTCGAGGACAACGATCTGATCGCGGCCTCGATGCCGACCCCGCTCGCCAAGAAGACCCATGTCATGCTGACGGAACAGTCCAAGGAGCTCGACAAGGAGCTGCTCGACGGTCTCTCCCGCGTCGGCTTCAAACTCGACTTCGGCGAGGCCGGCACCGGCTGGCAGTTCAAATATCTCACCCGCGGCGGCGGTTATTATTTCAACGTCGGCTGCTCCAACCTCATCGTCGAGGGCGCGATCAAGCTCAGGCAGTTTTCCGACATCGAGAGTTTCGTCGCCGAAGGCGCACGGATGAAGGACGGCGCGACCATCGCGGCCGACCTGATCGTGCTCTCGACCGGCTACAAGCCGCAGGAATACCTCGTGCGAAAACTGTTCGGCGATGGCATCGCCGACCGCGTCGGCCCGGTCTGGGGTTTTGGCGACGGCTTCGAGCTGCGCAACATGTATGCGCGCACGCAGCAGCCCGGCCTGTGGTTCATTGCCGGCAGCCTCGCGCAGTGCCGGATCAATTCGAAATATCTCGCGCTCCAGATCAAGGCCATCGAGGAAGGGATTTTGGGACGGGAGGCGGCTTCGGCTTGAGCCCCATCGTCATTGCGAGCGCAGCGAAGCAATCCGGAGTCTTTCCGCGGAGACAGTCTGGATTGCTTCGCTGCGCTCGCAATGACAGTGTGGGGATGATCGCGTGGGGCTAAAGCGACCAAGAGGAGATCACACATGCCAGCCATCCTCGGCGCCGGCGAGCACCGCTACCGCGTCGTCGAAAACTTCGCCAAATTGCCTGACGGCTGGACACTGAGCGACGTCGCCTCGGTCGCGGTCGACAGCAAGGATCGCGTCTACGTTTTCAACCGCGGCGCCCATCCGATGGTGGTGCTCGACCGCGAGGGCAATTTTTTGCGAAGCTGGGGCGAGGGCCTGTTCTCGCGCGCGCACGGGCTGCACATCGATGCCGACGACAATCTCTACTGCACCGACGACGGCGACCACACCGTGCGCAAATGCACCACCGACGGCAAGGTGCTGCTGACGATCGGCATCCCAAAGAAGCCGGCGCCGTTCATGAGTGGCGAGCCGTTCCACCGCTGCACCCACACCGCGCTGTCGCCGAAGGGCGAGATCTACGTCTCCGACGGCTATGGCAACGCGCGCGTGCACAAGTTCACGCCCGACGGCAAGCTGATCAAGAGCTGGGGCGAGCCGGGCACCGATCCCGGCCAGTTCAACGTCGTGCACAACATCGCCACCGATGCCGATGGCTGGGTCTACGTCGCCGACCGCGAGAACCATCGCGTGCAGGTGTTCAACGGCGAGGGCAAATACGAGACGCAGTGGAACAATCTGCACCGCCCCTGTGCGCTGTGCTGCTGCGGCGGAGCCAAGAGTCCGACCTTCGTGATCGGCGAACTCGGCCCCGGCCTCGACATCAACCGCAATGTGCCCAATCTCGGCCCGCGGCTGTCGATCGTCGATGCAAAGGGCACGCGCATCGCGCGGCTCGGCGGCGAGGAAGGCCCGGGCGTTGCAAGTGGCAAATTCCTCGCGCCGCACGGCATCGCGCTGGATTCGAAGGGCGACATCTACGTCGGCGAGGTCGGCGTCACCAACTGGACGACGAGCTTTCCGGACCAGGAGATGCCGGCCGTGGTGCGCGCGACGCGGTGCTTGCAGAAGCTGGAACGGGTGCGGGAGTAGCGCGACACGTTATTGAAACGCCGCCACCTCCCCAACGTCGTCCTGGCGAATGCCAGGACCCATAACCACAGGGAGCAGTTTGGCGAACACTAGTCGTTGCGTGGTACTAATACCGCGTATCACGGATGGATTCCGCGGTATGGGTCCTGGCATTCGCCAGGACGACAGCGGAGGGTGTGGCCACGCGCCGTCTGATAGGTCGGCCGTCTGTACGTCGGCCCGACGCGCCCCCTCACTCCACCTTCACCCCCGACGCCTTGATGATCGGCCACCAGCGCTCGGCCTCTTCCTTTTGATACGCGCGCAGCGCTTCCGGTGATTGCTGCCGAGGCGGCGAGACCTCGATGCCGAGCTCGGCGAAGCGCTGCTTCGCCTCCGGGCTCGCCAGAATCTGCACCATGGCGGCGCTGAGCTTTGCGATGATGTCGCTTGACGTTCCCTTCGGCACCCACAATCCGTACCAGAGCGAGGCGGAATAGCCTGACAGCCCCGCTTCATCGGCGGTCGGAATGTTCGGCCAGGATGGCGAACGTGCCTTGCTCGTCACGGCAAACGTCTTGATGCTGCCGGCGCCGACCAGCGCCTTGAAATTGGAAGCCGGCTCGATCATCGCGTCGATCTGACCGGCGATGAGGTCCTGCATCGCCGGGCCGTTGCCGCGATAGGGCACGAACTGGAATTTCGTACCGGTCTCCTTCTGAAGCGCGATGCCCGCGAGATGGCCGGTCGCGCCGACGCCGGCGATGCCGACCGACGCCTTGTCCGGATTGACCTTCAGCCACGCGATCAATTGCTTGAGATCGTCCGCCGGCAGATCCTTGCGGCCGACGATCAAAAGCGGCTCGCTGCCGATCAGGATGACCGGCTCGAGATCCCGCAGCAGGTCGAAGGGCAGCGCGTAGAGCCCGCCCGTCAGCATATGCGTGGTCGAAGTTCCGATCGACAGCGTGTAGCCGTCGGGAGCCGCGCGCACCGCGCGGCCGACGCCGAGCGAGCCGGCGGCACCGCCGACATTCTCGATCACGACCGGCTGCTTCAGCATCACGTTCAGGCGTTCGCCGAGGAACCGCGCCAGGGTGTCGGTCGCCCCGCCCGCCGGGAACGGTACGATCATGGTGACGGGGCGCGTCGGATAATCCTCAGCCGCAGCAGATCCGATCGCCCCCGTGCCGAACACGGCCAGGAGCAGCGCGGCAAGCCAGCCTCGCATGGACCCCTCCCTGAATCGCGGCGTTTTTGAGCGTTTTGCCACCCCGCCGCCGCATTGCCTACGCCTGAATAAGTCGCTCAACGGGCTTCACAATCCCGTCACGCTGCATGTAGTATGTCAATACATGCTGCTTCGCAGCGTACATGGAGGCCGGGAGCGTTACTTGAACGCACATGTCTCGCAAGGCAGTTGGCCGGTGTTGGTGCTGAATGCGGACTTCCGGCCGCTGAGTTACTACCCACTGTCTCTGTGGTCGTGGCAGGACGCGATCAAGGCGGTGTTCCTCGACCGCGTCAACATCGTCGCGCATTACGACCAGGCGGTCCGAAGTCCCACGCTGGAAATGCAGCTGCCGAGCGTGGTCTCGCTCAAATCCTTCGTCAAGCCGACCACCCATCCCGCCTTCACGCGGTTCAACGTCTTCCTGCGCGATCGTTTCGCCTGCCAATATTGCGGCTCGCCCGAAGACCTCACCTTCGATCACATCATTCCGCGCAGCAAAGGCGGCCAGACCACCTGGGAGAACGTGGTCGCGGCGTGCTCGCCCTGTAACCTGCGCAAGGGCAATCTCACTCCGGCGCAAGCCAAGATGTTTCCGCGCCAGAGCGCCTTCGCGCCGACCGTGCACCAGCTCCACCGCAACGGCCGCCTGTTCCCGCCGAACTATCTGCACGATAGCTGGCTGGACTATCTCTACTGGGATACCGAGCTGGACCCGTAGAGTTCGGAGCCGGCGGCGATGCGGTTCGACCTTCTTCGCGGCATTCGATCAGCCATCGTCGTGACTGCTTTCGCAGTCGGTTGGCCCGTCACGGTCCATGGGCTGGACTGCGGCCTTCCGACTTCCGCTTTTTTCGAATCGATCAACCCAAATGTCGATCCAACCAAGCGAACCGTCGATCTCGAAGCGCGTGTCGCTCTCGATACTCTGAGCCCGATTGTCTTCAGCGGCCGTCTCGTCAGCATCCGCCACCTTTCCGGACCGGACACCGGGATCGAGCTGCTTGGATTCAGGGACGTCAAAGTCCTGAGGGGCGCGCTTTCTCGCAGCAAGATCGATCGAATCGCGATGGTCGCGTACGATAGATGGTGCGATGGTGGCTGCGCTCACCGACCACTAGAATGGGCTCCCGGCGCGATGCTCACAATCGGAATTTCACCAGGCCTCGACAAGGTCACCGGTGATGGCAAGACGCTTTATCGAGGGCGGGTCGACGGCCAGTTCGGACCTTGCCGTGGCGGCCCGCTTACGCCGCTCAAGTTGATGCTGCTTACTGCGCCTCCAGAAGAGATTGCGCGGCTCGAGCGGGACTACCCGCCCCGAAAACGTCAATGAGGGACGGCCTCACACCCCGATCGCGTTCCTCGCCACCACGTCGCGATAGAACGCCGCGCTCAGCTTCGGCATCCTCGCTTGCGTCTCGAAGTCGACGCGGTAGAGGCCGAAGCGTTTGCCGTAGCCGAAGATCCATTCGAAATTGTCCATCAGGCTCCAGAGGAAATAGCCGCGGATCGGCACGCCCTCCGCGACGGCGCGCTGCATCTGGGTCAGGTAGTTGCGCAGGAACATGATGCGGTCGAGGTCGTAAACCTGGCCGTCGGCGGAGATCTTGTCTTCCGACGAGGTACCGTTCTCGCTGATGTAGATGGTCTCGATGTTCCAGATCTTCGCGGCGATGCGCGGGGCCCAGTAGATCACCTCGGGGCCGACCCGCAGCCATTCCGAATTCATGTGCGGAAACGAGGTCGGAAACGGCAGCACGTGGAAGCCGGGCGCACGGTCGGAGGCGGTGACGTAGTATTGCGGTGCGTAGATGTTGAGGCCGACGAAATCGTTCGGCGTGCCGATGATCTTCAATTCCTCGGCGGTGAATTTCGGCGCGTCCGCGCCGGCATAGGCAAGGAAGCCGTCGGTGTATCTTCCTTCCAGCACCACGCCGAGGAATCCGGCGTTGAGCTCGCGCGTGGCGATCTCGGCGGCGCGGATGTTTTCCGGCGTAGCAATCGCCGGCACGCAGGCCGCGATATTCTCGGCTGCGCCGACGCGGGTGCCGGCGCGGCCGGAGGCGCGCACCGCCTGCACGGCAAGGCCGTGCGCCAGCGCGACATGATGGCGGGCCTGGTTCAGCTGCACCGCCGGCAGCTTGAGGCCGGGCGCGTCGATCCCCCAGCCATAGCCGAAATTCACGAAGCGCCCGACCTCGTTCACGGTGAAGATGTTCTTCACCCGATCGGTCAGGCGGGCGGCGATGTACGCAGCATAGTCGGCAAAGGCTTTCGACGTATCGCTGGACTGCCAGCCGCCGACGCGGTCCTGAAGCGCCTGCGGCAGATCCCAATGATAGAGCGTGGCGTAGGGTTCGATGCCGTTTGCGAGCAGCTCGTCGACCAGGCGACTGTAGAAATCGAGCCCCTTGGGATTGGGCTGCCCCGCCCCGTCGGGAAACACTCGCGGCCATGCGATCGAGAAACGGTAGGCCTTGACGCCGAGCGCCTTGATCAGCGCGACGTCCTCCTTGTAGCGATGGTAGTGCTCGTTGGCACGGTCGCCGGTGGAGCCGTCCTCGATCTTGCCGGGCGTGTGGCTGAAAATGTCCCAGATCGATTTGCCGCGGCCGTCCTCGGCGACGGCGCCTTCGATCTGGTAGGACGAGGTCGCGGTACCCCACAAGAAATCCTTCGGGAAGGGCGCGCCGCGCTCGACCGATGCGAGCACCTCATTCTCCGCGGCCCTGGCTCCCGCCGCTGCACCAAGCGCGGCGAAGCCGGCGAGCTTTGCAAAACGGCGCCGTGACAAACCAGCTGACATCCCTATCTCCGCGCCTGCTCCATATCGATCTGATAGGCGGAAATCCGGTCGATCTCGAAGGCGACGCGCGGCGGCGACTCCGCATCGACCGGACCGACGCCGACGAAGAACTTCGATCCGATCGCGAGATTGACGATCATGTACATGGGATCGTCGAAGCCGATCGGCACCTTGATGTCCGATACCGGCCTGCGGTCGATAAAGTAGACCAGACGGTCCTCCTCCCACAGCACACCGTAATTGTGGAATGCGCTGGAAGCGTCGCCGACCGCGAAGTCGAAGCCGCAGGACTGGATCTTCTGGGTCGACGGAATCCGCCAATGCGTGGTCATGACGAGATCGCCGGGTCGCTCGCCGCGGCCTTCCAGCACGTCGACCTCGGGCGGCCAGCCGCCATCGTCCGCCAGCATCCAGAACGCCGGCCACACCGCATGGCCGACCGGGACCTTGGCGCGAATTTCGAAATAGCCGTGCTTCTGCGCGAACGTGCCCTGGGTCGTCAGGATCCCGGAGATGTACTCGTTGTTGAACAGCACCGGCTTCAGCTCCGGCGGCGTGCGGCTCGCGACGATCGACAGCACACCGTCGTTGACCTTGAACGGATCGAGCCCGAGCGGTGCCGCCGCGCGGCCGGCGTAGCGCGGATCGACATAGATCTGCTGCTCGCCATTGGCGCTGGTCTTGCGCTTGAAGTCGGAGCCGTCGCCGCCCCAGTAGCGCGCCTCCGGCCACGCCGCGCCACCGGCATAGTGCGGCACCCAGCGTCCGGCCGACAGCGGATGCTCGTCGAAATCCTCGTTGAACGTCCGCCGCAGCGGCAGGAAGATCAGCGAGGCGGGATTGACCGTTTCGAGCTTACGGCACTCGATCGTCGACGGATCGGTCGTCACTTGCAGCGACATCGTGCCGGGCGCGCCGCCGAGATCGTCCTGCGCGGCGCCCGATGCAGGCCCGGCCAGCAGGCCGATAGCGGCCAGAACCCCCTTCGTCCAACGGCCGATCATCAGCGTACTTCGATGCTGCCAGGAGAGACGTTCAGGTTAGCCCTTCCGCGTTCCCGCGGACAAGCCGGCGACGCGGCGCCTGCCGGCGTATTTGAGGGGAACATTGCGATATCGCACGCAAATGCGCGGAAAATCAGGGCGTCCCCTCACAAGGCGGACGACGAACTGGGCGCCTGCTGTCGCCCCAGCTGCCCTGACGCCCCATGCCGGTTAGCGCAATTTAGGGCTGCCTCGACGCCGGTCCATGCGTCATCCCCACCAAAATCCCCCGGGCCCGTTACCGTCCCTTAAACCTCTGGTGGCAGTTTGGCGGTGATCCGCGGATCTGCGCGCCGGACCGCGGATCGGTCAAGCTGGGGGTCGTCGCTGATGTTTGCCGGGACGCTGGAAGCGGTTCAATCCTCGCCGTCGAAGCGGACGATGTATGTCCGGTTCGTTGTGGCGACGCTGGCCGTGATGGTCCTGTTCAAGACATTCAGGTTCGGCCGCTGGAGCGTCTGGCAGGTTCGCGAGCTCTCGGATTTCGACGCCTTCTACATCGTGGCGCAGCAGGTATGGCGTGGTCAGCTCGATCTCGTCTACCGGTTCGAGACGCTGATCAAGCTTCAGGCCGAGGCGTCCAATGGAGCCACGAGCTTCATGCCTTGGACCTACCCGCCACAGTTCGATCTGCTGTTGGCGCCATTTGCACTTCTGCCGGCCGGGAGCGCCTATCTCATCTTCATCACCACGACCCTTGCCGCCTACCTCCTGACGCTTCGCGCCATCGCCGGCAGGAATTTCGCCCATATCCTGGTCGTCATGTTTCCCGCGCTCGCGATTACTGTCGGCTGCGGACAGAACGGCTTCCTCACGGGCGCCCTGATCGGCGTTGTCTGCCTCAACGTGGAGCGGCGCCAGGTTCTCGCCGGTCTCGCGCTGGGTATGATGGTGATCAAGCCACATCTGGCCATCGCCGCCGGCGTCTACATGCTGGCGACGCGCCGCTGGGTGGCGCTCGCGACAGCGACAACGGTCGTGTTGGCGAGCTCGCTCGTCTGCACGCTGGTGTTCGGATCACAGATCTGGGCCGCATGGCTCGGAGCGATCCGGGAATCGGCCATCTTCCTGGAACACGGCTTTTATCCGCTGTTCCGCATGATCTCGACCTACGCGGCCCTCGGCCGCGCCGGCGTTCCTCCGGCTTACGCCTTTTGGGCCCAGGCGATCGCCGCGTGCTTTGCGCTGTGCGCGATCGTGCTCTCGATCTGGCTCAGTGCCGCGCGAAAGATGTCCCCCGCGTTTGTGCTGGGCATCACTGCCATGGTGTCGGTGATGATCAGCCCCTATGCCTATGACTACGACCTGCCGATGGTGGGGATCGGCCTCGCGCTGCTGCTTCCCGATCTTGTCCAGTTGGCGAGCGCGCGCGAACGCAGTGCCATCTATGGGCTGATCCTGCTGGCTGGCGCCTATGGAATGCTTCAATCGGCGCGCATGGCGGCACAGTTCGGGAACGAAGCCGATTTTGCCGACATGAATGAGAAGTTTGCGCCCGCCATCGGTGGCTTCGCGCTGATGGCGCTGCTCGTTCTGCTCCTGAGGCTGCTGTGGCGCGGAACGCGGCTGGCACCGGCCCTGCCGCAGATCGCGCAAGCGGCGGAATAGCGTCTCCAGGTTCGCTGAAGAGCCAGCGTCACTCCACAAGCGCGAGTGCCGTCGCCGCCGATCGCACAAGCCCCGCGCCCGGCAGGCGGCCGCATGGGGCATCGCGGAGAATGGAACCCAAAGCGCTCGCATCTGTTCAAATCGGAGAGCGCACGGCTCTCGAACGCATGCGAGAGACCTATCCTGGCTCGCCACAACACGAACAAGGGGAGACGCACCATGCCCACAGCCGAGAAGGATCACGTCTACAAGATCCTGGAACTGGTCGGATCATCCGAGACCTCGATCGAGGACGCGATCAAGAACGCGATCAGCCGCGCCGCCAAGACCATCCGCGAGATGAAATGGTTCGAGGTGGTGCAGACGCGCGGCCACATCGAGAACAACGCCGTGCGCCACTATCAGGTGACGCTGCGCGTCGGGTTTACACTGGAGGAGTGAGGCGGGGACGCCAGGCGAATCCGGCGCGCGAGGTCGGCGTGGTTAACATCCTTCGACAATAACCCGTCGAAACGTCGAGGACCGGTTCCGGCCGAATACGGGATTCGCACAATCAGCGCGGATGGCGCAACAGGCCGTTAAGGCCAAAGTGAGAGGTTTGCGCCGAAATGGAGCAAGCCTGATGATCACGGGCCGCGACCTCGGCAAGACGCGCCTTCCGCTGTGGGCGGCGGGCTTCGTCGTCCTGACTTGCTTCGCCATCCTCGGCTTGAGCGGCTGGCGCGAATGGGAGACGCGCAATACCGAGCTCAGAAACGCCGAAGTCGACGTGGCCAATCTCGCGCATTCGCTGGTCCAGCATGCCGACGACACGTTCGAGCTCGTCGATACGATCCTGGTCGGGCTGGTCCATCGGCTCGAAATCGACGGAACGGGTCCGGACACGATCACAAAGCTGCAGGCCTATCTGCCGACCCGCAAGTCTTCGGACCGCATCCGCGGCATCTTCGTCTACGACGCGACCGGCCGGTGGCTCGCCACGACCGAGCGCGTCGATTTTTCCAAGCTGAACAACAGCGACCGCGAATATTTCCAGCGTCATCGGGATTCGACCGATCCTGGGACGCTGATCGGACGCCCCGTCAAGAGCCGTGCCGGAGGCCAGTGGATCATCACCGCGTCCCGCCGGATCAACGATCCCGACGGGGGCTTCGCCGGCGTTGCCCTGCTCACGATCGACGTCGGGTATTTCGTGAAGTTCTACGAGCGCTTCAATTTCGGCCCGAACGGCTCGGCGTCGCTGCTCAGCAATGGCGGCATCATGCTGGCGCGCAGCCGTGACGAGAGCAGCGCTTTCGTCGGCCGCGACCTGTCCAGCACGCCGCTATTCAGGGAATGGGAGAGCCGGCCGGCTGCCGCGGTCTACTATTTCAAGTCGCCGCTCGATGGCGTGCAGCGGCTCAGCTACTACCAGCGCAGCAGCCGCTATCCCCTGATGGTGCTGGCAAGCAAGTCGCAGGACGACGTGCTGGCTCCCTGGCGACGCGCGGCGGCCATGCGCATGACCTTCGTCCTCGGCCTCGTCCTGCTGATCGCCGTGATCGGCTACTACCTGGTCCGCCAGCTCGCGCAGCGACAGCGCATGGCGCACGCCCTGGTCGCCAAGGAAGCTCATTTCCGCCTGCTCGCCGAGCAATCCAGCGACATGGTGACCCGGATCGGACTGGACAACCGGCTGCTCTACGCGTCGCCGTCATGCGTGCGCATCATCGGCTGGTCAGCCGACGAACTGCTGGGCACGTCGGCGGTAGCAGGCATTCACGCCGAGGACATGGAGCGGGTCGAGCAGGCGATTGCCGCCCTGAAGAACGGCGAGGCCGAGGAGGCAAGGTTCGTCTATCGCCAGCGTCATCGCGAGAAGGGCGAGATCTGGGCCGAGGCAGCCTTGCACGTGACGCGGGCCTCCGACAGCGGCGAGATCGACGGCGTCGTCGCGGTCGTACGCGACATGACAGAGCAGAAGGACCTCCAGGACAAGCTCGCCTCGCTGGCAACGACCGATGGCCTGACCGGGCTCGCCAACCGGCGCGCATTCGACGAACGGCTTGCGGACGAATGGGCCCGCGCCCGGCGCGATGGCACCCAACTCTCGCTGCTGCTGATCGACGTCGATCATTTCAAGGCGTTCAACGACCATTACGGACATTTGGCCGGCGACGGCTGCCTGCGGGCGCTGGGGCGGATCCTGTCCGCTCATGCCCGGCGGCCGGCCGACGTCGCGGCGCGCTACGGCGGCGAGGAATTCGCCGTGCTGTTGCCGAACACCGATGCGGACGGCTGCGCCAGGGTCGGCGAGGAAATTCGCGGCGCATTGCGCGACCTCGCCATGCTGCATGCGCACAATCCACCCTCACGGCTCATCACCGCGAGCGTCGGCGGCGCGACGGCGTTTCCATCCGAGACCACGACCGACTCCAGCGCGCTGGTGGCGGCCGCCGACCGCGCGCTTTATGCCGCCAAGGACAGCGGCCGCGACCGGCTGGTGATGTCGGGACAGGTCGTGCCCTGGCCCGCGAAAAGCGCGTGACGCCGGCGCCGGCCCGGCACGCGTAGCGCACACCACCCTTGCGCCCCCGGATTTGTCGCCCGCGTTCGGGCGGGATATGACTCCAGTGACGGCCGGCCATTCGGCCAACCCGAGAGTGCTGCTGTGACTGACGCGATCAAGCTCGTTCTCTTCGACATGGACAACGTCCTGTGCGACTACGACAGGGGAAAGCGTGTCGCATGTCTGGCGGAGCTTGCGGGATCGACCAGCGAGTTCGTCCACAAGGCGATCTGGGAGAGTGGCTTCGAGCTGCTCGGCGATTCCGGCACTCTCGGTGCCGCGGATTACCTGCGCGGCTTCGGCGAACGCATGGGTTATCCGCTGTCGCTCGACGAATGGGTGGAGGCGCGGCGCCGTTCGATGCAAGCCGATCGCGCGATGCTGGAAATTGCCCGCCGTCTGCGCGAGACCGTCGACATTGCCGTCCTGACCAACAATACCACGCTGGTCGCCGACCACATCGACACGCTGCTGCCGGACTTGCGGCCGCTGTTTGGCGCCCGGATCTATACCTCGGCCCAGTTCAAGACGGCAAAGCCGGACCCGCACTGCTATCGCCTCTGCCTGGCCGAGCTCAACGTGCGGCCGGAGACGGTCCTGTTCGTCGACGATCTCGCGGCCAATGTTGCCGGCGCGCGCGAGGCGGGCCTGTTCGCGCATCACCACACGTCTGTGGAGGCTTTCAGGCAGACCCTTTCGGCGTACGGCCTGCTTCAGGACGCGTGAATACGCGTCCTGCCTTACCCGGCGTCAGGCGAGATGGCACGCCACGAAGTGGCCGCCCGCCCCTTCCCTCAGCTCGGGCGCGCTCTCGGCGCAGCGCGGCTGGGCGATCGGGCAACGGGTGTGGAAGTGGCAGCCCGACGGCGGCTTCATCGGGCTCGGCACGTCGCCCTTCAGCCGGATGCGCTCGCGCTTGAGCTTGGGATCTGGCACCGGCACCGCCGACAACAACGCCCTGGTGTAGGGATGCTGCGGGTTGCGGTAGAGGTCGTTGGCTTTCGCGAGCTCGACGATGCGGCCGAGATACATCACCGCGACGCGGTCGGAGATATGCTCGACCACCGAGAGATCGTGCGCGACGAAGAGATAGGTGAGGTTCAGCTCGGCCTGGAGATCCTCCAGCAGGTTGATGACCTGGGCCTGGATCGAGACGTCGAGCGCGGAGACCGGCTCGTCGCAGACGATCAGCTTCGGCTCGACCGCGAGCGCGCGCGCGATCACGATGCGCTGGCGCTGGCCGCCGGAGAATTCGTGAGGGTAGCGGCGCATGTGCTCGGCCTTGAGCCCGACCTTCACGAGCAGGCTTGCGACACGATCCTCGCGTTCCCTAGCTGATGACCCGAGCTTATGAATGACAAGGGCCTCGCCGAGGATCGCGCCGATCGTCATGCGTGGATTGAGCGAGGCGAACGGGTCCTGGAACACCAACTGCATGTTCCGCCGCATCGCGCGCAGATCGTTGCCGCTGAGCTGGCGCACATCCTGGCCGTTGAACGTAACCTCGCCGTCGGTCGGCTCGATCAGGCGCAGCACGCAACGGCCCGTGGTGGACTTGCCGCAGCCGGATTCGCCGACGAGACCGAGCGTCTCGCCGCGATTGACCGAGAACGACACGCCGTCGACCGCATAGACGCTGCCGACCTGGCGCGACAACAGGCCGCCGAGCACGGGGAAATGCTTCTTCAGACCGCTGACGCGGAGCAAGGGTTCGCTCATGACGCGGCTCCCAACGACGTATCTCCCAGGTGACAGGCCATGCGATGGCCGGGCGAGACCTCGCGGAGCAGCGGCTCCTTCTCGGTACAGACGCTCATGGCGTGCCGACAACGCGCGGCGAAACGGCAACCGACCGGCGGATTGATCAGGATCGGCACCGAGCCGCCGATCGCCTCCAGCCGCGTCTTGTGCTCGCTGTCGAGGTCGATGCGCGGAATCGAGCGGATCAACCCTTGCGTATAGGGATGGCGGGGATCGCCGAAGAGATCGTCGACGAGCGCCTCCTCCACCACCTTGCCGGCATACATCACGACGACGCGCTGCGCGGTTTCGGCGACGACGCCCATGGCATGGGTGATCAGCATCACCGCCATGCCGAAGCGCTTCTTCATGTCCTGCAAGAGGTCGAGGATCTGCGCTTGGATGGTGACGTCAAGCGCGGTGGTGGGCTCATCGGCGATGATCAGCTTCGGCTTGCAGGCGAGCGCCATCGCGATCATCACGCGCTGGCGCATGCCGCCGGAGAATTGGTGCGGATAGTTGTGCACGCGGCCTTCGGCGTTGGGGATCTGCACCAGCTTCAGCATCTCGATGGTGCGCTCGAGCGCCTGCTTCCTGGTGACGTTCTCGTGGCGGCGCAGGCTCTCGGCGATCTGCTCGCCGATGGTGAGCACCGGATTGAGCGAGGTCATCGGCTCCTGGAAGATGAAGCCGATCTCCTTGGCGCGAATCTCGTCGAGCTGATTGCTCGTCAGCGGCACGAGATCGCGGCCTTCGAAGATGATCTGACCGGCCGCGATGCGGCCGGGCGGCATCGCGATCAGCTTCAGGATCGACATCGCCGTAACGGTCTTGCCGCAGCCGGACTCGCCGACGACGCAGAGCGTCTCGCCGCGGTTGATGGAGATGTCGACGCCGTCGACGGCCTGCAAGATACCGTCGTCGGTGGAGAAATGGGTTTTCAGGCCCTTGATCTCGAGCAGCGGCGCCATCAGATCACCCGCCGCGCATCGAGCGCGTCACGCAGGCCGTCGCCGATGAAGTTGATGGCGACCACCGCGATGAAGATCGCGCCGCCCGGAAACAGCGCCCAGTGCGGACCGATGTCGAGGAAGTCCTTGGCATCGTACAGCAGCCGCCCCCAGGTCGGGGTATCCGGCGGAAAGCCGAGGCCGAGGAACGACAGCGTCGACTCCGCGATGATGGCGGCAGCGACGTCGATGGTGCCGGCGATGATCACCGGACCGAGCGCATTGGGCAGGATGTGGCGCACCACCTGCCGCACCGGACTGGCGCCGAGCGCGCGCGCGGCTTCGACGAACTCCTTTTCGCGGATCGACAGGAATTGCGCGCGCACGAGGCGCGCCACCGGCATCCAGCGCAGGCCCCCGATCACGAGCACGATCAGGATGAAGATGCCCCCCTCGGGGCCGAACGCGACCTTGAGTCCGTCGCGGAAGAGGTAGATCAGCAGCAGCAGCAGCGGCAGTTGCGGCAGCGACAGGAACAGATCGGTGAGCCACATCAATCCATGACCGAGCGCGCCGCGCGACATGCCGGCGAGCGCACCAATCAGCGTGCCGATAAAGACGGAGACCAGCATCGCGGCGAGGCCGACGGCAAGCGAGATGCGCCCGCCATAGATCATACGGGCGAGGATGTCCTGTCCGAGATCGTCGGTGCCGAACGGATGGGCAAGCGACGGCCCCTGCATGCCCGCCACGATATCGATATCGTCGATCTTGACCCGCCACACGAAGGGGCCGGCGACCACCGCCAAGACCAGAATGAGGAGCAGGAACGCACTGGCCACGGCAAGCTTGTGGCGGCTATAGCGCCGCCACGTCTCGCGCCACGGCGAGTAGACGCGCCGCTCAGCGGAGGGAGATGCGAGGGTCAAGCCAGCCATACAGGACGTCCGCGATGAGATTGAACAGGACCACAAGGCACGCGAAGACGAAGGTGACGGCCATCACCACCGGCGTGTCGTTGGAAAGAATGGAGGAGATCAGCAGCGAGCCGATGCCGGGAATGCGGAAGATCTGCTCCGTGACGATGGCGCCGCCGAACACCGCGGGCATTTGCAACGCAATGAGCGTGACGACCGGGATCATGGCGTTCCGCATCACGTGCTTGATGATCACCGTCGCCTGTCCGAGGCCCTTTGCCCGCGCCGTGGTGACGTAGTCGAGCCGGATCACGTCAAGCATCGCCGAGCGCACGAAGCGCGTCATCGACGCCGCCTGGAACAGGCCGAGCACCGCCACCGGCATGATCGCCTGACGGATCATCTCGAGCACCCAGCGGATGCCGGTTGCATTGATGTCCGTCGAATAGACGAAGGGCAGCCAATCGAGCGTGACCGAGAAGATCAGGATGAACAGGATGCCGGTGAAGAAGGTCGGCAGCGAAAAGCCGACGAAGGCAAGCGTGTTGGCGACCTGGTCGAATACCGAATAAGGCTTGGTCGCCGCATAGACGCCGACGGGAATTGCGACCAGCAGCGCCAGGATCTGTGCCGAGCCAATCACGTAGAGTGTCGTCGGAAGGCGCTGGAGGATGAGCGTATCAACGTTCATTCGGCTGACGAACGAAAAACCCCAGTCGCCGTGCATCATGGCCGACAGCCAGTGCAGGTAACGAAGATGGATGGGATCATCCAGTCCAAATTTGGCCCGAAGTGCGGCTTGCACTTCGGGCGGTACGTTCGGATTGGTGGCCAGTTCGGAGAACGGGTCGCCGGGAGCCAGCGCCAGCACAAAGAACAGCACTGCCGAGATTCCGAGCAGGCTCGGAATCGCGATCAACAAGCGACGCAGGACATACTGACTCATCAGGGAAGGATCCTCTCAGCGGCCGTCCCTCACGCCTCCCGGTACCAGTCCTGAATGTTATCCGTCTCGTTCGCCCAACCGCTCAGCGCTGGCCGCAGCGCGTTGGCGGCGGCTTCCACCTTGAGACGATGCATCACCGGGATGAACACGGTGTCCTGCCAAAGCAGATCGTTGCACTTGATGTAGAGCGCGGCGCGCTTAACCGGATCGGTCTCGGTCTCGGCTGCCGCAATGGCGGCATCATAGTCCTTGTTGACATAGCGCGGGAAATTTTGGCCCTGCCATTTGTTCTCCTTCGTGGCCACGTTGGCGGAGATGTAGCGGCGCATGTGCAACGCCGGATCCGGCTGCGTCATCGGGATCTGGAACTCCTCGATGTCGGCATAGAACTTGGGGTAGGTGTCGGGATTGGCAACGTCCGACGAGAAGAACACCGAGGCAACGACCGATTTCAGCTCGACATCGATGCCGGCCTTCTGGCAAGCCTGCTTGACGATCGCCTGGGTCTTCTGGCGCGGACCGTTGGTCGAGGTCTGGTACAGAAGTTTGAACTTCTTTCCGTCTTTCTCGCGGATGCCGTCCGCTCCGACTTTCCATCCGGCGTCGTCGAGCATCTTCGACGCCTTCTCGATGTTGAACTCCCACGTCGTATTCTTTGAGACGAATTTTTCGGGACCGTTGAGATAATTGGCGGTGGCGCGCCCGGCGCGACCGTAGATCGCCTTCTTGACGGACTCGCGGTCGACGAGCAGGGCAAGTGCCTTGCGCACGTTCGGATCCGAGAGGATCGGGTGCTTGGTCTTCATCGAAGACCGTTCGCCATCAACCTCGGTGTGCGGATCGGTGAAGTTGATCGCAATGAACTCGATGTCGCCGCCAGTGGCGTAGACCGTCTTGCCCTTGCCGCCCTTCTCCAGACGCAGCAGCACGTCGTCTTCAACCTGCATGTTCCAGGCGAAATCGAATTCGCCGGTCTGGATCACCGCCCGCGCCGCGGAGACGGCGTCGCCGCCGCCCTTCATCTCGATCGTGTCGAAATGCGGACGGTTGGGCATATGATAGTCGGGATTGAGCTGGCCGCGGACCATATCGCCCGGCTTGAACTCGACGAATTTGTAGGGACCGGTGCCCACTGGGGCCAGATTGTTCGGCGCCTCGCGGGACTTCGAACCCTTGTAGTCCGTGAACAGATGCTTCGGGAGAACGCAGCCATAGGCGCCGACGAAGGCATTTGCCCAGAATGGCGTAGGAGTCTTGAACAGGATGCGAATCGAAAGATCGCTCACCTTCTCGACCGTGATTTCACCATAGGTGCTGATGCTGACGGCAGCCGTGGCGGGATCGCTGGCATATTGCCAGGTGAACACGAAGTCGTCGGCAGTGAGCGGTTTGCCGTCGTGCCATTTGACTCCCGGCTTGATTTTCCAGACCACCGATTTGGCATCGGCTGCGAGACCGCCGTTTGCGACCGAGGGAATCTCTGCGGCGAGAATCGGGTTGAGATTGCCGTCGGCGTCCCAGCTTGCGAGCGGCTCGTAGAACAGCCGCGACCCGTCCTGGTCCTTGGTGCCGGTGGCGAAATGCGGATTGAGCAGCGTCGGCCCCTGCCACCACAACAGCTTGAGAGGGCCGCCGCCCCCGCGCTTGGTTGGCTTGTAGACCGCGGGGCTCTGCGCCATCGCAACCCCACCGAGCGCGAGAAGCTGATTGGCCAGGGGTGCGGTGAGACCAACCGCGGCCAGACGCTTGATGAAGGCGCGGCGATCCATCCGCCCGTCCTTCACTTGGCCGATCATCGAACGCAGTTCTTTATCCAGCATGGTTGTCCCCCGTCTGGTTCCCATAGTGATGAGGACGGCCGCGAGGCGGCCGCCGGGTTGTGTCTGGCCGTAGATGGCACACTGAATAGGCCGCCCGTCAACTGCGACCGTGTGTATGCAAACAGTGTTCTGGCTGTCCGTTGGGCAAAAACTGCGTTCCGCAGCCCAAGCGTTCGGCAATCCGGCGTCAAAATACGCCGGAATCCGCGTTGCACTGCGGAAAATTTGTTCGCCGGATCAGACGAAGTATCGAGACGGAATTCTACGCCACGGACATATTCAGCGGCGGCGCGACGTGGTCCGGCAGCGGACAGACATAAGGTGTCTTGGTGGTCCGCTTCTTCAGGTCGGCTTTTGCGGCCTCGATCAACGCCGGTTCCGTGAGCGCCTTGATGCCGAGCCCAGCCATCGCCTTGGCCGCTTGCACCATCGCCTTGTGGGCATGCGGGCTCTTGCCCTGCGCCACCACCTGCCAGGTGTGGAATGGCGTGCCGATTGCAACCGTCGGTGCGTGAACCTGCACGGTCGGCACCACCCAGCTCACATCGCCGACGTCGGTCGAGCCGACCAGCGGATTGCGCTTGGCATCGAGCGGCACCAGGAAGTCGGCCAGCGGCCGATCGGTCGGCTCCATCCCGATCGCGTAATAGACCGAGTCGATGTCCTTGTCGCTCAGCGTCGATCGGATCTGGCTGGCAAACCCCTTGTCCGCGTCGTCGAAATGCGGCGGCCCGAGCTCTTCCATGACCCGGTGCAGCGCCTGTTCCAGCGGCGTATTCGGCAGGATGTTGGAGACCGCGGAGATGATCTTCATCTCGACCTTGGTCTCGGTCATCAGCGCCGCCCCCTCCGCGATCTTGCTCACGCGTCCGACCAGCTCGTTCATGCCGGGCAGATCACGCGCGCGGATCGAATAGCGCACCCGCGCATGCGCCTGCACCACGTTGGGCGCGATGCCGCCGGTGTCGAGCAGCGCGTAATGCACGCGCGCGTCGCTCGGCATGTGCTCGCGCATGTAGTTCACGCCGACATTCATCAGCTCCACCGCGTCGAGCGCGGAGCGGCCGAGATGGGGCGAGGCGGCCGCATGCGACGTGCGGCCGGTGAAGATGAAGTCGGCGCGCGTGTTGGCGAGTGACGGCGTCACCGCCACTTCCCAGAAGCTGTGCGGATGCCAGGTGATGGCGATGTCGGCATCCTCGAATGCGCCGGAGCGCACCATGAAGGCCTTTGCCGCGCCGCCCTCTTCAGCGGGACAGCCGTAATAGCGCACACGGCCGGGCACCTTGTTCTCGGCGAGCCAGTCCTTCATCGCGGTCGCGGCGAGCAGCGCGGCAGAGCCTAGCAGATTGTGGCCGCAGCCATGGCCATGGCCGCCGGTCTCAACCGGGCGGTGTTCCGCGACGCCTGCCTCTTGGCTGAGGCCCGGCAGCGCGTCATATTCGCCCATGAAGGCGATGACCGGTCCGCCCTCGCCCCATTCGCCCATCACCGCGGTCGGGATGCCCGCGACGTTCTCGGTGATGCGGAAACCCTGATGGCGCAGCTCGGCGAGATGCTCGGCGGCGGACCGCGCCTCGGTGTAACACACCTCGGGCATGCCCCAGACCTTGTCGCTGAGGTCGATGAAACGTGCCTTGATCGTGTCGACGCCACGCCAGATGTCGCTGCGGTTGTCCATTGCTTCGGTCCGTGATCCCTTGGTCAAACGAAGCAGCAACGGTTAGCAGCTTCATTGCACGGCGCCTAGCACCTCGCCGGACAGCAGCCATGCGGCGGATGCCGGATCGAGCAGCCGCCTGCCTCCTGTGCACGTAACGGCCTGCACCTTATCCTTGCGCCTTTCGAAGATTTCACACGGCGCTCGTAGGAATAGTTGGGGAACGAGGCTTTCAAGACGGCCTTCTCCGGCCTAAATTATCCGTGCTTCGCACGTCGTTCCGCTGGCCACGGCGGAGCGATGCACTCAGCCAGGAGAACTCCATGCCCGCCCTGACCGAATGGAGAGTGCCGCCGGCCAATCAGCCGCGTGCGAGCGACTACGGTTTCGATCTCGACCGCGCGCTCGCCTCCGTCGTCGGCCTGCACGCCATCATCCCCCCTGATGCCTTCAGTGCCGAGACGCTGGGCACCGAGCGCGCCGGCAATGGCGTCGTGATCGACGACGGGCTGGTGCTGACCATCGGCTATCTCATCACCGAGGCGGAATCGGTGTGGCTGCACCTCGCCGACGGGCGCGTCGTCGAAGGACATGCCCTCGGCTTCGATTCCGTCACCGGCTTCGGCCTGGTGCAGGCGCTGGGTGAGCTCGACGTCGAACCCTTGCCGCTCGGCAACTCGGCGGACACCCGGATCGGCGACCGCGTCGTGGTCGGCGGTGCCGGCGGACGCACGCGCTCGGTCGCGAGCCAGATCGTGGCCAAGCAGGAATTCGCCGGCTATTGGGAATATCTGCTGGACGAGGCCGTCTTCACCTATCCCGCGCACCCGAACTGGGGCGGCACCGGCTTGCTCAACGAGCGCGGCGAATTGATCGGCATCGGCTCGCTTCAGCTCGAGCGCGAACGCGACGGCAAGGCCGAGCATGTTAACATGATCGTGCCGATCGACCTGTTGAAGCCGGTCCTCGACGATCTGCGCAAGTTCGGCCGCGTCAACAAGCCGTCGCGCCCGTGGCTCGGGCTCTTCTCGACCGAGATCGACAACCGCGTGGTGGTGATCGGGATCTCCGCCAACGGGCCAGCCGCCCGTGCCGAGCTCAAGACCGGCGACGTCATCCTTGCGGTCGACGGCGAGAAGGTCACGAGCCAGACCGGCTTCTACAAGAAGATGTGGGGGCTGGGCGCTGCCGGCGTCGACGTGCCGCTCACCGTGCATCATGAAGGCGTCACCTTCGACGTCACGGTGACGTCGACCGATCGCTTCAAGCTGTTGAAGGCGCCGAAGCTGCACTGACACCACCGAACGGAAGCAAGGAAGCGACGATGACCGAGGCCGTCGTTGACGACATCGTGACCGTGCTGCCGCCGCTGCTGAACGCGCTGGAAGCGCTCGGCTTCTTCGCCCGCAACCTGCATCCACCGGCCTTCGCCTCCGTGATGAACACGATCGGCGCGCCGGATGACGCACTACAAGCAGCGTGCGCCGCGATCGGCGCATGGCCCGAACAATTCGCCGGCTTGCGCAACCGGCTCGACAGCGCCTGCAACGAGGCGCTGGCCGCTTTTGCCGGCATTCGCGAGGTCGAGCGCGGCAACGGCGACCTCGTCGCCGTCTTCCGCGCGCTGCGCCATGGGCCGCGCGCACTGGAGGCGCTCTATCCGCTGGCGGTACAATTCCCGCCGGTGAGCAGCTTCTTCCTCAATGCCGCAGGGCGCGATGACGAGAACCTGCTGGCACGGCTCGAGGCCGGCGGCGGCGAGCATACCGGCATCTTCCACGATCACAACGAACCCGGCAGCCGCGGCGGCTTCTCGGTCTATGTCCCCGAATACTACAGGCCCGATCGCGCCATGCCGCTGGTGATGGCGTTGCATGGCGGCAGCGGCAACGGTCGCGGCTTCCTGTGGAGCTGGCTGCGCGATGCTCGCAGTCTCGGCGCGATCCTGATCGCTCCGACGGCGACGGGCCCGACCTGGGCGCTGATGGGCGACGACGCGGATACGCCCAACCTCATGCGCATCCTCGAGACCGTGCGCAGCCGCTGGACCATCGACGGCTCGCGCATGCTGCTGACCGGCATGAGCGATGGCGGCACCTTCAGCTACGTCAGCGGACTCGATGGCGCCTCGCCTTTTACGCATCTCGCGCCGGTGGCAGCGACGTTCCACCCGCTGATGGCGGAGATGGCGGATGCTGCGCGCCTGCAGCGCTTGCCGATCTTCATCACCCACGGCAAGCTCGACTGGATGTTTCCGGTGCAGACCGCGCGGCAGACGCAAGCGGCGCTCTCCGCCGCCGGCGCCGACGTCATCTATCGCGAGATCGACGACCTCAGCCACACCTATCCGCGCGAGATCAATGCGGAGCTGCTGGCGTGGCTGAACGGAAGATGAACGACCTCTCCTTACAAGCGCCGCATGGCCGCGGAACCATCGCGCCATGCCGACGTTATCGGCGCGACACCGGAGGTTCGTTATGAGGACTTTTTTTGGAATGATCTTGGGCGCGCTGCTGCTTGCGGGCGGCGTCTATGTTTATGACTCCATGCAGACCTCATCCGTCGCCAATGGCGAGGTCGCGACCAGCAATCGCACCATCGTGAACTGGGATGTCGCCAAGGCCGACTGGGACGCGCTGCGCGATCGCGCACACAAGGACTGGGTTCGGATTTCTTCGAAATAACGTCGCGGATATCATGAGCAAGGCGCCGTCGCGGCCCGCGGCGGCGCCTTTTGTGTTGGCCGTGTCAATTACGGCGAGCGCCCTTAGTTCATCTTGGCCTTGCGCGCGTCGGCGATCACCTGCTCGAACTCGGTCATGCTGAGCACGCCGGGCACGCGGTACTTGCCGACGATGAAGGACGGAGTGCCGCGGAATCCGAAGGCTTCGGCCTGCTCGTTGTTGCGCTTGAGGATGGCGTCGATGTCCTTGGCGTGGTCGGTGAGATCGCGCTTCAACCGGTCCATGTCGACGCCTGCGCCCGCGAGCAGCTCGTTGATGCGCGACTCGGTCAGGCGCGAGCTGACGCCCATCATGGCGTCATGAGCCGGATGATACTTGTCCTGGAATTTCGCCGCGAGCGCGATCCGCGCCGCCGTGACCGACACCGGCCCGAGGATCGGCCAGTCCTTCATCACCAGCCTCACCTTGCCATCGTCCTGGACGACCTGGCGCAGCTCGGGCTCGAGCTTGCGGCAATAGGGGCAGTTATAGTCGGACCATTCGACGATGGTGATATTGCCGTCGGGATTGCCGGCGACAGGCGTGTCGGGATCGCGCAGCACCTTGGTTTCGGTCAGCACCTCGTCATCGTCGGCGGCTGCCCGCGCCGGGGCAATGCCGCCCGCTGCGAGCGCGCCCGCCCCGATCAGCGTCAGCGCCGCACGCCGCGTCGGTACCAAGAGGCCCTTATTCCTGAATCCAGTCATATCTCGTCCCGTTTCGGTCCCATCGCCAGACATACGGTCCGGAACCGGGAATTGTTACAAGTCATATAGAGTGTCGCGGCGCCGATGTCATCGCACCAGCAGCGTGACCGCCAGCGGGACCAGGAACGAGGTCACCAAAGCGTTCAGGCTCATGGCGATGCCGGAAAAGACGCCGGCGATCTCGTCGACCTGGAACGCGCGCGCAGTGCCGATGCCGTGCGCGGCAAGACCGGCGGCAAATCCGCGCGCGCGGAAATCCGTGACGCCGGTGCGGTTCATCAGCGGCGTGACGATGATCGCGCCCATGATGCCGGTGAGGATGACCGCGACCGCCGCCAGAGAAGGATCCGCATGCAGGGATTCGGCGATGCCCATGGCAACGCCGGCCGTGACCGATTTCGGCGCCAACGATAGCACGACGTCGCGCGGCAGCCCGGCGAGCTCGGCCAGCAGCACGACCGACACCACCGCCGTGACCGAACCGGCAACGAGCGCCACCAGCATCGGCACGATGGACGACACCACGCGCTTGCGGTTCTCGTAGAGCGGCACCGCGAGCGCGACAGTGGCGGGCCCCAGCAGGAAGTGCACGAACTGCGCACCGGCGAAATAGGTGGTGTAGGAGGTGCCGGTTACGAGCAGGAACGCGCCGATGATCCACATCGCATGCAGCACGGGATTGGCGAGCGGATGGCGCCGGCTCGCCAGCGACACCGCATCCGTGCTCGCATAGACCAGCAGGGTCACGGTCAGCCACAGCAGCGGGGACTGCGAGAGATAGACCCAGAGCGAGAACGGATTGTCCTTCATCGCGCGTCCTGTTGCTTCAACAGGCGGCTGACGAGGCGGAAGGTGAGCACCGTCGCAAGCAGGGTGACGACCACCGAGAGCGCCAGCACGAGGATGATGGCGACGCCGTGGGATGCGAGCAGATCGAGCTTCTGGACGACGCCGACTCCGGCCGGCACGAACAGCAGCGACAGGTGCGCCAGCAGTCCCTTGCCGGCGGTCTCCACACCGTCGTTGCGCAACGGCCCGCGCGCGAGCAGCGCAAAGCGGTCGCGGGCGAGCAGCAGGATCACCAGCAATAGCAGGCCGAGCACGGGACCGGGCAATGGCAGGCCGAGACCGCGCACGATGGCTTCGCCGATCAACTGGCAGAGCAGGATGAGGCCGAGGCTTGCGAGCATGACCGCCGCATCAAGAGATGCGCCGGCAGGCTTGTCAATCGCCGCTATGCACGGGGCGCTCGCACCTCGGGCGAAGCCGCGACGCGGGGCAGCATCGCCATCAGGGTGCCGGTCATGGTGGCGATCAGCGTGGTCTTGCCCTCATGCTCGGCGAAGGCCCTGGCCTCGCAAAAGGTCAGCGTCCGGCCCGGTTTGACGACTTCGGCCTTGAAGACGAATCGCTCGCCGCGGGCAGGCGCGATCAGCGTGGTCTTGAACTCGACGGTGAGGATGTCGGCTTCACACGGCATCAGGGTGAAGGCGGCAACGCCGCAGGCGTTGTCGAGCCCCGCCGTGATGATGCCGGCATGAACGAAGCCGTTCTGCTGCGTGAAGGCGGGCGAATGCAGCATTGCCAGCTCGACCTCGCCCGGCGCAAGGCGGACGATCACGATGCCGAGCGTGCGCATCGCCGGCTGGCCGTCGAACATGGCAATGGCCGCGGCGCGATAGCCCGGGTTTTTCGGCTCGAACGCGGCCATGGCTCAAGCCTCGGCCGGCTCGGCAAGATGCCTCGAAGCGGCGGCGCGGATGACATCGGTGAACGGCGCGGACTTGCGAAGCTGACGGTCCATATGCACGCCCGTGATGTCACACGTCGCGGCGATCTCGCCGGTCTCGGCGTTCGTCATGTCATGCCGGAAGCGGATCGACTTGTCGCGAACCTCGAGCAGGTGACTGCGGATCTCGACGATGTCGCCGGCCAGCAGCTCGCGTTTGTAGGTGATGTTCTGCTGCACGGCGGCCATGCCGCGACCCGAGTTGCGCAAATAGCTCGGCGTCAGCCCGATCCGGGCGAACAGATTCCAGTTGGCCTCGTCGAATTTGCCGACGTACCACATGATGTTCATGTGGCCGACGTGATCGCACTGCCACGGATAGACCGTGCCGCGATAGGTCGCCTCCTGCTCCATCGCAATTTCTCCCTTGCGCTTTTCCTTGCGCTTTTCCGCCCTTCGATTGTTGATACGGTAGCGTATCAAGGTCTTCCCGCGTTAGCAATACGGCACCGTATCAAGAATCGGGTGGGCTTTCCTTCATGAGCGACGGCAAGGGCGACGTCTGGGTCGAGGCGGGATTGACCGAGCTCGCCCATTCGGGGGTCGAGGGTGTCAGGGTCGAGGTGCTCGCCAAGAACCTCGGCGTGACCAAGGGCGGCTTCTACCGCCGCTTCGCCGACCGCGCCGCGCTGCTCGAGGCCATGCTGGAACGCTGGCGCGCGGGGCGTGCAGCAGCGATCGCGCAGCAGACCAGCCTCGACGGGCAGGCACCCCGCGAACGGCTGAGGGCGGTGATCCAGCTCTATTCCGAACGGCTCAATCCGGAGGGCATGGCGATCGAGCTCGCGATCCGGCAATGGGCCCGTTCGGACGAGACCGCCGCGGCGGCGGTGGCGAGCGTCGATGCGGCGCGGCTCAAGCACGTCGCCGAACTCTATCGCGCGACCGGCCTCGAGGCCGAGGAGGCCGAGGCGCAGGCCTTCCTGTTCTACTGCTTCATCTTCGGCCAGAGCCTGCTGTTCGTCGAGCGCGGTCCGCGCAAGCGATCGCAGCTCGTGGCGAAATCGGCCGAGAAGCTCCTGGACTAAACACCTAGGAGATCGGATCGAATCGACGAAAGCCCCGGAGATATCTCCGGGGCTTTCGGTTTGGATCTTCCAATGCGTCGACGCACGACGTGACGGCCAAAGCGCGATGAATTTGATTGAATCGATGCGCGTGCCCAGAGCTCGGATCAGCTCTCCCGTGGGGGAGAGGTGATCCGCGGACAGCCAACCGAATCCAATCCCATCATGCGCTAGATCAACCCGCCGGCATCCGCGACGCGGCGCTGGTGATAGTCGGTGTCGCCGAAGGTGTTTTCGATCATGGTCAGGCGCTTGAAGTAGTGGCCGATCTTCGCCTCCATGGTCATGCCGATGCCGCCGTGGAGTTGGATCGACTGCTGACCGACGAATTTCAGCGACTTGCCGATCTGCACCTTGGCCGCGGCGATCGCGTTGGAGCGCTCCTTGGCGTTCTCGAAGTCGTTCGCCATGGTCGCGAACATCGACATCGAACGGGCCTGCTCGGCCGCGACGAACATGTCGGAGGCGCGGTGCTGGAGCGACTGGAACGTGCCGATCGCGACGCCGAACTGTTTTCGCGTTTTGATGTACTCGACGGTGGTCTTCAGCGACTCGTCCATCAGGCCGACCGCCTCGGCGCAGAGCGCAACGCGGGCCTCGTCGACGACGCGTTCGATCAGTGCGAGCGAGTCCTCGGGATTGCCGAGTGCGGCGTCGCCGCCGACTTCGACGCCGGTCAAGGTGATGTCCGCGGCGTGCAGGCCGTCCTGGGTCGGGTACGACTTCTTCGTCACGCCCTTGGCATTCGCCGGTACCAGGAACACGCCGATGCCGGTCTTGTCGCGACGGTCGCCCTTGGTGCGCGCGGTGACTACAAGCGTTTCCGCGTTCTCGCCGTTGAGCACGACGAACTTTTCGCCGTCGATGATCCAGCCGTCGCCCTTCTTCTTCGCGGTCGTCGAGACGTCGAACAGATCGTAGCGCGAGTTCTTCTCGAGCTGGGCAAACGCCAGCGTCTTGCTGCCGTCGATGATGGCAGGCACGTGCGCGGCCTTCTGCGCATCGGAGCCGGCATGGCGCAGGAATCCGCCGCCGATCACGACGGTTGCGAGATACGGCTCGAGCACCAGCGCCTTGCCGAGCGCTTCCATCACGATCATGGTCTCGACGCCGCCGCCGCCGAAGCCGCCATCGGCCTCCGCGAAGGGCAGACCGAGCAGGCCCTGCTCGGCGAGCTTGCCCCAGACCGCCTGGCTCCAGCCGCCCTTCTCCTTCATGTACTTCTTGCGGCTCTCGAAATCGTAGGAATCGGTCAGCAGGCCGTCGATGCTGTCTTTGAGAAGCCGCTGCTCCTCGTTCAGGTCAAAATCCATTTCTTTGCTCTCCCGGTATCGATGTCGTCATGCCCGGCCCTGCGCCGGGCATCCACGTTCTTCGCGCCGCTAGGCGTGGATGGCCGGGTCAAGCCCGGCCATGACGGCGAGTGTGTGGTGACGGTGTGCGATCAAAGCCCCAGCACCGCCTTGGCGATGATGTTGCGCTGGATCTCGTTGGAGCCGCCGTAGATCGAGACCTTGCGGTTGTTGAAGTAGCTCGGCGCGATCTGGGCGGTCCAGTCCATGGCTTCGTTCGAGCCGTCGTCGCCGTGCACGTCGTAGGGCGCGGCGAACGGGCCGATCACTTCCATCAGGAGCTCGGTGGTGGTCTGCTGGATCTCGGAGCCCTTGATCTTCAGCACGGAGGAAGCCGGATTGGGCTTGCCCTTGCCGTGCTTGCCTTCGTCGGCGACGACGCGGAGCTGCGTGAGCTCGAGCGCCTTCAGCTCGATCTCGCAGGCCGCCAGCTTCTCGCGGAAGGCGGCATCCTGGATGATCGGCTTGCCTGCGGATTCCACCTTGCCGGCGAGATCGCGGATGCGGCGCAGCCGCTCCTTGGAGACGCCGACCCGCGCAATGCCGGTGCGCTCGTTGCCGAGCAGGAATTTTGCGTAATCCCAGCCTTTGTTCTCCTCGCCGATCAGGTTCTCGTAGGGCACCTCGACGTCGTCGAAGAACACCTCGTTGACCTCGACGCCGCCGTCGATGGTCTGGATCGGGCGCACCGTGACGCCCTTCGACTTCATCGAGAACACGATGAAGGAGATGCCCATCTGCTTCTTGGCGGTCGCGTCGGTGCGGCAGAGGCAGAAGATCATGTCGGCGTGCTGGGCGAGCGTCGTCCAGGTCTTCTGGCCGTTGATGATCCATTTGTCGCCCTTGCGCTCGGCCTTGGTCTTGAGCGAGGCGAGGTCGGAGCCGGAGCCGGGCTCGGAAAAGCCCTGGCACCACCAATCGTCGACGTTGGCAATGCGCGGCAAGTACTTCTTCTTCTGCTCCTCGTTGCCGAAGGTGTAGATGACGGGGCCGACCATGCTGACGCCGAAGGCGAGCGGCTGCGGCGCCGGATAAGACTGCAGCTCCTCGTTGAAGATGTAGTGCTGCACGGAGGTCCACCCGGTGCCGCCATACTGCTTCGGCCAGTGGCTGACGCCCCAGCCTTTCTTGTTGAGAATGCGCCACCAATTCACCATCTCGTCCTTCGAGAGGTGACGGCCCTCGACCAGCTTGCGCCGCGTATCCGGCGGCACGTTGTCGCGGAAGAATGACCGCACTTCCTCGCGAAACGCCTGCTCTTCTTTCGTGAATGCGAGATCCATCGGATCCTCCTGTTTCCTCGTCGTCCTGGCGAAAGCCAGGACCCATTACCACCGGCCTTCGTTTTGCGAAGGCAATTGCCGCCTGTGCCCCAAACTCCTGCTGCGGAGTATGGGTCCCGGCTCCCGTGCGCAATTGCGCACTAGGCCGGGACGACATTGGTTACTGCAACACCTCGAACAGTCCCGCCGCGCCCATGCCGCCGCCGACGCACATGGTGACGACCGCATACTTGGCCTTGCGGCGGCGACCTTCGATCAAAGCATGGCCGGTCAGGCGCGCGCCGGACATGCCGTAGGGATGGCCGACCGCGATCGCACCGCCGTCGACGTTGATCTTGTCGGGGTCGATGCCGAGCTTGTCGCGGCAATACAGCACCTGCACCGCGAAAGCTTCGTTCAGCTCCCACAGGCCGATGTCGTCGACGGTGAGGCCGTGGCGCTTGAGCAGGCGCGGTACCGCGAAGACCGGGCCGATGCCCATCTCGTCCGGCTCGCAACCGGCGGAGACGAAGCCGCGGAAGATGCCGAGCGGCTGCAGGCCGCGCTTGGACGCTTCCTTGTCGCTCATGATCACCGAGGCGCTGGCGCCGTCGGAGAGCTGGCTGGCATTGCCGGCCGTGATGGAGAAACCTTCGCCGCGCACGGGCTTGAGGCCGGCGAGACCTTCGGCGGTGGTCTCGGGGCGCGGACCTTCGTCCTGCGACAGCGTGACTTCCTTCATCGACACGGCACCGGTCGCCTTGTCGGTGACCGCCATCTGCGTGGTGATCGGCGCGAGCTCGTCCTTGAACTTGCCGCCCTGCTGGGCCGCCGCGGTGCGGCGCTGGCTCTCCAGCGAATATTCGTCCTGCTTCTCGCGGGAGATGCCGTAGCGCTTGGCGACGATTTCGGCGGTGTCGATCATGGGCATGTAGACCTCGCCCTTGATCTTGAGCAGCGCGGGATCCTGGGCGTGAAATCCGTTCATCTTGTCGTTCTGCACGAGGCTGATCGACTCGCCGCCGCCTCCGACCGCGATCTCGACGCCGTCGAAGATCACCGAGCGCGCGGCGAGCGCGATCGCCTGCAAGCCCGACGCGCACTGCCGGTCGATCGTGGTCCCGGCGACGGTGACGGGAAGGCCGGCGCGGAGCAGCGCCTTGCGCGCGATGTTGCCGCCCGTCGCGCCCTGCTGGAGCGCTGCGCCCATCACGACGTCCTCGACCTCCTTCGGGTCGACCTTGGCGCGGGCGACGGCTTCGCCGATGGCGTGGCCGAGCAAGGTCGCGCCCTCGGTGGCGTTGAGCATGCCGCGATAGGCCTTGCCGATCGGCGTGCGGGCGGTGGAAACGATGACGGCGTCGGTCAAGAACGACCTCCTGATGCGGTTTTGGTGGATTGTGACGGTTTCTGCTGCTGGCGCAATTCGTGGCGTGACAGTTTTCCGACCGGCGTGCGCGGCAAATCGTCGACGAAGGCGACCTCGGCCGGCAGCTCGTGCTTGCCGATCTTGCCGGCGAGCTGCGCGCGCAGCTCGTCGAGCGAGAACGGCTTTGCGCCGGCCTTGAGCTTGATGAAGGCTTTTGCGGCCTCGCCGCGATACTGGTCGGGAATGCCGAGCACGATCACCTCGTGCACGCCTGGCACGGTGTAGATCGCCTGCTCGATCATCTGCGGATAGACGTTGAAGCCGCCGGAGATGATCATGTCCTTCTTGCGGTCGACCAGGAAGAAATAGCCGTCCGCGTCGACATAGCCGATGTCGCCAGTGAGGAAGCGGCCGTCGACGAAGGCCTCCGCGGATCCCTCCGGCTTGTTCCAGTAGCCCCTGGTGACGTTCGGGCCCTTGATACGGATCTCGCCGACCTCGCCCGGCGGCAGCACGCGCTTGGGATCGTCGAGCGCGACGACGTCGAGCTCAATGCCGGGCAGCATCAGGCCGATCGAGCCCGGCTTGTCGGGGCCAACAGGCGGATGGCCGGTGCCGGGCGAGCAGGTCTCGGTCATGCCCCAGCCGCTCTTCAGCTTCTTGCCGACCTTGCGCTCGAAGAAGCTCGCGATCTCCACCGGCAGCGGCGCGCCGCCGGAGCCGATGGCGTTGAGCGAGGAGAAGTCGCGCTTGTCGAGATCGGGGAGCGCGGCGATCGCGATCCACATCGTCGGCACGCCCGGAAAATAGGTCGCGCGCTTGACCTCGATGTCGCGCATCACGGTTTCGACGTCGAAACGCTGGTGCAGCGAGATCAGATTGCCGCGGCTGAGCGAGGACAGCAGCACGACGGTGAGCGCATAGATGTGGAACAGCGGCAGCACGCAGATAACGCGCTCGACGACGTCGCCGCGCGCGGCGCGGGCCGGCTTGCCCCAGATGTCGTAGATCGACACCGCCGAGGTGAGATTGCCGTGCGTGAGCATCGCGCCCTTGGGCAGGCCGGTGGTGCCGCCGGTATATTGCAGTAGCGCGACGTCATCGGCCGTCACTTTCGGCCATTCTGCCGGCGTGGTGGCGCCTTCGACGAAGCTCTTGAAGGTGACGATGCGGGGATCGTCGGGAATCGCCGCCTGCGGCGTGCCGACCTTGCCCCAATTGTCGTCCTCGCAGACGACGAGGCGGTCGATCAGGCCTTTTTCCAGGAACTTCAGCGCGGTTGGCAGCAGCGCCTGAAGGTTCGAGGTGACCAGCAGGCGCGAGCCCGAGTCGGAGACCTTGTGGGTCAGCGCGATCTCGCCGTCGAGCGGAGAGAGATGCGCAACGCGGGCGCCTGCCTTCAGCGCGCCGAAGAAATTGACCGGGTGATCGGGCGTGTTGCCGAGGAACAGCGCGATCGAGGTGTTCTTGCCGCAGCCGGCGCGGAGGAATGCCGCGGCCGCGCGCTCGGCCTGAGCTGCGAGCTCGGCATAGGTGATCGGGCGATCGCGGAATTCGAGCGCGGTGCGCGGGCCGTAATTCGCGGCGGCGTTCGACAAGAGGTCAGGCAGCGAGCCCTGGACGATGGTGTCGTCCCATCGCACGCCCTCGGGATAAAACTGTTCGCCGGGATGGGTCATCTTTTCTTGATTGCTTGAGCGAGCGACTAACACAACTCGTCATTCCGGGGCGCGACGAAGTCACGAGCCTGGAATGACGAAGGTTGAGACGAAGCGGCCATCACGCCGCTTTCGACACCGCCGCGAGCGAGGCAAACGTCTTGCCTTCGGCCGCGAGCTTCTTCAGCAGCGGTGCGGGCTCGAGGCTGGGGTCGTTGGTCTCCTTGGCGTAGAAGGCCAGGCGATCGGCGATGTGCTTGAGGCCGACCGTGTCGGCCCAGAACATCGGGCCGCCGCGATAGATCGGCCAGCCATAGCCGTAGAGCCAGACCACGTCGATGTCGGAGGGACGCGCCGCGATGCCCTCTTCGAGGATCTTCGCGCCCTCGTTGATCATCGGATACATCATGCGCTCGAGTATCTCCTCGTCGCTGACGATGCGCTTCTTGCGGCCAAGACGCAGCAGCGTCTCGTCGATCAGCTTCTCGACCTCGGGATCGGGCAGCGCCGAGCGCGAGCCCGCTTCGTACTTGTAGTAGCCCTTGCCGGTCTTCTGGCCGAAACGGCCGGCTTCACACAGCGCGTCCGCGATCTCCGACTTGATGCCGCGGTCCTTGCGCGAACGCCAGCCGATGTCGAGGCCGGCGAGGTCTCCCATCGCGAACGGGCCCATCGGCATGCCGAACTTGGTGACGACAGCGTCGACCTGCTGCGGCAGCGCGCCTTCGAACAGCAGCTTCTCCGACTGCTTGCCGCGCTGGGCGAGCATGCGGTTGCCGACAAAGCCGTCGCAGACGCCGACCACGGCCGGCACTTTTGCAATTTTGCGCGCGATCGTGACGGCCGTCACCAGCGCATCCGGCGCGGTCTTGTCGGCGCGCACGATCTCGCACAGCTTCATGACATTGGCCGGCGAGAAGAAATGCATGCCGAGCACGTCCTGCGGACGCTTGGTCGACTTCGCGATCTCGTCGATGTTCAGGTACGAGGTGTTGGAGGCGAGCACGGCGCCCGGCTTGACGTATTGGTCGAGCTTGCCGAACACTTCCTTCTTGACCGCCATGGTCTCGAACACGGCTTCGATCACCAGGTCAGCATCACCGACATTCTCGATGCCGACAACGCCGTTGATCAGCGCCATGCGCTTGGCCGGCGCATCAGCGGGAATGCCGCCGCGCGCGGCGGTCGCTTCCCAGTTCTTCTGCATGATGCCCATGCCGCGCTTGAGCTGTTCCTCGCCGGTCTCGATCAGGGTGACGGGCACGCCGGCATTGGCAAACGACATCGCGATGCCGCCGCCCATGGTGCCGGCGCCGAGAATGGCGACACGGTTAACGGGGCGCGACTTGGTGCCTTCGGGCACGCCCGCGATCTTGGCGGCCTCACGCTCGGCGAAGAACGCATAGCGCTGCGCCTTGGACTGGTCGCTGGCGACGAGCTTGAGGAAGCCCTCGCGCTCCTTCTTCAGGCCCTCGTCGAACGGAAAATCGATGGCGTAGCCGACGGCGTCGGCGGCCGCGAACGGCGCTTCCAGCCCGCGCGCCTTCTTGGTCATGGCGGCGACCGCATTGGTGAAGATCGAGCGGTCGGCCCTGGCGGCCGCGATCTTGGAATCGTCGTCGCGCAGGCGGCGCAGCGGACGCTTCTCGGCGAGCAATTTGCGCACGAAGGCCTCGCCGCCGGAGGCCGGGCCCTCGACGATCTCCTCGATCAGGCCGTTCTTGAGCGCTTCGGCCGCGCCGATCGGATCGCCGCCGACGATCATCTTGACGGCAAGCTCGGGGCCGACCGCGCGCGGCAGGCGCTGGGTGCCGCCGGCGCCCGGCAGCAGGCCGAGCTTCACCTCGGGCAGGCCGAGCTTGGCCTCTTTGACCGCCACGCGGAAATGACAGGCGAGCGCGACCTCGAGGCCGCCGCCGAGCGCGGTGCCGTGAATTGCGGCAACCACCGGCTTCGGTGAATTCTCGATCTCGGACAGCACGTCGTTGAGGGCGGGCGGCTTCGGCGGCTTGCCGAATTCGGTGATGTCGGCGCCGGCGATGAAGGTGCGGCCGGCGCAGGTCAGCACGATGCCCTTGATCGCGGGATCGGCGACCGCCGCCTTGATGCACTCCAAGATACCGCCGCGGACCGCGGCACTCAGCGCATTGACCGGAGGGCTGTTGACCGTGACGATCCCGATTTCGTCATGACGCTCAAGCTTGACCACTTCGCTCACGGTGTCCCTCCTTGGTGGGGCTATGCTTTTGTCGATTTCGCGGTGCGGAATTTAATTCCGCATCTTGACGGCAGGGTTATTTTGAAGCACGGACGTTGTCAACGACTCCGCGCAAGAAGCAGATCAGGGATGAAGCGTACAGGAAAGAAGACTGCGACCGATCGGAATTTCGTCGTCGCGCTTTCCCGCGGACTTGATGTATTGCGCGCATTCCAGCCCAACGATGGCCTTCTCGGCAACCAGGAAATCGCGGCCCGCACCAATCTGCCCAAGCCGACCGTTTCGCGCCTGACCTACACGTTGACGAAGCTCGGTTATCTGACGCCGGTTCCCCGTTTCGAGAAATATCAGCTCGCGCCCGCCGCAATGGCGCTCGGCTACGCGGCGCTGTCCAATCTCGGCGTTCGGCATTTGTCCGAGCCGTTTCGCGAGGAAGTGATGCGCGCGACCGGCGGCGCGGTCGCGATCGGCGGGCGCGACCGCCACAGCATGATCTATTTCGGGCAAAGCCGTGGCAGCGAGACGGTCGGCGTTCAACTTGACGTCGGCTCCCGCGTGCCGATTGCAACCAGCGCGATGGGCCGCGCCTATTTCTGGGCACTCGACGAGGACAGTCGCGCTGAAGTGTCCCGCATCCTGCGCGAACATTACGGCAGCCGCTGGCCCAAGATGCGCGACGGACTGGAACGTTCCGGCGAAACCGTCGCGAAATACGGCTTTGCAATTTCCGTCGGCGACTGGCACGACGACATCGGCGCCGCCGGCGTCGCACTCAAGCTCAACGACGGAACCGGGCCTTACGCATTCAATTGCGGCGCGCCTGCATTCCGCTTCACGGAAGAGCGTTTGATCAACGACATTGGACCGCGTCTGCTTGCGATGGTAAGGAACATCGAAGCGGCACTCGGGGGTCTGATGCCGCATTCCAAAAAAGACGTCAGCAAAAAGCTGAAATCAGGAGGAAAAGTTGCGCGTGTGGCCGAGGGGTTCAGATAGCCTTTGTCATCACCGGGAGCGGTTCGCATCGCCCCGTCGCCCACTGAAATTCGCGGGCGAGACGAGATGACGCAGGCACAGCTCGCGCAGGGGACATCGCCCCTGCTCGCGGTTCGCGACGTCAGCGTCGTGTTCGGCGGCATCATCGCGCTCAACGGCGTGTCCTTCGACATGCACAAG
>NZ_JBXAQU010000007.1:0-74649 GCF_058807535.1 Bradyrhizobium sp. GW821-FHT12B03
GCCGCGCAGATGCTGTCCGGCGACAGCAGCCGCCTCAAGCTCGAGGTCGGCAAGTTTCTCGACACCGTACGCGCGGCCTGACGGCGGCCATACTCACCGGTCATCCACTGCAACCGTCGCGCGAGAGCGCGCTCGCCGAGCAGAACGCGAAAGCCACGGGTGAGATCGGCCGACACATCGGCGCGATCAAGGAGATCGGCGACACCATCGCGCGGATGTCGGAGATCTCGTCGACCATCGCAGCCGCGCTGGAGGAGCAGGGCGCCGCAACGCAGGAAATATCCCGCAACATCCAGCACGCCGCGCACGGCACTTCCGAAGCTTCGGCCAATAGCGGCGACGTCCAGCGCGGCGCCGGCGAGACCGGGGCCGCCTCGGCGCAGGTGCATTCGGCGGCACGGTCGCTGCCGCAGGAGGGCAACCGGCTGAAGAGCGAGGTCAGGCGCTTCCTGGAGTCGGTGCGGGCGGCGTGACGCCGTCGGCGACCTCGTTGGGGTGTTGCGAAGCATCAACGGCGTCGCAGCACGGGATATCGGCGCGGGCGCAACAGATGGTTGCAGGGAAAATGACGGCGCGGCGGCGGTTCCGTAATTTTACGTAGGTTCCTGTTAACGGCTGTTTGCAATTATAGGTGCAATCTTACGGGATAAGAACCAGCCAGCATTGATGAACTGCCCTCCGCCCTGTCGTCCGTTGCGACGATTGTGGTGCAGGTGATTTGTGTGTTGCCAGGGATCATCGGGATTTGTCGTGATGTCGAAGTTGTCGATCGTTTTCAAGCTTTTGACCGTGTTGTCGGTGCTCGTGCTGTCGCTCGCCGGCGTCGGCGTGACCGCGATCGGCACCATGCAGAACATCAACGCTCATACCGTCGAGATCGCGGAGAGCTGGCTGCCGAGCGTGCGTGCGCTCGGTTCGCTTCGCGCCGACATCAACGAGCTGCGCGTCGCGCTCCGTCTGCACCTGATGCAGGAAACCGCCGAGGGCAAGGAGGCGGCAGAGAAGCGCCTCGCCTCGCTGCGCGAGCGCATCGAGAAGACCCGCAAGGTATACGAACCTCTGATCACCGCCGCCGAAGAGCGTTCGCTCTACGAGCAGTGGACCAAGGCATGGGCCGAGTATTTGAACGGCGTGCAGGAGGTGATGGCGCTGTCGCGCAAGAGCATCGGCAAGTTCCCGGCCGACGCCAACGAGCTGTTGCAGACCAAGGTCGCGAAGATGGCCCAGGCGGCCGATCCGCTGCTGCAGAAGGGCATCGAGCTCAACAACCGCGGCGCCGAGCTTGAGACGAAGCAGGCGGCCGACAGCTACGCCACGATCTTCCGCGTGCTGGTCGGCATCATCGTCTTTTCGGTCGTGATCGCGATCGGTGCCGCCTATTATCTCGTGCGCGACGTCTCGCGCGGTATCGCCTCGATCATCCGTCCGATGCAGTCGCTCGGTGAGGGCGACCTTTCGGCCGAGGTGCCGCATCGCGGCGAGAAGACCGAGATCGGCTCGATGGCGGATGCACTCCAGATCTTCAAGGAAGCGCTGATCGCCAAGAAGGCCGCTGACAAGGCTGCTGCGGCCGACGCCGAGGCCAAGATCGAGCGCGGCCGCCGCGTCGATGCCATCACCCGCAAGTTCGAAGCCATGATCGGCGAAGTCGTCGGCACCGTCTCCTCGGCCTCGACCGAGCTCGAGGCGTCGGCATCGACGCTGACCAGCACCGCGCGGCGCGGCCAGGAGCTCGCGACCGTCGTTGCGGCAGCTTCCGAGGAAGCCTCCACCAACGTCCAGGCCGTGGCCTCCGCCTCGGAGGAGCTGTCGTCCTCCATCACCGAGATCAGCCGCCGCGTGCAGGATTCGGCACGGATGGCCGCGGAAGCCGTCGAGCAGGCGGCGCGGACCAACGAGCGCGTCAACGCGCTGTCGCAGGCCGCCTCCCGCATCGGCGACGTCGTCGAGCTCATCAACACGATCGCGGGCCAGACCAATCTCTTGGCGCTGAACGCGACCATCGAGGCGGCGCGCGCGGGCGAAGCCGGCCGCGGTTTCGCGGTCGTCGCGTCCGAAGTCAAGGCCCTGGCCGAGCAGACCGCGAAGGCGACCGGCGAGATCGGAGCGCAGGTGTCCGGCATCCAGGCGGCGACGCAGGAATCCGTCAGCGCGATCCAGGAGATCGGCGGCACCATCGAGCGGCTGTCGGAAGTGTCCGCGGCGATTGCTGCGGCCGTCGAGGAGCAGGGCGCGGCCACGCAGGAAATCTCGCGCAACGTCCAGCAGGCCTCGGTCGGCACGCAGGAGGTTTCGGCTAATATCACCGACGTGCAGCGCGGTGCGATCGAGACCGGCGAGGCTTCGACCGAGGTGCTGTCGGCGGCGAAATCGCTGGCGACCGACAGCACGCGCCTCAAGGTCGAGGTCGCGCAGTTCCTGGATTCGGTCCGCGCGGCCTGATCCTCAACTTCCCGTCTGTGGAGCCGGCGGCAGAGCCTGGCGCCGGAACAGGATGCGCTGGTAGAGCCAGCCGATCGCCACCAGCACGACACCGAGGCACATGAACGACAGCGCGCGGTAGACGCCCGTCAGCGTCGACATGTCGATGACGAAGGCCTTCAGGATCGTCAGTGCGATGACGGCGGCAGATGCCAGCCGCGCGCGCTCCGAGTTGACGAGAATGCCGACACCGAGCAGCACCACGCCGAAGCCGAGCCAGCCGATCGAATAGGTGTATTGCTCCGCGCCCGTCGTCGGTCCGGTGGAGAGGATCGGGCCGTGATAGAAGCGGCGGATCTCCAGCGTGACATAGGCGAGCGCGAACACGAGCGCGCCGCCCGCGATGGTGTTGGCGTAGGCCTTGCCGCGCGCGCCGACCACCGCATAGGAGAGCAGCAGCATCAGCACCGCCGGCAGCGCATAGCCGAGCAGCAGCAGGTTGAACACGGCGCCGCCGACGTCAACGTGCCAGATCAGCGGGTTCTCGAGGATCAGCAGGCCGAACACGCTGATGAGGCCCGCGATTGCGGTGAGCACGACCGCGCCGACATTGTGCACGATGCTGTGGCTGCGCAGCCGCAAGCGCTCGAGCCCGATCGCCATCGCAAGCGCAATGCAGACCTGAAGTGCGCATTCGAGCAGTGACGGCGGCGACGTCATCTGGCCACCGGTGGCGAAATGGCGGATCTCCGTGAAGGCGAGCAGCGCCGTGAACAGGATTGCGGCGGCCTCGACCACGCGCAGCGGCGGATCGTCGGCGCGTCGGCGCAGGAAGACGCTCGCGCCCCAGAACGAGGCGGCCGGCAGGCCGTAGCCCCACAGCAGCCAGTTGAAGATCGGGGTCGTGCCGACGGCATCGCCGACGATGCGGGGATCATAGGCGATACGGGCGGTGACGATCGCGGCGAAGATGGCCGCGAGCCGGCGCAGGACCGGGATCGGCCGCTGCAACGAGATCCAGGCGGTGCCGAGCGACATCAGCGCCAGCGCGATGGTGAGCCAGCCCTTTTCCAGCGCAAAAGTCAGTGCCAGCGCCAGCGCACCGAGCGTGCCGGTCGCGAACAGTGCGGTGGAGGTCGCCAGTCCAGGCCGATCTTCGCGGCGGTTAAGCGCCTCGGTTGCGGCGCCAAAGGCCGCGGCAAGCAGCACCGCGAGGATCGCGAACGGGATCGAGCGGTCGAGATGGGCGATGCGCGCATAGAGCGCAACCAGGATTGCGATCGGCGTCGCGACCGCCGCCGCCGACCACACCACCGGAATGATCGCCGAGTTGGACCGGCCCTGCGCGAGGAAGCCCGCGACGCCGAAGCCGGCGGCGAAGATCGCGGCCATCACCAGATGCAGCGTGACCGCACTATCGGTCGCGACCGGTCCCACGCCGGGCAGCGGCCCGCCCGGCAGCACCAGCATGTCAGGATTGGCGCGCACCGCCCACTCGGCGAACACGATGAAGACGGTCGCTGCGGCCGCGCCCAGCGCACCGGTCGCCGCCGGCGCGCGCCAGGCGACGAACAGCGTCGCGCCGACCAGCAGGGTGAAGGCGATCAGCGCCAGATCGGCATGCGCGCTCGACAGCACGATCAGCATCGCGCCGAACAGATAGGCGCCGAGCGCGCCCGACGAGATCGGTTCGATCTCGCCGTCCTCGATGGTGGGGCCGAACATGAAGCCGCAGACGACGAGCAGCGCGGCGAGCACGAAGCCTGCGATCACATGGAAGGCGTGCGGCGCGACCTGCAAGTCGCTGGCGTCGAGACCCGGGAAGATCCAGAGCACGGCGAAGGCGATCGTCGTCACCGCAAGCCAGCGCCACAGCCGGATGCGGGCAAGGCCGAAGCTCGCGGCGGTGACGATCGCCAGATAAATGTAGAGCGCCCAATAGTCCGGCTTGCCGCTGGAGACGAGGACCGGCGTCACGAACGCGCCGACCACGCCGAGACCGGCAAGCGCGGGCCCGTGCAGCAGCGCTGCGGCCAGCGTGCCGAGCGCGACGAGACCGAGCAGCACGAAGGCGGTCGCAGGCACGAGGAAGCCGTAGAGCGCATAGGCCGCATAGATGGTCGCGAACGCCACCGCCGTGCCGGCCGCGGTGAGGATCGCGGGAATGTTGGCGATCGGCAGCGCCGCGATGTTGGAGATGCTCTCCTTGCGTCGCGACCATTCGCCGGCAGCCAGGAGAGCCAGTGCGAAAAGCCCGCCGAGGAACACGCGCACGCCGGGGCCGAGGAGGCCGGCCTCGATCGAATAGCGCACCATGAAGAAGCCGCCGAGCGCGAGCGCAAGGCCGCCGATCCACACCACCCAGCGGGTGCCGAGGCGCTCTTCGAAGCCGGGCGCCGCAGCCGGTACCGGCGGCGGTGCGCTGGTCCCGGGACTCGCTTCGAGCGGCGGCGGCGAGATCTCTTCGGTGACGGGCGGAGGCGGCGCTGGTGCGGCTTCGGGTGCGAGCGGCGGCGGTTCGACGGCGGTTGTTGCGGGCGCTTCAGCCTGCACTTGCGCGGGCATCAGCGGTGGTGGCTGCACGCGCCGCTGCGCTGAAAACATCTCTTCGAGCGAGGCTAGCTGGCGGCGCAGCTCGGCCGCCTGGCTGGACGCCTTGATGGCGATTATGAAGGCGATGACCGCAATGATCAGCGCAAAGACGTCAAACGGGCCGTCGAACATGAAGCCTCCAGGCAACCGGCGGGCAGGGGCCGATCGCGCAAATCTTGGGTCTAGCGCCGGGAGCGCATGCGCAAGCCCGGTGCGGGCCGCTCCTGGAGCACGTCGCGGCGGAAGCGGTAGAGCGCCGCCGGCCGTCCGCCGGTCTGTGTCGACATCACCCCGGTCGGTTCGACCAGAGCTTCCATTTCGACCAGGCGGCGGAAATTCTGTTTGTGCAGGTGCCGGCCGGAGATCGCCTCCACCGTGTGCTGCAACTCAGTGAGTGTGAACTCCGCGGGCAAAAGTTCAAACACCACAGGACGATACTTCAGTTTTGCGCGCAGCCGCGCGATCGCGGTGGCGAGTATCCGGCGATGATCGAACCGCATGGAGGTGCCGAGCGCGGGAAGCGTGTTGCGCGCTAATGCCGCAGGACGGCCGTCGCGCCGCGCCTCCTCGATCAGCCCGGCCTCATAGAGCAGCTCGTAGCGGTCGAGCACGCGCTCCTCGTCCCAGGGCGCACCGTCGAGGCCGAAATAGAACCGCACGCGATCCCGGCGCGGCAGCGCGCGGGTCGTCTCAGGCGTCTCCTGCTCGGCCCAATCGGTCAGCGCCGGAATGATATCGCGGGCGATGATCGCGGGCGGCGCCTCGCGCCAGTCTTCCCAGGGCAGGAAGCGATACCACGGCTCGAAGCTCGCGCCGGTTGCCGCGAGCTCGCCGTCGACGGCGCGTGTCAGTGCGAGATAGCCGATCGACACCATATGCGCGCCGGTGTCGCCGGCCTCGGCATGGCGGCCGCGATCGCCGAACGTGTAGAGCTGCTCGACATAGCCGAGCCGCAGTCCCGCCTGTTCCTCGACCCAGGCGCGCAGGCCGATCTCGAAGGTGCGATGGCTCAGCGCGTCGAACGGGCCGAACGGCAGGCCGGCCAGCCCGTCACTGCCGCGTGCGGTGAGGATCAGCGGCTCATGGTCCTCGATCGCGACGATCGCGGCAGTCAGGCCGATTTCGATCGGCGTCAGCAGCTTGTCGCTCATGCGGGCGATGTCGTGGGTGTCATTCGAGCTCGATCACGAAGGGGCGACCCTCGACCATCATCGCGCCCGGACCCATCTCGTCGAGCGCGCGCAGCATGCGGCCCTCGCGCCCCAGCGCGCGGTCGGCGAGGCCGACGATGCGCCGGTTCGGGGAAGCGATCGGCGAGGCGGCGCGGATCTTCTTCGCGATCTCGATCTCGTCGCGATGCGGATTGAGGGCGCAGGCGGCGGCGAACGCGCTCGCGGTGGAGCGGCTGATGCCGGCATAGCAATGCACCACCAGCGGCGCGCTGCGGTCCCAGCCGCGCACGAAATTCAGCACCTGGTCGATATGAGCCTCGGATGGCGCGGTGAAGCCGTCCATCTCCTCGGTGATGTCGTCCATCGACACCTTGAGATGATTGGCCGGCAACACCGACACCGGCCGCACCACCTGATCGACATTGGCCATCACGGTCAGCACATGGCTGGCCCCGGTCAGGCGGACGGTTTCGGGAAGGGCGGCGAGGGAACAGACGTGGATCATGGGGGACCTTTTTGGTCAGTATAGCCGCCGCCGTAGGGTGGGCAAAGGCGCAACGCGCCGTGGCAATGGCTCAGCTTGAAGTTCGGACGACGCTCCAGCCGGCTCGACGAAGTTCCTGGAGAACGCACCAAGCCATGTAATCGTCGGCCGCAACAGGCTGCCCCGGCTTCGGGTTGCGGCGAGCCACATCGATTCCATGCTCAATGACCGCAAGGATCGGCTCATAGTCAGCGTAGTCGGTCATGCTGATACCTGCTTCCTGTCAAGGACCGGTAGGCTACGCAAACACCACGCCAAACCGCTCCAAAAACTGCTTCTCCGCCCGCGCCGCCGTCCAGGGCGTCAGATAATCGCGCCGGACGCTGTCGGAGAGGCCGGGATCCCGGCCGAACAGGCGCTTGGCCTCGGCATCGCTGAAGCCGGCGAGCTCGGTGGCCTCGAGGTACGCCGCGCCGCGATCGGCGGCCTTGATGGCCAGTGTGATCTCGTCCGGCAGCACCGGCGGCAGGCCGAAGCGGATGTGGATGGCACCGAGCAGGCGCTTCTCGACCGCCTTGTAATGGCCGTCGAGCACGGCCTTGAACGGCGAGATCATGTCGCCGATCACATATTCGGGCGCATCGTGCAGCAGCGCTGCGAGCCGCACGCGCTGGTCGACGCGCGGCGCCTCGTGCCGCATCACGGTCTCCACCAGCAGCGTGTGCTGCGCGACCGAGAAGATGTGCGCACCTGTGGTCTGCCCGTTCCAGCGCGCCACACGCGCCAGCCCATGCGCGATGTCGGCGATCTCGATATCGAGCGGAGAGGGGTCGAGCAGATCGAGCCGCCGGCCCGACAGCATGCGCTGCCAGGCGCGGGATTCCGCGCCACGCGCGGTCTTCTTTGCGCTCATTTGAGCTTGAGGCGCGCTTTGCGCTGCGTCTTGCCGCAGCTCGCGTGGCAATGGCAGTCGACGAGATGGTCGTTGACCATGCCGGTCGCCTGCATGAAGGCATAGACGATGGTCGGGCCGACGAACTTGAAGCCGCGCGAGGACAGGTCCTTGGAGATCTGCACCGACAGCGGCGTCGAGGCCGGCACGCTGGCGGTGGTCTTGAAATTGTTGACCTTGGGCTTCCCGCCCATGAAGTCCCACAGCAGTTTTGAGAAGCCCGGGCCCTTCTCCATGATGTCGAGATAGGACTTCGCGCTCAGGATCGCGCCGTCGATCTTGGCGCGGTTGCGCACGATGCCGGCGTCGTTCATCAGCGCGTGAACTTTCTTTTCCGTGTAGCGCGCGATCTTCTCCGGCTGGAAATCGTCGAAGGCTTTGCGGAAATTGTCGCGCTTGCGCAGGATCGTGATCCAGGACAGGCCGGCCTGGAAACCGTCGAGGATCAGCTTCTCGTAGAGCGCGCGGTCGTCATATTCCGGCACGCCCCATTCGGTGTCGTGATAGGCGACATAGAGCGGATCCTCGCCAGGCCAGGGGCAGCGCGTCTTTCCGTCGGGATGCAGGCGAGGGGCACGGCTCATGCGATGGGTTGCTTCGTTGGAATGCGCACGACCTCGGGTTCCGCAAGCGTCAGTGCAAGCCCACCGGCGGTGAGCGGCTGGCCGGCATCGAGCGCGTCGGCGACACGATCGATACGCACCAGCGCGATGCCCTTTCCTTTCGCCGACGAGCCCATCGTGCCGACGGACTTGTCGCCGGCCATGACACTGACGCCGGCTTCCGGCGAGAGGTCGTCGAGCAGCACCTTCACGCTGCGGGTGCGCGCGGTGCCGCGATGTTGCATCCGCGAGACGACCTCCTGGCCGACATAGCAGCCTTTGTCGAAGTCGACGCCGGCGAAGCGATCCATGTTGGTCTCGTGCGGGAATGCGTCGCTGTACATGAAATCGAGCCCGCCGCGCGGCACGCCGAGCGCGATGCGGTGGGCCTCATATTCGGCGGCATCGACCAGCTCGGCGCCGATGAGATCGGACAGCTTCTGCTTGAGATCTTCGGGGATCAGGATGCGATAGCCGAGTTCGCCATGGCGCGGATCAGCGAAGGCAAGGTCCGGTTGCGCCGCAAGCTGGCCGTCCCAGGCGGCGAGCACGCCGAGATCGAGGTTTTCCACCGTAACCTTGGCGCGCAGCTTGTAGAATTTCAGCTTGGTGGCGAGGCCATCGGCCAGCGCTTTCGGGCAATCGATCAGGAACCCGCCGCCATGGCCGGCCGGCACCTCCGTGATCAGGAAATCGACGATGATCTTGCCCTGCGGTGTCAGCAGCGCGCCGAATCGCCCCAGGCCCGGCTTGAGCCTGTCGAGGTCGGTCGTGACGAGGCCGTTGAGGAAGTTGCGCGCATCCTCGCCCGCGACCTTGACCACGCTCCGGTCGGGAAGAAACGCTGATTTCATGCGAAAATCTCTTGCGACATGTTGCTCCGGAACGTAAGCCCGCGGGGATTAAACGACAAGACCTCGAGCCCTGCGCTTGGGGACGAGAGAGGCCTCCAGCCATGACCCAGCGTTTCGATGTGATCCTCAAAGGCGGCACCGTCGTCAACCAGGACGGCGAGGGCGTTCGCGATATCGGCATCGCGGGCGGCCGCATCGCCGAACTGGGCCCGCTGTCGCAGGCTTCCGCTGCCGAGGTGATCGACTGCAAGGGCCTCCACATCCTGCCCGGCGTGATGGACACGCAGGTGCATTTCCGTGAGCCGGGGCTGGAGCAGAAGGAAGACCTCGAGACCGGCTCGCGCAGCGCCGTGATGGGCGGCGTCACCGCCGTGTTCGAGATGCCGAACACATCGCCGCTCACCGTGACGGAGGCCACCTTCACCGACAAGGTGAAGCGCGCCCATCACCGCATGCATTGCGACTTTGCCTTCTTCATCGGCGGCACCCGCGAGAACGTGCAGGACCTGCCGGTGCTCGAGCGCGCGCCGGGCTGCGCCGGCGTCAAGGTGTTCATCGGCTCTTCGACCGGCGCCCTCCTGGTGGAGGATGACGAAAGCCTGCGCCGCATCTTCCAGGTGATCCGCCGCCGCGCCGCGTTCCACGCCGAGGACGAATACCGCCTCAACGAGCGCAAGCCGCTGCGCATCGAGGGCGATCCGCGCTCGCATCCGGTGTGGCGCGACGAGACCGCGGCGCTGATGGCGACGCAGCGGCTGGTCAAGCTCGCGCATGAGACCGGCAAGCGCATCCATGTGCTGCACATCTCGACCAAGGAAGAGATCGAGTTCTTGCGCGACCACAAGGATGTCGCCTCCTGCGAGGCGACGCCGCATCATCTCACGCTGGTCGCGCCCGAATGCTACGAACGGCTCGGCACGCTGGCGCAGATGAACCCGCCGGTACGCGGCGCCGACCACCGCGCCGGCATCTGGCGCGGCATCGAGCAGGGCATCATCGACGTGCTCGGGTCCGACCATGCCCCGCATACGCTGGAGGAGAAGCAGAAGACCTATCCGGCCTCGCCCTCCGGGATGACCGGCGTGCAGACGCTGGTGCCGCTGATGCTCGACCACGTCAACGCCGGCCGGTTGTCGCTGGCACGTTTCGTCGATCTCACCAGCGCCGGCCCCGCGCGTCTCTACAACATGGCCTGCAAGGGCCGCATCGCCGCGGGCTACGATGCCGACTTCACGGTCGTCGACTTGAAGCGCAGCGAGACCATCACCAACAAATGGGTCGCGTCCAAGGCCGGCTGGACGCCCTACGACGGCGTCCGCGTCACCGGCTGGCCCGTCGGCACCTTCATCCGCGGCCGCCGCGTGATGTGGCAGGGCGAGCTCGTGACGCCATCGCAGGGCGAGCCGGTGCGGTTTCTGGAGACGCTGAAGCAGTAAGTAATTTGCAGTTAGGCAGCACAAGCGCGCAGCAATACTCGATGTCGTCCCGGCGAAGGCCGGGACCCATACCGCGAGGTGTCTCGGTTGCGGAAAGTTGCAGTACCGAACGACTAGCCTCCGCCTAACTTCTCCCTGGGGTTATGGGTCCCGGCTTTCGCCAGGACGACATTGGGGAGACATGGGAGCGCACAATGACTACGCCAGAAGCCCTTATCACCACTGCGCAACTCGCCGCCATGCTCGGCGATCCCAACCTCCGTCTCTACGACTGCACGACCTACAACGAGCCGGTGCCGCCGGGCAGCGACGTGCCGTATCGCGCGGTGCCGGGCGACAAGACGTTCGCGGCGGGCCACATCCCCGGCGCCGATTTCCTCGATTTGCAGGGCGAGTTCTCGGATACCTCCGCACAGCAGTTCTTCATGATGCCCGGCGTGGCGCAACTCGAAGCCGCCTTCGGCCGCCACGGCGCCGACGCATCCAAGACCATCGTGCTCTACAGCATCGGCACGATGATGTGGTCGACGCGGTTCTGGTGGATGCTGCGTTCGCTCGGCGTCGATGCGCGGGTGCTCGACGGCGGCTTCGACAAATGGAAGCAAGAGGGACGGCCGGTCGAGACGGGCGCGCCGAAAGGCTATCCGGCCACGACCTTCAAGGCCACGCCGCGCGCGGGCTTCTTCGTCGACAAGACCGCCGTGATGGCGCGGATCGGCGATCCCTCGACGATCATCGTCAATGCGCTCGGGCCGCAGTTTCATCGCGGCCTCGAGCCGAGCCGCTACGGCCGGCCCGGCCGCGTTCCCGGCAGCGTCAACGTATCAGCCGCAACGCTCGTGAATGCCGACAAGACGCTGACGAGCCTTGCGGATGCCGAAGCAAAATTCACCGCGCAAGGCGTCACGCGCGACAAGAATGTGATCCTGTATTGCGGCGGCGGCATCTCGGCGACGATCGACCTGCTGCTGCTGACCCAGCTCGGCTACGACAGGCTGACGCTCTACGACGCCTCGATGGGCGAGTGGGCGAGGGATCCGGCGCTGCCGATCGAGACGGGATAGGGGCGGGCTCTACGACTCCCGCGCGCTGACGCGCGCGATCTCTGGGAAGATCGCTCGGCGCGTTTCCGCATCGTCCTAGTTCTGCCGGATCTGCTTGAGTGCCGCGTGAATACCGCGACTATACGAACGGCTGCGATAGTAGTGCATCAAGGCCTCGTAGAGACGCCAGGAGCCGGACCATTTTCCTCGGCCGTTGCCTTTTCCGCTGGCCCATATGTCGACGTCGCCATAGAGTTGGATGTCATCGCACAGAAACGCTCTATCCCGTGCGGTGGGTCGGTTCGATGCGCGCTTTGCCGTCCATTTGTTATCCTTGACCCCCTTATCCGGAATCTCGAACGCGACGCTTTCCGTTTCTTTGGGGACCTGCTCCAACCACATCTCCATACAGAGCTCAGGTGTTTTGCCCTTGGTCGCACGGATGGGCTCCCCATTCTCCTCCTGAAATTTGGCCATGAGCACGGGGGCAGATGATGCGCGGGCTCGTCCGATGGCGCGCGATTGGTCTTCAAGTGCCTTCTTGATCTTCTTGGCGACCTTGTCGGGATCTTCGTGCTTCACGGCCTGAAACGGTTGTAGCGGGGCCGGAATTGCCGTGCCGTCCGCGAGGATTGCAATCACCGGGATGCCGGCCCCTCTCGCAAGTGAATATTCGTAAGTGACCCATTCCGAACGTCTGCTGGCTTTGGTGACGAGAACAACGACACCACGCGAAGCGCGAATGCCATCTTCGATGGCGTCGAACCACTTCGCGCCCGGGCTGATGCTGCGCTCATCTCGCGATACCGGCAGCTTCAGGGCCTCCAGGCTGCGCTCAAGAGCGATAGCCCGCGTCTTGTCTTTCGAGGAATAGGACAAAAACAGGCGCTTGGTCATGGATCAGCCCGTCGAAAAGTAATCGATGAATGATCTGATGGTAGCGTGTGAAAATTGGTTCAGCCAGAGGAAGCATGCATCGTCGGATGCGCTGGATCCACGATGGTCGAAGTCAATCCAGCATGAAGGCGACGCTCAGGTCGAGCTGTCAGGGGGCGCGCCTTCCAGATCGCGGCGGGAACTTCTCCCGGGCGCCGCGAGACTAATGCTTGTCCGCCGAAAGCGGCTTCCGTGCGATAAGCGCGGCAGACTTCGCGAAGCCTTTCGCCAAGTCATTCATCCGTTGACTGGCCCCGCCCGTGTGGCGGGGTCATTTTCGTGAGGGCTCACTGCCGCGCGAGCGTGACCGAGAATTCGCCGTTGCGGATCCGGCCCGGAAAGCCCTCGACGAACTTCGCGACCGCGTCCTCGCCATAGGTGCCGACGAGCTCGGCGAAGGCCGCAAACAGGCTCGCCTGCGCCAGGCAGTCGCCGTCGACGCCGTCATGGCGCGCTTCGGCCCAGGCCTCGTTGAGATAGCTCAGTGCGGCCTGTTTCTGCTCGTGATCGGGCAGCGGCGCGCGGGCGGGGGCGTAGGAAATCGGCTGGCTCATGAAACTCGATCAGGGCTGGGGCGCGATCCACGGCGATGCGCTGTGCGAGAGGTGTAGCACGCACGTTAACGACCGCTAGGCCACATCTTTAAGAACGGTTAATGGCTGTGAACAAAGACGATGACAGGGTTCCAATCGCGCGTTCACGTCGACCTTCGCTGTCATTCCCGGGCTCGCACCTTCGTCGCGCCCCGGAATGACGGAGAGAGTTCAGTTCGCGTAACGCGCCGTGAGATCCCGCGAGATCTTCGAGCCTTCCTCGATGTAGCGGCGGATCGCGACGGTGGCAGCCGGGGTGCAGCTCCGATAGGTCTGCTGGAAACCGTTATAGCCGCGGTTGAAGCCGGCGATCATGCGGGTGCGGCGTTCGCCCGAGGGGGTTTCGGCATCGATCAGCGCCTGCATCTCGCTGCGCCATTTGTTGCCCTCGTTCGCCCCGCAGATGCCGCGCAGATAGTGCAGGCCGCCGAGGATCTCGGCCAGCCGCTGCAAATCGGCGTCAAACGGCGCCGCCACGTCCTGGGCCCTCGTGGGCACGGAAGCGCAGGCGAGGATCAGGGCAAAAATGGCCAGAAATCGCGTGGACATCGGCGGGGTGTATGCCCCCTCGGGGCTGGTGACGCAAGGCGGGTGGTCAGGGGCCGATCAGCCGCGCTGCGGACTGGATGACCTCCTCCAGCCCCCCGGTCAGCTTGAGGCCGTCCAGGCTCCCCAGGGCGTCCGGGGAGATCCAGCGATAGTCGTCGAGCTCGTCGTTCAGGGCCGGTTCCTTGGCCACCCAGCGGGCGGCAAAGGACATGATCAGGTAATGGCCGGCGCCGGGCGTGGCCGGCAGCACCTCGCGCCAGCCGGCCAGGCCGATGATCGCGATCGTGAGCCCGGTTTCCTCGTCCACCTCGCGGCCCAGGGCCTGGTGCAGCGATTCGCCGAACTCGACCCGGCCGCCCGGCAGCGAATAAAAGCCCTTGGCGGGGGAGCGGGCGCGGCGGGTCAGGAGCACCTTGCCGTCGCGGAAAATCGCGGCACTGACCGCAAGCTGGGGATGGCTGGGCTGGACGACCGCGGACATTTTCGTAAAGGACCTGGTTCTAGTTCGCCATGATGGTGTCGACGTCGGCTTCCGCGCCGCCATTGATGATGCCGCCGCAGGCCGCGATCAGCGGCTTGACCCAGAGTGTGGCCTGTTCGGCGAGGCGGACGCGGGTCGTGTCCTTCTCGACCTCGCGCATGGCCGAGCCGACCGCGGTCAGGATCGAGGTCATCGTGTCGGTGATATGGTCGAACTGGGCGCGCAAATTGGGATCGGCCTTCTCATAGGCCTCGATGGCCAGATCCCGTGCCTTGAAATTGGACGCGGTGAAATGCTCGGCATAGGACAGCGGCGACCAGGTCAGAAAGTCTTCGGCGCATTCCGGCATGTCCGGGACCATTTCGAGCAGCATCACGGCTTCATTGAAATGGTTGAGATAGTCAGTGGCAAGCCCGGTCCGCGGGTTGATGTTGGCCACGCGCAGCCGTTCGGCCCAGGCCGCAGCCTCGGGGCCCGTCTGTACATGCGCCCGCGCGGGTTGGGAGGCCATTGAGCTCATCCGCCGCAGTGTTAACGTTCGGGGTTAAAAGGACCTGAACGGACCCTATATAGACGCCCCAGGATGTGTGGACGCTTCGTCATAACTTCGGCCCCCGCGGCTTTGCGGCAACTGTTCGGCTATGTCGAGCAGCCGAATTTCCCGCCCCGGTACAATGTCGCGCCGACGCAACCGATTCCGGTCGTGCTGATCAAGAATGGCGCCCGCCATTTCCGGCTGATGCGCTGGGGGCTGCTGCCGGGCTGGGTCAAGGACCCCAAAGGCTTTACGTTGCTGATCAACGCGCGCTCCGAGACGGTGCTGGAGAAGCCCGCGTTCAAACGTGCGATTCGGCGGCGGCGCGGTCTGATCCCGGCCGACGGATATTACGAGTGGAAGGCGGTGGATGGCCGCAAGCAGCCGTTCTTCATCCATCGCGCCGACGGCGGGCCGGTCGGCTTTGCCGCATTGTTCGAGACCTGGGTCGGGCCGAACGGCGAGGAGCTCGACACGGTCGCGATCGTCACGGCAGCGGCGGGCGAGGACCTCGCGAGCTTGCATGACCGCGTGCCCGTCACCATCAGCCCGCGCGATTTCGAGCGTTGGCTCGATATCAAGGGCGACGAGATCGATGCGATCCTGCCGCTGATGACCGCCCCGCGCATCGGCGAGTTCGCCTGGCATCCCGTTTCCACCCGCGTCAACCGCGTTGCCAATGACGACGAGCAGCTGCTGTTGCCGATCAGCGCGGAGGAGATGGAGGCGGACGTGGAGGCGTCGAAGCCGAAGAAAGTGGTGCGGAAGGTTGCTGCGTCGTCAGATGATGGACAGGGCTCGTTGTTTTAGCTGCAGCCACAAAACACACTGTCGTCCCGGCGAAGGCCGGGACCCATACCCCCAGGGAGCAGTTGTGGTGCGAGCTGGTCGTGGGCAATCTTCGCCAAACTCAATTCGGTGGCTATGGGTCCCGGCCTTCGCCGGGTCGACACTGAATGTGTAGCGACAACTCTACACGACTTCCCTTGCCCGCAGCCCCGCGATCTCCGCCGCATCGAAGCCGAGCTCACCCAGCACCGCATCCGTATCCGTTCCCAGCTCCGGCGCCATGCGGTCCAGCCGGCCGCCGCCATGGGCGAGCTTGAAGCCGCTGCCGGCAAAGCGCAGGCGGCCGTAAGGCGTATCCAGTTCCTGGATGGCGCCTCGCGCGGCAATCTGCGGATGATCGATCACCTCCTCGACCTTCCAGATGCTGGCACAGGGCGCGCCCGCGTCTTCCAGAATGGTCTCCCATTCGCGTGCCGGCCTTGTCGCGAGCGCCGCCTCGATGATGGCGCGCAGTGCCGGCTCGTTCTCGTTGCGGGAAAACCAGTCGGCGAAGCGTGGATCGGAGAGCGTGTCCTCGCGGCCGAGCGCGCTCATCAGCGCGCGGTACTGCTTCTCGTTGTTGACGGCGAGCAGGATGTGACCGTCGCCGCATTTGAACAAATTCGCGGTGGTCCTGCGGCTCACCGCCTGGTTGCCCGACAGCTGCTGGCGATGGCCGGCGACCGACCAGTCCGCGATCTGCCCCGAGAGGAACGCCATCGTCGCCTCCAGCATGGAGACGTCGACGAACTGCCCCTTGCCGGTGCGGTCGCGCTGATACAGCGCGCTCGACACGCCGAACGCCGCCGTGGCGCCCGACAGCACGTCGCAGACCGCAAAGCCGGCGCGCGTCGGGCCCGTCTCGGGGTGGCCGGTGATGGCCATGATGCCCGACAGCGCCTGCATCTTGCCGTCATAACCGGGCCGCAAGCGATCCGGGCCGGTCTGGCCGAAGCCTGATACCGCGCAATAGATCAGCTTTGGATTGATCGCCGACAGCGCCTCATAGCCGATGCCGAGCTTGTCCATCACGCCCGGGCGAAAGTTCTCCATGACGACGTCGACTTGCGCGGCGAGCTTCTTCACGATCGCGATCGCGTCTGGCTTTTGCAGATCGAGCGTCAGGCTGCGCTTGTTGCCGTTGATGGCCTGGAACGCCGGCGCCAGCCCGCGCTCGGCCCATTCGCGGCTGAGCGGTGTGCGGCGCATGTCCTCGCCCTCGCGCCGTTCCACCTTGATGACGTCGGCCCCGAGCAGCGCGAGCTGGTAGCTCGCATAGGGGCCGGCCAGCACTTGCGTGAAATCCAGGATCTTCACGCCCTCGAACGGTCGCGTCACGTCGCTCTCCCCGATGATTGTTGTTGCTGGAGGACGTCAGGCGGCGCGGTTGCCGCGCGCGATCTCCTTCTGCTTGTCGAATTCGGCGCGGCGGCGCGCCAGCTCTTCGGCTGAGAGCTGCGCGACGTTGTTGTAGTCGAGCTTCCAGGAGGCGTCCTCGCTCCAGCGCAGCGGCGACTGCATCGTCGTCTGCGGGCCGCTCGCCGTCTCCAGCAGTTTGAGCGCGAGCTCCAGCGTCTGCGCCTGCGAGGTGACGTCGTGCGGCTTGCCGGCGGAGTTGCCGAGCGGGAAGTCGGAAAACAGGAAGCGCGGCACGGCGGCGTGCTCGATGATGTCCTTGGCGCAGCCCATGATCACGGTCGGAATGCCGTTCCGCTCCAGATGCCGCGCCACCAGCGCGGTGGTCTGGTGGCAGACCGGGCAGTTCGGCACCAGCACGGCGGCATCGACCTTGTCGGCAAGGCAGCGCGCCAGAATCTCCGGCGCGTCGGTGTCCAGCGTGACGCGATGGCTGCGGTTGGTCGGCGCGCCGAAGAAGCGCGGGGCAACCTCGCCGATCCGGCCCGCGGCAGACGCCTTCAAGAGCTGCGGCAGCGGAAACCAGGTTCCGTTGTCGGTGGCCGTGGTGTGCTTGCGGTCGTAGCCGATGTGGGAGATGCGAAGGTCGTGCGCTTTCGAGGTGTCGCCGTCATAGACCTGGTAGAACTTCGCGCCGCCATTATACGCCGCGCCCGGCCCCTGGTCGCCCTTGGTGGGATCGTACGGCGCGGCCGTGGTGATGATCGTCACGCGCGATTGGGCCAACGGCTTCTTCAGCGGCTGGAACGGCGCCTCGACATGGTGCGCCCAGCGATACGGCGTGGTGTAGCCGATCGCGGCGTAATAGTCGCGCGTGCGCTGCATATAGGGGACGGGAGAGTCATGGTCGGGCGCAAAGCCGAATTCGTCGTCGCGCGAAGCGGACATGGGGCGCGTCTCCTGGTTCTTGGTTGGGACCAGACTAGAGATAGTCGGGGGTGAGCTCAACGGGGGAGGGGCGGCGCAGGTCAGAATTGCAGATGGGAGGGTGCGGCTTCCCCTCTCCCCTTGTGGGAGAGGGTGGCTCGCCGCGAAGCGGCGAGACGGGTGAGGGGTTGTTTCCGCGAACTCAGCTGCTGCGATGCGCGCGGACGGAACCCCTCATCCGGCGCTTCGCGCCACCTTCTCCCACAAGGGGAGAAGGGAAGAAAGCAGCCTGCAAATTCACCTGAAAATATGCAGCGCCGCATATTGCAGCAGCATGATCGCCTTGGCGTCGATGATCCGGCCGTCGGCGATCATCGCCAGGGCCTCGTCGATGGAAAGCTCCAGCACCTCGATGTCCTCGCCCTCGTGCTCGAGGCCGCCGCCGGCGCTGACGCGCATCTCCGGCTCGTATTCGGCGACGAAGAAATGCAGCTTCTCGGTCACGGCGCCGGGACTCATGAAGGCCTCGAACACCTTGTGGACGTGGTGCAGGCGATAGCCGGTCTCCTCCTCGGCTTCGGCGCGGATGCGCACCTCCGGGGAGGCGTCGTCCAGCACGCCGGCGGCCGCCTCGATCAGCAGATCGTCGTAGCCGCGGAGGAACGCCGGCAGGCGGAACTGGCGCACCAGGATCACGGTGCGTCGCGCGCGATTATACGGCAGCACGGCGGCCGCGTTGTCGCGCTCATAGGTCTCGCGGTGCTGCGTCTGCCACTCGCCGCTGGCGCGCAGGTAGTCGAACGTGGTGTTCTTCAGCGTGGTCCAGTTGTTCGAGAGCACGCGGACGTCCTTGATGCGGACGCGATCGGAAATGGTCATTGATGTTTTCCAGCTACGTTGTGGAAGCGCGGCCGTCGAGCCACTTCTGGAACATCACGGACGTGGATTCCTCGAAGCCGAGCGACTGGTAGAACGCATTGGCCTGCGCATTCTCGCGGCGGACCAGAAGCTGGAGCTTGGCGATGCCGGCCGCGCGCAGCCAGTCCTCGGCCGCGGCCATGATGACGCGGCCATGGCCGCGCTTGCGGCCATCGGGATCGACGGCGACGTAATAGACCCAGCCGCGATGGCCGTCATGGCCGACCATGACAGTGGCGACGATCGCGCCGCCGTCGCGGCCGATCAGCACGGTCGAATTGTCGCGCCGCCGCGCCAGCGCGATGTCGGCATGCGGGTCGTTCCAGGGCCGCGTCAGGCCGCAGCGCTGCCACAGCGCCACGACCGGCTCGACGTCGGCGTCGGAAATCGCATCGATCGCAAGTGAGACGCTCACAGCACCTTCCCCGGATTCATGATTCCCTGCGGATCCAGCATCGCCTTGATGGCGCGCATCAGCTCGATCGCGGTCTTGTCCTTCACCTCGGGCAGCTCGTCGCGCTTGAGCACGCCGATGCCGTGCTCGGCCGAGATCGAGCCGCCCATGCGCAGCACGATCTCGAACACCACGGCGTTCATCTCGTGCCAGCGCGCCAGATAATCCGCGGTGTCGGCACCGATCGGCTGGCTGACATTGTAGTGCAAATTGCCGTCGCCGAGATGGCCGAACGGCACCGGTCGCGCGCCGGGGATCAGCTTGACCACGGCGGCATTGGCCTCGTCGATGAAGGCGGGCACGGCGGCGACGGGCACCGAGATGTCATGCTTGATTGAGCCGCCCTCCGGCTTCTGCGCCGCCGACATCTCGTCGCGCAGCTTCCAGAAGCCGGCGCGCTGGGTGAGGTTGGCCGCGATCACGGCGTCGTCGACGATCTCGTCTTCCATGGCGCGGGTCAGGATCGTTTCCAGGGGCGTGCGTGCATCGTCGCCCGGCGAAGACAATTCCATCAGCACATACCAGGGATGCTTCGCTTCGAGCGGATCGCGCACGTCGATGCCGTGGCGGATCGAGAAGTCGACCGCCATCTCCGAGAGCAGCTCGAAGCTCGTCAGCGCATTTGCAGCTTCACCCTGCGCGATCGTCAGCAGCTTGAGCGCCGCCGCCGGCGACTTCAGCCCGACGAAGGCGGTCTCGACGGCCCGCGGCTTCGGAAACAGCTTGAGCGTCGCCGCCGTGATGATGCCGAGCGTGCCTTCCGCGCCGATGAAGAGGTTGTGCAGATTGTAGCCGGTGTTGTCCTTCTTCAGCTTCGACAGCACGTTGAGCACGCGCCCGTCGGCCAGCACGACCTCCAGCCCGAGCGCCATCTCGCGCGCGACGCCATAGGCGAGCGCGGCGGTGCCGCCGGCGTTGGTCGAGAGATTGCCGCCGATGGTGCAGCTTCCTTCCGCGCCGAGCGACAGTGGAAACAGCCGGTCCACGTCCGTCGCCTTCTGCTGCGCGATCTGCAGCACCACGCCGGCCTCGCAGGTCATGGTGTTGGAGGCGGTGTCGACCTCGCGGATCCTGTCGAGCCGGCGCAGCGACACCACGACCTCGCCATTGTGCGGCGTCTGCCCGCCGACGAGCCCGGTATTGCCGCCCTGCGGCACCAGCGCGATCCTGTGATCGGAAGCGAGCTTGCAGATCGCCGAGACCTCCGCAGTCGAGCCCGGGCGCAGCACCAGCGGCGAGCGGCCGTGGAACAGATTGCGCTCCTCGGCGACGTAGGCCTCGATGTCGGCCGCATCGGTGATCGCGTGGCGGTCGCCGACGATCTTGCGGAATTGTTCGACCAGCTCGGGCGCAAGCGGAGGGGTAGCGGGCTTGTTGATGTTCATCTCGTCGTCTCTCATTCCGCTTCTTATCGCGCAACCGCAGCCCGGCGCAGCCGGTCATTGATCGCTTCGCCCAAATCGTCTTCGGGAATCGTCATCACCGCGATGGTCCGCGACCCCTTCGCATCGAGGGCGCGAAGATAGCCGAACAGGTTGGCGGCCGCTTCATCGAGATCACCGGTGGGCGACAAATTCATGACGGCTGACGCGGCGTCAAGGCCGGGCAGGCGCGCGGGGCCGAATGCCAGCAGCGCTTCGCCAGGCGCGACGTCGCGCGCATTGAGCCGCACGCTGGCACGCGGCGCGTAATGCGAGGCCAGCATGCCGGGCGCCAGCGGCTGGCTGTCGTCGCTCTCGGCCTCCGCCGGCGGCCGCGCCAGGGCTGCGCCGAGCACGGCCTCGATCCGCTCGCGCGACAGCCCGCCGGGCCGGAGCAGGATCGGTGCGTCGAAGCAGCCGACAATGGTCGATTCGACACCGACCGTAACAGGCCCGCCGTCGACGATCAGGTCGATCCGCCCCGAAAGGTCGCTCTCGACATGGGCGGCCAGCGTCGGCGAGACGTGACCTGAGATGTTTGCGGACGGCGCCACCACCGCTCCGCCAAAGGCGCGCAGGATCGCCTGCGCCACCGGGTGGGCGGGGATGCGGATCGCGACCGTGTCGAGGCCCGCCGTGGCGAGATCCGCCACCGGGCAGCCGCCCGTCTTCGGCACCACCAGCGTCAGCGGCCCCGGCCAGAACGCCTCGGCAAGCTTCAGGGCCGGTGCATCGAACCGGCCGATGGCCTGCGCGGCGGCAATGTCGGCGACATGGGCGATCAGCGGATTGAAGGCCGGCCGGCCCTTGGCGGCGTAGATATGAGCGACCGCGGTGGCGTTGGCGGCGTCCGCGCCTAGCCCATAGACCGTCTCGGTCGGGAACGCGACCAGGCCTCCGGCCGCGAGCGTCCGGGCGGCGGCTTCGGCGGCAGCGTGGCCTGCCGGTAAAATCAGCGTTTCAAGACCCGTTTTCACAGGGATAAAATTCCTCAACTCGGCCGCTTGCGGTGCGCCAAGCCCGACGCTATAAGCCGGCCTCTTGTCGGAGTGTGGCTCAGCCCGGTAGAGCACTGCGTTCGGGACGCAGGGGTCGCAGGTTCGAATCCTGCCACTCCGACCATTATTTCAAGTACTTATAGTTTCGATGTTTTTTGTGCGCAATGAAATGCGCAATGATTTGAGGCACATCAGCCATGCCCGTCGATCTTGAGGCGTACGCCAAGGACGTCAGGAGCAGGTAAGGCAGATTCGTGATGACCTTGAGCCGCTCGAAGCCGGAAGAAGGGCGATCGGCGCGCGCGAGGGAGACGGACCTGGCGCGATGTCGCCGAGGACACGATAAAGCACCAAGTCCTCCCTTCGGACCTGCGAGCTGATCACGTCAACGGACCGTGCGGAAAAAATTCTGCGGCAGCCTCGACAAGGGTCATCACTTTGTTCTCTCCCCATTGGGTCGGATCGGCGCGGGCGGCCTCGTCGCGATGGTGATCGCCAATGTCGTCGCCTTCTTCCTGGTCCGCATCGCCGGGGGGGCGAGCCGCGGTGCGCCCGCCAGGCTTTTCGATAGCTTTGGTACGGTGAATATTAGATACCCCCATTGATGAGCAGCGGATCGGCTGATGTCACGAGCTTCAGGGTCCGCAGCGAAAAGGTCGATCGGGTGTGCCGGATGCCCTGGATCCGGTAAAGCTTCTCCCGGAGAAAGCGCTCGTAATGCGTGGTGTCGGCGACCGCGACCTTGACCAGATAGTCGTAATCGCCGGTGACGAGATTGGCTTCGATCACTTCCGGGATTTTTGCAAGGGCGTCGCCGAACCGGGCGAGTACCTTGTCATCGTGCTTGTCCAGCGTCACTTCGATGAAGACGATATCCTTCAGCCCGATGGCGACGTGGTCGATGATCGCCGAATAGTGCTTGATCGCGCCGATCTCCTCCAGGCGCCGGACCCGCGACCAGCACGGCGACGACGACAGTCCGACCCGATCGGATAATTCGTTGATCGTCAGCCGTCCTTCGTTGCGGAGGATCGAGAGGATCTTTCGATCGACCAGGTCGAGGTCCGCCTTGGTGCGCGGCTTCGCGCGGGAAGACGATTTCATCAGATATCTCCGGATATGCAGACGATTCTTCTGCAAAACATGACCATCCCACAAAATATCGGGAAAATCACCCGTTGACCCGGCAGTAGAGTCCTGTCGAGGAGATCAGCCAATGTCGTCAGCCGCCTGTCGCGCTTCGTCCGTCGTCTTCAGGGCCGTTGCCACGGACTCACTTGCCGCGGCGTCCCAGCTTCTGGACGATGTGCAGCGCTTCGGATTGCAGATGATCGAATTCCGGATGCTGGTCGATGAGGAAGGCGGAGCGGCCATCGACTTCGGCATCGACGCAAGCCCGGACCGCGATCCCTCGGTCCTCTGCTCCCGCTTCGCACGACATCCCGCGCTCCGTTCGGTCGAAATCGTCAGACGAACGGTCGAAACCGAGGATACGGTGGCATGAACGTTCAACCTCTCACCCTGCATGTTCCCGAGCCGCAGCCTTGTTTCGGCGGCACGGCGGATTTCAGCGGCTTTCGGCTGTCGGATGCGGGACGGGTTCGCCGCCCGGCGATCGATGTCGAGGCGGGCGAGATCCGCGATCTCGCCTACGAGCTGATCCGGGTGCTCGATGCCGACGGACATGCGGTCGGCCCTTGGTCCGAGGCATGTCCCGTAAATCAGCTCCGCTCCGGCCTGCGCGCGATGCTGAAGACGCGGGCTTACGATGCCCGCATGACCATGATGCAGCGGCAGCGCAAGACCTCCTTCTACATGCAGTGTACCGGAGAGGAGGCGATCGCCTGCGGCTTCCAGTCGGCGTTGCAGGCGGGAGACATGAACTTCCCGACCTATCGCCAGCAGGGGCTGCTGATCGCGCAGGACTGGTCGCTGGTCGACCTGATGTGCCAGGTGCTGTCGAACGAAAAGGACCGCATGAAGGGCCGTCAGCTCCCGGTGTTCTATTCGGCGCGCGAGGCCGGCTTCTTCTCGATCTCCGGCAATCTTGCCACCCAGTATGTGCAGGCGGTGGGTTGGGCGATGGCGTCGGCGATGCGGGGCGACAGCCGCGTGGCCGCAGCCTGGATCGGCGAAGGTGCGACCGCCGAAAACGACTTCCACGCCGCGCTGGTGTTCGCCTCGGTGTACCGCCCGCCCGTGGTCCTCAACGTGGTCAACAATCAATGGGCGATCTCGACGGCGCAGTCCGTCGCCGGCGGCGCCCAGGCGACCTTTGCGGCGCGCGCGCATGGCTACGGAATTCCTGCCCTGCGCGTCGATGGCAACGATTATCTCGCGGTTCACGCGGCGGCGCGCTGGGCCGTGGAACGCGCCCGCCGCAATCTCGGGCCGACGCTGATCGAGTGGGTGACCTATCGGGCCGCACCGCATTCGACCTCGGACGATCCGTCGAAATATCGCCCGCCGAATGATCGGGCGGCCTGGCCACTCGGCGATCCCGTCGAGCGGCTGAAGGATCATTTGATCGGGATTGATGCCTGGAGCGAGGCGCGTCACGTCCAGCTCAAGGCCGAACTCGAGGAGGAGATCGCCGTCGCGGCCAAGGAGGCGCAGGGTTTCGGGACGCTGGTCGAGGGCTCGAAATGCAGCCCGGCCTCGATGTTCGATGACGTCTACAAGACAATGCCGCCTCACTTGCGCGAACAGCGCCAGGAGCTTGGGTTCTGAGCATGCCGTCCTTGACCATGATCGAGGCGATCCGCGATGCCATGGACGTGATGATGGCGCGGGACGACCGTGTCGTGACGTTCGGCCAGGACGTCGGTCGCTTCGGCGGCGTGTTTCGTTGCACCGACGGCCTGCAGGGCAAATATGGATCATCGCGCTGCTTCGATACGCCGATCTCCGAAAGCGGCATCGTCGGCATCGCCGTCGGCATGGGCGCCTACGGCCTGAGGCCGGTCGCTGAAATCCAGTTCGCCGACTACATGTATCCGGCCTACGACCAGATCGTGTCGGAAGCCGCGCGCTTGCGCTTTCGCTCGGCCGGCGAGTTCAGCGCCCCGATCGTGGTGCGCATGCCCTGCGGTGGCGGCATCTTCGGCGCGCAGACCCACAGCCAAAGCCCGGAGGCGCTGTTCACCCATGTGGCGGGGTTGAAGACGGTCATTCCCTCGAACCCGCATGACGCGAAGGGATTGCTCATCGCCGCGATCGAGGACGACGATCCGGTGGTCTTCCTCGAACCGAAGCGAATCTACAACGGCCCGTTCGACGGTCATCACGATCGGCCGGTCGTGCCGTGGTCCAAGCACGAGCTGAGTGAAACGCCGCAGGGGTATTACACCGTGCCGATCGGCGAAGCGGTGGTTCGCCGCGAAGGCACGCAGGTGTCGATCCTGGCCTATGGCACCATGGTCCATGTCGCCGAGGCGGCATGTCGGGCGGTTGGTGTCGATGCCGAAATCATCGATCTCAGGTCGCTCGTTCCGCTCGATCTCGACACCATCGTGCGATCGGTCATCAAGACCGGCCGCTGCATGATCGTGCACGAAGCGACCCGCACGTCGGGCTTTGGCGCCGAGCTGTCCGCATTGATCCAGGAAAAATGCTTCTATCATCTCGAGGCGCCGGTCGTGCGGGTCACAGGCTGGGACACGCCTTATCCGCATGCGCAGGAGTGGGACTACTTCCCGGGCCCGGATCGCGTCGGCCGCGCGCTGATCCGGCTGATGGAGAATTGAGATGCCGGTCGAGCTGGTCAAGCTGCCCGATGTCGGAGAGGGCGTTGCCGAGGCGGAAATCGTCGAATGGCATGTGGCCGTCGGCGAGGCGGTCAAGGAGGACCAGATCCTGGCCGCTGTGATGACTGACAAGGCGACGGTCGAGATTCCGTCGCCAAGGGCTGGCGTGGTCGTCAAGCTCGGCGGAGAACTGGGCGCGCGTCTGGCTGTCGGCAGTGCGCTGGTCGGAATCAGGTTTGGCGCCGACGATGAGGGCGTCGCAAATGGGCACGACGCTGTCGCGCGCATCGTCGTTGGCGCCGGTTCGGAACCGAACCCGGTTGCCCCGGACGTGACGCAACCGACTGCAGCGGATCGGCGCGACGCTACGGCTAGCGCCAGCGCACCGCCGGCGCTGTTGCGTCCGATTGCGTCGCCCGCTGTGAGAGCGCGGGCGCGTGAGTCGGGGATTGATCTCCGCCTGGTTTCGGGCTCGGGCCCTGCGGGCCGGATCACGCGTGATGATCTTACTGACTATGTTCGCCAATCGAAGGGCGTTGGTGGCCCCCGGATCGTGCAGCGTAATGATGCTGTCGAGCAGATCAAGGTCGTTGGTCTGCGTCGCAAGATCGCCGAGAGGATGGCGGCCTCGACCCGGCGTGTGGCGCATTTTTCCTACATCGAGGAGATCGACGTCACGGCGCTCGAGGAATGCCGCAAGCAGCTCAACACGCGGTTTGCCGACAGCCGCCCGAAGTTGACCGTCTTGCCGTTTGTCGTCGCGTCGCTTGTCCTCGCGCTGCGCGATTTTCCGCAGGTGAACGGAACCTATGACGACGACCAGGAGGTCGTCAGCCGCCACGGTGCAGTTCATGTCGGCATCGCCACACAGACGCCATCCGGCCTGATGGTGCCCGTGCTCTTCCATGCCGAGACGCGCGATCTCTGGAGCTGCGCGGACGAGATCAGGCGGCTCGCGACGGCGGCGCGCGATGGCAGTGCGAAGCGCGAGGAGCTGGGCGGTTCGACCGTCACCATCACCAGTCTCGGCGATCTCGGCGGGATCGCAACGACGCCCGTGATCAATCGACCGGAGCTCGCGATCATCGGCGTCAACAGAATGATGATCCGTCCCGTGTGGCGCGAAGGCCAATTCGTTCCGCGCATGATGATGAACCTGTCGTCGTCATTCGATCACCGCATCATCGATGGCTTCGAGGCCGCGCAATTCATCCGGCGCATGAAAGAGTTGCTCGAGGCGCCGGCGCTGCTTTTGGTTGGAAACTGACATGCATGAGAGCTCCGCGGAGGTCGTGATCATCGGCGGCGGGCCCGGCGGCTATGTCGCCGCCATTCGTGCCGGGCAACTGGGATTGCGAACCGTGCTGATCGAGCGTGCCGCTCTGGGCGGGACCTGTCTGAACGTCGGCTGCATTCCCTCCAAGGCGCTGATCCACGCCGCGGATGCGTTCCACGTCGTCAATAGGCAACGTGAAACCACGCCGTTTGGCCTGAGTGTGGGGGAGGCGAGGCTCGATTTCGGGCGGACCGTCGCGTGGAAGGACGCGATCGTGAATCGCCTGACAGGCGGGGTTGCCGGGCTTCTGAAGAGAAGCGGTGTATCGGTAATCTCAGGCATGGCCGAAATACTGGATGGCAAGACCGTCAAGGTCGAGACGGCCGATGCGACGATACGTGTTCGCGCCAGGCATCTTGTTCTCGCAACAGGTTCGGTGCCGCAGGCGGTGCCCACGCTGCCGTTCGGCGGCAATGTCATCTCGTCGACCGATCTGCTCTCGCTGCCGGAGAGGCCGCGCAAGCTCGTTGTTGTCGGCGCCGGCTATATCGGCCTTGAGCTCGGCATTGCCTTTGCAAAGCTCGGATCTGACGTAACGGTCGTCGAGGCCGACGAGCGGATTCTGCCGAGATGGGACGCGGCATTGACGCGACCTGTGGTGAGGCGGCTCGAGGAGCTAAGGGTCAGTGTCGTCACCTCGGCATACGCTCAGGGGCTGACGCGCGATGGCGAAAGCCTGTTGATCGAGCAGCGTGGGCAGGGCCCGCGCGAACTGCCGGCGGACAAGATACTGGTTGCGGTCGGGCGCAGGCCTTGCACCGAGGGCTTCGGCCTGGAACGGCTGGATCTCGCGATGGACGGAAAATTCGTTGCGATCAATGATCGCTCCGAGACATCGATGTCGAATGTCTGGGCGATCGGCGACCTCACCGGAGAGCCGATGCTGGCGCATCGCGCCATGGCGCAGGGCGCGATGGTGGCGGAGATCATGGCCGGACATCGCCGCTCCTTCGATGCCAGGGCCATTCCTTCGGTCTGCTTCACCGATCCGGAAGTGATCTCGGTCGGACGCACGCCGGAAGAGGCCACGGCAGACGGCAAGGCGGACGGTTACGAGATCAAGGTCGCGATGTTTCCCTTCGCTGCGAATGGCCGGGCCCTGACGCAGATGGATGAAGAGGGATTCGTGCGGATCGTCGCGCGCGCCAGCGATCACCTCGTGCTGGGGGCGCAGGCGGTCGGGGCGGGAGTCTCGGAACTGACGTCGTCGCTGACACTTGCCATCGAAATGGGGGCGGTGCTCGAGGACATTGCCGGCACCATCGGCGCCCATCCGACGCGGAGCGAAGCGATCCACGAGGCTGCGCTTGGCGCGTTGGGGCAAGGCTTGCATTTCTGAAAGGCTTGCATTTCTGAAAGGCTTGCATTTCTGAAGGGCCTGCATTTCTGATGGACGCGAAAGCGAATTTGGTGGAAACAAACTTGATAGAAGCGTCTTGCAGGACTTGCAGCAGGATCAAACTCTGGAGCGCGGACCTTGTCGAAATCTGAACGGACTTACCGCAACCACATCGCCGGCCGCTGGGTCGATGCCGCCGATGGACGCCGTCTCGAGATCCTGGATCCGTCCGACGGTTCGCATCTTGCCGATATTGCCCGCAGCAGCAGCGAAGACATCGATCGCGCGGTGCGGGCGGCCCGAGCGGCGCTGGCCGGTGACTGGGGGCGCATGTCGGCGACCGACCGTGGCCGTATCCTGCACCGGATCAGCGAGGGTGTTCTGAAGAACGTCGATCTGCTGGCGGATCTCGAAGCGCGTGACGTCGGCAAGCCACTCAGGCAGGCGCGGGCCGATGTCGAGGCGCTGGCGCGCTACTTCGAATTCTATGGTGCTGCAGCCGACAAGGTTCACGGCGACACCATCCCTTATCGTTCCGGCTTTACGGCCATCACGCTGTATGAGCCTCACGGCGTGACCGCCCATATCATTCCCTGGAACTATCCGATGCAGATCATCGGACGCAGCCTTGGTGCAGCCCTTGCCATGGGCAACGCCGCCGTCGTGAAGCCGGCGGAAGAAGCCTGCCTCACGGTGATCGAGTTCGCCCGCATCGCGGAGGAGGCGGGGTTGCCGCACGGTGCGTTCAACCTTGTCACGGGGACCGGTGAGGAGGCAGGCGCGGCCTTGTCCGGCCATCCCGGCATCAATCACATTTCCTTCACGGGTTCGGTGGCGACCGGTGCGCTGGTGCAGGCCGCCGCGGCGCGCAATGCGGTGCCGGTGACGCTGGAGCTTGGCGGCAAGTCGCCGCAACTGGTGTTTGCCGATGCCGATCTCGATCGGGCTTTGCCGTTCCTGGTGATGGCGGGCATTCAGAACGCGGGCCAGACCTGCTCCGCATCGTCGCGGATCCTGGTCGAGAAGTCGGTCTACGAAGAGGTTGCGGCACGCATGACCGATGCGTACCGAAAGCTGAAGGTGGGACCGGCGCTGTCGGATCTCGATGTCGGTCCCGTGGTTTCGCGCCGCCAGAAGGACATCGTCGACGGCTATATCGGCCTTGCCGAGCGTGACGGCGCGCGTCTCGCCGCGCAGGGCACGATCGTGCCGGATGCGCCGGCGGGTGGCGCCTATGTCAAGCCGACGCTGATCCGCGACGTTTCGCCCAGCCACCGCCTCGTGCAGGAAGAGATCTTCGGTCCGGTCCAGGTGATCATGCCCTTCGACAGCGAGCAGCACGCGCTCGAACTGGCGAACGGTACGCCCTTTGGCCTTGTCTGCGGAATCTGGACCCGGGACGGCGCGCGGCAATTCCGCCTCGCGCGCGGGATTCAGTCAGGCCAGGTCTTCGTCAACAACTACGGCGCCGGCGGCGGCATCGAGCTGCCGTTCGGTGGCGTCAAGCGTTCTGGTCACGGCCGCGAGAAGGGCTTTGAAGCCCTTTACGGCTTTGCAACGACCAAGACGATTTCAATCTATCACGGCTGACGGCAGCGAGTGCCGGCGGTGATCGCACCGCCGGCATTTGCTTGCGTCAGATACAGCGGCCGCCGTCGACTTCCATGGCGACGCCCGTGATCATGCTTGCTTCGTCCGAGCAAAGGAAAGCGGCCGCGTTGCCCATGTCTTCAGGCGTGGAGAAGCGGCCGAGCGGAATCGTCGACAGGAATTTGGCGCGGATCTCCGGCGTGTCCTGACCCATGAAGGTCTTCAGGAGCGGCGTTTCGCCGGCGACGGGATTGATGGCGTTGACGCGGATGCCGAACGGGGCGAGCTCGACGGCCATCGCGCGCGTCGCCGTGATGACCCAGCCTTTCGAGGCATTGTACCAGGTCAGGTTCGGTCGCGGGCTGACGCCGCCGGTGGAGGCGACATTGAGCACCACGCCGGATTTCTGCTGCTTGAAGTGCGGCACGATGATCTTTGCACCGTAGTAGATCGACTTCATGTTGACGCCGGCGATCCGGTCGAACATCTCGTCCGTCACCGTTTCGAGCGGTTGCGGTGTGTGACCGACGCCGGCATTGTTGACGAGGATGTGGAGCCCGCCGAATTCCCGCTGGGCCTTTTGCACGACTGAAGCGAAGCCGGATTCGGCGGAGATATCCGCAACGGACGCAATCGCCTTGCCGTCGAACAAGCCGGCTACGCACTCGGCCGCCACCTGATCGCGATCGGCCACGACGACGCGGGCGCCTTCGGCGACGAATTTACGGACGATGCCTTCGCCGAAGCCGGAGCCGCCGCCCGTCACGATTGCGATCTTGTCTTTCAGTCTCATGGCGGTCCTCATTGTTGTAAAATCTGGAGATGGGTTGACCGCGGGCACCGCTTGCATGGCAATGCGATCGCCGGTGAAGGCGGGAGAGATGCATCGCTTTGCAGACGAATGAAGGTGAGGGGGCCGTCGCGGTCAGGACGAGTCGTCGAGAATTCCGACGGTTGCCGCCTGCGCGGCGTTGTGCCGGCCGCCCCATACGTCGCGCGACCTTTCGAGGTGCCGTCGGATGGTCGCTTCGGCGCCGCTGCGGTCCTGCTTCGAGATATAGTCGAGCAGCTTGAAGTGTTCGTTGGCGGATTGCTTGAGAAAGTCTCGCGGCGACTCGCCGCTCGCAAAGCCCTGCAGCCGCACACGGTCCCTGAGCGTCTCGACCAGTTTGGCGAGATAGTGATTGCCGAGCGTGGCGATCAGCTGGACGTGGAATCTGAGATCGGTATCAAGGAAGGCAATCAGATCGCCGGTATCCGCCGTTTGCCGCGTGGCCTCCGCCAACTGACGAAGCTCGTCGAGTTGTCCGCCCGACAAGCCGCCCTCCGCGATGTCGCCGACGCTCGGCACTTCCAGCAGCAGCCGGACCGAGAAAATGTCATTGAGTTCGTTGAGCGAGAGCGACACCACGCGAAAGCCGCGATTGCGCTCCGCCTCGAGCAGGCCTTCGCGCTCGAGATCAAGCAGGGCCTCTCGAACCGGGGTCGCTGACACGCCGAGTTCGCCCGCCAGTCGCGGTACCGAGTAGAGCTGATCCGGTTGCATCTGCCCGGTGATCACGAGCCCGCGGATCACCTGCCGCGCCTGCTCGCGCAGACTTGGCGCCGAAACCAGCCCGCCTGAGCCCTTGCGCATCGTTTCCATGCATTTCCCCTAGCACAGCGGTATGAAACCCCGCAATATAAAATGTGATGTGTGATATATTATAGCTTGACGCCAAAAGTGTGATGCGTGATATTTTATTCCAGAAGAAAAAAACCAGGGAGGTCATAAATGGCGGTAGATCGCATCCTCATGATCGTGTCCGACACCGTGCGGACCGATATGCTCGGGTACAACGGTGGTGGGGTCAGAACCCCCAATCTCGACAAGCTTGCCGCCAAATCGATGGTTTTCGATCGCTACTACGCGTCGAGCTTCCCGACCGTCCCCGCGCGCTACGATTATCTGACCGGCAAGCCAGCCTTCGCCGGCGTAGGCTGGGGTGCGCTGCCGCGTGCGGATCGCTCGATCGCAACCACGTTGACCGAAGCGGGCTACACGACCCTCGGCGTGGTGGACACGCCGTTCTATCAGGTCAACGGCTACTCATATGATCGCGGATTCAATTTCTTCTACGACATGAAGTCCCAGCTGTTGGGAACGCCGCACTATTCGTCCTACAGCGCGCCCAACAAGACCAAGCGCCAGGGCGAAGGCAAGCTGCCGCAATGGCCGATCACCGGCAAGGTGAAGCCCGATCCGCGCACGGGCGAGATGGACTGCCCGGCGCCGCTCACCATGGTGCAGGCCGCCAAATCCCTCGAGCAGATTTACGAGGACAAGTTCTTCGCGCTGGTCGACACCTGGGATCCGCACGAGCCGTGGGACCCGCCGGCCTATTACGTCAGGCACTATCTTCCCGATTATGCCGGAGAGCGCGTGCATCCGCCCTATGGCGAATGCAAGAAGCACGGCATGACCGATCGCGATATCGCGGTGGCGCGCGCGCTCTATAGCGGCGAGCTCGAGCTCGTCGATCGCTGGATCGGGCATCTGCTCGATCAGCTCGTCTACCTCGGCATCGAGGACTCCACCGCCATCATCTTCGTCTCCGACCACGGCTTCCTGCTGGGAGAGCATGGGCTGATGGGCAAGATGGTCCGCAGGGCGCCCGGCGAGGCGACGTGGATGCGCTCGCCGCTTTACGAGGAGATCGCCAAGGTACCGCTGTTGATTCATGTGCCGGGCGCAAAGGCCGGTCGAACCGGCAAGCTTGCTTGCGCGCTCGACCTCGCGCCCACGATCTGCGACATGGCCGGCCTGCCGCGCCAGGCGGAGATGCAGGGGATCTCGCTGCTCCCCGCAGTCCAGGGCCAGCCGTTCGAAGGACGCGATCACGTGCTGACCGCGCTGCCGCTCGCCAATCCCGGCGATACGGTTGAAGTCGTCGACGATCTGATGCGCACGGTGGTCGAATGGCAACCCGTCACCATCACGACGGAGCAATGGTCGCTGCTCTACGCGACGCCGAACGATCCGGTCGAGCTCTATGATTTGCGTTCCGACCCGAAGCAAGCGACCAACGTCGCGGCAAAACACCCCGACGTCATCCGCTCCCTGCTGAAGCTGTATGCGGAAGACCTGCGCCGCGCCGGCGTCACCAGGAAATACAGCGATCCGCGCCTCGCCGCCCTGCTCGAACCCGCATCCTAGTTCGCGTGAAGACGACGCGCCAAAACAGGAATCCGCAGCGTCGGTTCTGATTCGATCAGAACCGATCATGCTCCCGTTCGTCACTGCGGCAAGCTCGATCGACTGATGGAGTGAGACATGAGGGGCGACTTCACGCGAAGGCAATTCCTCGGCTCCACCGCGACGGGGCTGATTGCTCTCGGATATGGCGCCGGGACGCCGTCGATGGCGGCGGAGGGCGAGGGCCCCACGCCGAAGCGCGGCGGCGTGCTGACTGTCGGTCAGGACGAGAATCCGATCGGACTCGACCCGCACAAGACGGCGGCGTTTTCGACCACCAACATCGCCGAGCATATCTTCAGCTGCCTGCTCAGATGGGATGCGACGGTGAGCCGTGTCGAACCGGACCTCGCAGTTGCCTGGGAGAATCCGGATTCGCAGACGTTCATCTTCCATCTGCGCGACGGCGTGAAATTCCACAATGGTGACGCGCTCACCAGCGACGACGTCAAGTTCACGTTCCAGCGCATGGTCGATCCCGCGACCCGCTCGCCGTGGGCCTCGATCTTCTCGGTGATCCGCGAAATCGAGACGCCGGATCCGCGGACGGTGATATTTCGTCTCGCCAATCCGTTCTCTCCGTTCCTCAACTATCTCGCCACGGTCAGGTACACCGCGATCGTCAGCCGGGAGGACGTCAAGCGGCGCGGTGACCTCGTCACCGGCGGCGTCGGCACGGGGCCGTTCATGCTGGAGGATTTCCGGCCGAATTCGCTGATACGGCTGAAGCGCAATCCCTACTATTATGAGCCCGGATTGCCTTATCTCGACGGCATCGACTTCCGCATCATTCCCGATGAGGGCAGCCGGATGGCGGCTTTGCGGGCGGGCAGCGTCCAGCTGACCTGGCTGGGCCGCCCCGATTCGGCTGCGCAGATGCGCGATGTCGCGGATATCGTGGCGCCTGAACCCGAAGCCTATTCGCGGCTGATGCTGCTCGAATTCGATCAGCGCAAGCCCCCTTTCAACGACGTTCGCGTTCGCCGCGCCTTCAGCCTCGCGCTGAACCGTGAGCTGATCGTCAAGGTGGTCTGGCGCGGCCGCGCCGGCCTCGCGGCCGCGCTGCCGCCGATGCAAGCGCCTTTCGCGGTCCCGAGCGGCGAGGTGCCCGGCTTGCCCTATGCCAGGGAAGACGTGGCCGCGGCCAAGGCGCTGATGGCGGAGGCCGGCTTTGCCGGCGGGTTCGACACGATTTTTGCCGTCTCGCCGGCCAACTATGGCGACGTTCAGATCGCCCAGATCATCCAGCAGATGGTCGGCCGTGTCGGCATCAGGATCAAGATCCTGCAGAAGGAATGGAGCAATCTCGTCGCCGATTTCCAATCGACGGAATCTCCGATCTCGATGGCCGGCCTGGTTTGGGGACCCGACCCCGACACCAATATCTCGATCCGGCTGGACTCTCGCTCCACGGTCAACCCGGGCAAGACGGCCGATCCCGTGCTGGACGATCTGCTCGCCAAGGCGCGCCAGAGCTATGACCCGGCCGAGCGTGTCCGCCACTATCGCGCGGTCCAGCAGCGCGTCGCCGACATGGCTTACGTCATCACACCCTGTGCCGCCCCGCTGCGATGGGAGATGTGGTCGACGAAGTTGCAGGGCTACCGCGCCTTGCCATCGACGCTGCGCGTCTATCTTCGGCAGGCCTGGTTGCAATAGGTGCAAGCGCGGGACTTGAATGGAGGTGTCGATGCTCAGATATGCCGCTGGGCGCATCGTTCTCACAGTGCCGGTGCTGTTCGGCGTGTCGCTGATGAGCTTCGCCATCATTCATCTGATCCCCGGCGATATCGTCAGCGTGCTGGCCGGCCCCACGGTGGCGCTCGACTCCGAAGCTGCCCAGAACATCCGCCGCGCCCTGCATCTCGATCAGCCGCTGCCGGTCCAGTACGGCATCTGGCTGATGGGCGCGCTGCGCGGCGATTTCGGCAACTCGCTGGTGATGGGGTTTCCGGTCGGCCCGCAGATCGCCTCGCATCTCCCGGTGACTCTGGTCCTGACCGCGTCGTCGCTGGTCATTGCGGTCATGATCGGATTGCCCGGCGGCGTCATTGCAGCGACGACGCGCGGGCGCTGGCCCGATCTCGCCATCCGTGGTGTTGCGCTGCTCGGCCTGTCGACACCGCCGTTCTTCGTCGGCGTGGCCGCGGTGTTGCTGCTCTCGATCTATCTGCCCTCGTTCAAGACGCTGGGCGCCGTCGACCTCCATCACGATCCGCTCGGAGGGCTTCAGACCCTGCTGCTGCCGGCCTTTGTGCTGTCGCTGGCGTCCGCCACGACGATCATGCGCTACACGCGTGTCGCCATGCTCGAAGTGCTGGCGGAGCCCTACATGGCGACGGCGCGCGCCAAGGGCGCCGGTCGTCTCCGCGTGCTGGTCCGGCACGGCCTTCGCAATGCCCTGTTGCCGGTGGTGACCGCGGTCGGTGTCACCGCCGCCCACCTTATTGCAGGTGCGGTCGTGGTCGAGCAGGTGTTCGGCTTGCCCGGGATCGGGCAGTTGATGCTCAATGCGATTTATCACCGCGACTATACCCAGGTTCAGGCCACAGTGCTGGTGATCACCACGCTCGTGGTCCTGATCAATATTCTGGTCGACCTCAGCTATTATTTGCTCGATCCGAGGATTCAGCAGCATGGCTGACGCGCATCCGACTGTGATCGACGTGCCGGACCCAGCCGGTCTGCAGCTGAACCAGCCGGCGGTTGCCGACGACTCCGATCCGGTGTCCTCGCGTTTCCGGCTTCGCCTGAATCTGCCGCTCCTGATCGGGGCCGCGATCGTGCTGCTGTCGATCGCCCTCGCGCTCGCCGCGCCCTGGCTGACCCCGCACGATCCACTGGAGATCGCCGACGCATCGCTCTCGCCGCCGTCAAGTCAATATCTGCTGGGCACGGATCAGCTCGGACGCGACGTCCTGACGCGGATCCTCTACGCGGCGCGCAGCTCGCTCGCGGCCGCCTGCCTGAGCGCGGTGCTGGCGTTTGCATCGGGCACCCTGATCGGCCTCCTCGCCGGATATTCCAGCGAGCTGCCGGATGCCTGCCTGATGCGCGTGCTCGACATCCTGCAGGCCTTTCCCGCGCTCTTGCTGGCGATTGCGCTGGTGGCCGCGCTCGGGCCGAACCTGCCCAATCTCGTGTTCACCATGGGCCTGTTGTTCATGCCGCGCTTCGCCCGCGTTGCGCGCGCCTCGACGCTGTCGGTGCGGGAGCGGGACTACGTCACCGCGTCCATCGGTCTTGGCGTGTCGCGCGCGCGAACCCTGTGGCGGCACGTTCTGCCGAACATCGCGTCGCCCCTGATCGTCGAGGCGTCGTTGACGGTGACGATCGCGATCCTGACCGAGGCCTCGCTGTCGTTTCTCGGGCTCGGCGTGCAGCCGCCCGATCCGACCTGGGGCGGCATGATCGCCGAATCCACCTCGGTGATGGCGCTCGCGCCATGGCTCGCCCTCAGCCCGGGCTTTGCCATCGTGTTTGTCGTCGTCGGCTTCACGTTGATGGGCGATGGCTTGCGCGATGCTCTGGATCCGAGAGGTTGATCGATGCTCGACAAATTGAAGACTGGTGCAATGCGCGACCGGTTGTCCGATCTACACTTCATCGAAAGGATCGAGAAGCTCGATCGACGCTTCCACTCCTTTTTTACCGGGGCGGCGGACGGGGCGCTCGAACCGGCCACGGTGATCGATCGAGGGATCGATCACGGCGCGCTGGCGGTTGCGCCGGTGTCGATCAAGGAACGGTTCTGGACCAAGGGCATCCGCACCATCAGCGAAGCGCGGATCCATGCCGGCCATGTGCCGGCGGAATCGTTCGCGCGCCTGCACGGAGTGGACCGGACACGGCAGGCTCGCCTCTGGATCATTTCGACCGAATTCCTGATCGAAACCGGGCCGGACGAAGGGCCGTGGTTTAGCGGGGCGTAATCATGTCGCTGCTGCGCGTAGAAAATCTGCGGACCTATTTTGACACGCGATCCGGCGTGATGAAGGCCGTCGACGGAATTAATCTCGAGGTTCGCGAGGGCCGCACGCTCGGGATCGTTGGTGAATCCGGCAGCGGAAAGAGCGTCACCGCACTTTCGATCATGCGTTTGATCGAGCGGCCGGGCCGCATTCTGCCCGGCAGCCATATCTACTTTGAAGGCAAGGATCTGGCGGCGATTTCGGAACGGGAACTCGAGGATGTCCGCGGCAATCGAATGTCGATGGTGTTTCAGGAGCCGATGACCTCGCTCAATCCGGTCGTTACGGTGGGCAACCAGATCGTCGAAGCGATCCGGCTGCATCGTCGCATCAGCGCGCGCCAGGCGCGCGCGCGCGCGATCGAGCTGCTCGATCTGGTGGGGATTCCGTCACCCGAGCGGCGCGTCGACGCCTTTCCGCACCAGATGTCGGGCGGCATGCGGCAACGGGTCATGATCGCCATGGCGCTGGCCTGCGACCCCAAGCTCTTGATCGCGGATGAACCGACCACTGCGCTCGATGTCACGATCCAGGCGCAGATCCTCGAGCTGCTTCGCCAGCTGCGGGACAGGTTGGCGATGGCGGTGATCCTGATCACCCATGATCTCGGCGTCGTCGCCGAGATGTGCGACGACGTTGCCGTGATGTATGCGGGGCAGGTGGTGGAGCACGGCTCCGTCGAAGCCGTCTTCCGCAGCCCGCAGCATCCCTACACCGAGGCATTGCTGAGGTCGATCCCACTCCTCGGAATGACGCAGGCCGAGCCGCTCAACGTGATCCCCGGCATGGTCCCCAGCGCGCTTCAGTGGCCAGTGGGCTGCCGGTTCGCCCCGCGTTGCAGCTACGCGTCCGACCATTGTCGTCGCGAACCGCCGGCGCTGTTCGCAACCGACTCGGGATATGCAGCCTGCTGGCTGCGTTACGCTGCGGAGCAATCGCAGCGGGGAGCAACTGCAAATGCATGAGCCGTTGTTGCGTGCCCGTGGCGTCGAAAAATACTTTCCTGTTCGTAGTGGCCTATTGCGACGCGACGTTGTGTATGCGCGAGCGGTCGACGGTATCGACCTGGACGTCGGCCTCGGAGAGACACTCGGTCTGGTTGGCGAATCCGGCAGCGGAAAATCCACGCTCGGACGGATTCTGGTGGGGCTGATGAAGCCGAGCGCCGGAGAATTGTCGTTCGACGGCACGAAGATGGCCGATCTGAACGGGGCGGAATTGCGCCGCTCGCGCCGTCAGATGCAGTTCATCTTTCAGGATCCCAGCGGATCGCTGGATCGCCGGATGAAGATCCACGACATCATTGGGGAGGGTCTCCATGCCCAGGGCATGGAGCGTCCCATGCGTGACAGGCTGATTGCAGAAATGCTCGACAGGGTGGGGCTGCGCCGGGAGGCTGCACACCGCTATCCTCACGAGCTGTCAGGTGGCCAGCGTCAACGTGTCGGAATTGCGCGGGCGCTTGTGCTTCGACCGAGACTTGTGGTTGCCGACGAACCCGTTTCCGCGCTCGACGTCTCGATCCAGTCACAGGTTCTGAACCTGCTGGTGGAATTAAAGCGCGAGCTGCGCCTGACTTACGTTTTCATCTCGCACAATCTCGCTGCGGTCAGCTATGTCAGCGATCGGATCGCGGTGATGTATCTTGGCAAGCTTGTTGAACTGACGTCGACCGAGCGGCTCTGCCGCGCGCCGCTTCATCCCTATACTCAGGCGCTGGTGTCGGCGGTGCCAGAGCCGATTCCAGGCCGCCAGCGGCGGGCCGTCGTGTTGCGGGGGGACATTCCCAATCCGATCCAGCCTCCCTCCGGTTGCCGCTTTCGGACGCGCTGTCCACTGGCGCAACCGATTTGCTCAGAAAGAGAGCCGCAGCTGAAGGTGGTTGGAGCGGCAGATCATCTCGTTGCCTGCCATTTCGCATGATCGGCCCTGTGGCTGTGCTCAAGTACCGCCATTTTGGACGAGGCTCCACTGACCCGACCCCGATAACCGCGATAGCGGCCCACGGCCCTCAACACACGCGACGCGGGGGCGGACGCGGCCCCGACGCTTGCTCCGCTTCAAGAAAGCCGCAACGATAGCGCAACCCGGACGGCCCTGACTTCCTCGATCCGGCAATGCTCGTGTACAGTTCCAGGGCGGGCATCGCGCCGTTGGGGAGGAGCTTGGCCATGACGAGATATGTCGACGTCTTCATCTCGCACAAGATGGAGGACGCGGAGAAGGCAAAGCAGCTGAAGCAGCGCATCGAGGGTCTTGGCCTCTCCTGCTGGATCGACGACGACGATGCGGAGATGAAGCGGATCCAGACGTCCGCTCCCGTCGACTACGCGGCCCTCACCGACCGCATCCGCGAGAACCTGCGCACCTGCCGCTGCCTGATCTATGCCTACACCGCCCGCTCGCGTAGCTCGCGCTGGATGCCGTGGGAGCTCGGCTTCTTCGACGGACGGTGGGGGCGCCGGCTTGTCGGCCTCTACGATCTCGACGAGGGCGTACAGAAGGCGGAGTCGTTGGGCGATGAGGCCGGAATTCCGGAGTTTCTCCAGATCTACACCGAGTTGCAGCCGGCGACGCTCGAGGACTTCCTGCAATATGTTCGCTCGCCGCGCGCGCTGTCTGATCGCGCGGACGTGGACGTCGATCGCTGGGCCAATCTCGCCGCCGGCCTGATGCGCGATCCCGTCAATGTCTCGATCGACGCGATGCAGTTCTGGATCGCTTACCATCAGGCTTTCTTCGGACGCGCGTTCGGCGCGTCCGGCCCCGATTTCAGCCGGCCGCTGCTGGCCTGGACCGAGATGGCCCGCGCAGCGATGGCGCCGTTCGGGAAGCTGATGCAGCCGGCCGCGCCGGGCGCCCTTGACTGGTGGATCCAGCGGCAGGCCGGCGCGAGCATTGCCGCGCAGAGCGAAAGCATGATGCTTCCCGACTTGCGTCAGTTCGCGCCGCATTTTGCCGCAGCCGCGATGCAGTCGCCGTTCGGCGATCCCGATCGAATGGTCAAGCTGCTTCATGACGCCAATGCGGACGCCATCAAGGTCAGTCGCTGAGCCGCCGGGCTGGCGGTTCTGCCGCGGACTGTGATGCTGCGGCCCTGCGAAAATGCCTTGTCCGGATGGGGCGCGTGCCTTGGCGGAGCGCCAGATGTTTCGGCTGGAGTAGCTTCGAGATGACGCAACGAGGAGGCGCGGTCACGAAGACATGCGGCAACTGCCGCGAGGGTGTCGTCCTCGTGAAACGCGCTCAGATCGACTCCACGAACGCCTTCAGCGACCGCTCGATCGGTTGGATATCGCCCTGCGTGGGCAGGGCCGCATAGATGTCGCCGCCGAGATCGGCCGGCAGTTTTGATCCGGACTCCCGGATGACCAGAACGTTGTTCTTTCCTTTCTGGCCGATGAAGTAGCCCGCTTCGAACACGACGTTGTCACGCGGCACCGCCGCGACGCCGGGCGGCGGGTCGGCGAGATCATCGTCCTTCGTGAAGAGAAATATGCCGCCGATCGATCGCGCAGCCGCCTGCTCGATCTGATTCAGAATGGTCCGGCCTGGAATGAAGTCCGTTTGCCAGTCCAGCACCTCGGCCCCGAGGCTCTTCAAATAGGTCTTGATCGATTGTGCAGTCTGGCTCGACGTGCTCGCGTAGCCGAGAAATACGTCCTTGCGTTCCCTCAGCTTGTCCAGCCAGTAGTTGAACGGCACCAGAAATTCGTCGGTGTGCAGCCATTCGACGTCTGCATTGCCGTCAAATCCGCCGACGAACCCGGCAAAGTTGAGGTCGAAGACGACGCGGCGTTTGATGTCGCGCTGCGCCAGCACCAGCATCGGCAGTCCGAGGGTCCGGGTGAGAGCTCCCTCATAGTGGTTGAATTCGGTCGGCAGAAGGACGGGCTGCGAATTCGCGTCATTGAAGTTCCAGCGGGCCATGCCGAGCAGCGCGGCGCCGACGCAGCGTCGGGCGATTTCATCTGCGTCGCGAGGGTGCCAGGATCGCGACGATGCCAGGCCAGGCTTGCCCCTTGGATTGGTAAAGACCTCCGGGACGAAATTATGCTTTTCGATCTCGTCGACGATGGCCCATTTCAGGCGATTGAGGTTCGGCGGCAACCAGGGGTCTGCGGGCAGGCTCACGTAAATCCGACGCGTGACCGGCATTTTCTATCCTGACAATCAACTACATCCAAAAGGTGTGTGGGCGAGATATGTCTACCAATCTGGCAGGGCGCCTCACCGGAGTCAAAGGCGTTCTTCGAGCGGCGGGTCGACGGCCGCCTGGGCGCGTCGAGGCAGCCCGTTCAGACCCATGAAGCGGTCAGGATCCGCGTCCCCCGAGCTTCACCGCCGTGCCACCAGCACCCCCACCAGAAACGCCACCATCAGCGAGGGCAACGGCGCCTCGCGCACCATGCCGCGCACAATGTCAGGCCAGCGCTGCTCCGGGACCAGTCTGGGCGATCGCACGTTGGGCATCGGCTCGATGCCCCAGTGTGAGGCGAGCTCGGCGACTTCGCTCGACGCCAGCCGCACACCGTCGCGAACGAGAAAGATCGCGGCCTCCGATCGCTCGCGCGGCGCGAGCTGCATCAGCGTCGCGATCGCCGTCCGCAACGTCATCTCGCCGAAACCTTGCAGCCTCACCTGCTCCTCGGGATCGGACGTCATGCGAAAGCCCTCACAGCGCCAGATTCATGCTCTGCATGGAAAATGGTGGCGGCGGACGTTGGTTCCCGGCGCAACGCCGAAACGTCGGGTCGCGCCTATTTTCGCAGCAGCTCGCTCAACGCCGCCGTCGCCTCGGCGCAGCGGATGTCGTCGATCTCACGCGAGAGGCCGAGCGCATGCGATCTCAGCTCTTCGACCTTCCAGCTGTCGGGATGCTGGCTTTCGAGCTGGCTGAGACGCTTGTTCAGATCGTCCAGTCTGGATTGAAGCTGACCAATGCTGGCCGCCCCGTTCACTTTCCAAACGCGTTGTGCACGCATCGTAGTTCCCCTGTCGTCTCACGGCGTTGTGAGAGCGGTTCGTGGCCGCAATGGGAGTTTCTTTTGTCCGGCTTCAGACCGTGGGGAACCGTTGCAGATCGGCAACGCGGATCCATGTGCGCTGGCCGTCGCAGACGAGAGAGCGGTTTCCTGCGAAGTGGACACCAGTTCGCGCAAGTAAAACGCGTCAAAACAGGAATCTAGTCGGAACGGGGCTCTAGAGCTATCGCCCGAGTTCGCCTGCGGGTAAGTCGCGTCGTCCGAAGGCGAGGGCGGACTTCGACTGCGGCTCGTCAATCGCGCAGATTGAGATGATATCGCCTTGATTGAAGCAGCCTGACCGATGCGCCGGCCGAACCGGCTGGTGCCGGCTCGGCCGTCTGGATCCTGATTGTCATTCGCTCGCGGGGAGAGCGGCAATGACGCTGCTGTCCTGTTTCGAGAGCGCGCTGTAAGCGATCGCTCCGACGCTGGCGCCGATCAACCAGCCCCAGTCGCCAACGTTGAACATCAGCCCGTAGGCGCCCGCCAGCGACAGCCCGATCGACAGCGTGCCGGATACGGCAAGAGCAATCAGCGCCTTGTGGTTCCAGCCGCCGTCATAGTGGAATTCGCCGCTCGGCGACATCGTATAGAGGTCCTCCAGCACGACGATCTGCCGCTTCACAAGGTAGTAGTCGGCGATCATGATGCCGAACATCGGCCCCAGTGCCGAGCCGAAGATGCTGACGAACAGCGTGATGGCCGATGGGCTTGCGACGAACAGCCACGGACACACCAGCACCGACAGGATCGACGTGATAAGGCCCCCCAGCTTGAAATTGATTCGCTGGGGATTGAGGTTGGAGATGTCGTAAGCCGGTGAAACGAAGTTGGCGACGATGTTGATGCCCATCGTCGCGACGATGAAGGTGATCGATCCGATGATGACGACGAACGGATTGCCGATCTTTTCCACGATCAGTACGGGATCCATGATCGCCTCCCCGAACACCTTCAGTGTACCGGCCGTCACGATCACCGTGATGATCGAGAAGACCAGGAAGTTGACGGGCAGGCCGAGGAGATTGCCCATCTTCATGGCTTGCTCATCCTTGCCGAACCGGGCGAAGTCGCCGAAATTGAGCAGGAGGGCCGAGAAGTAGGCCACGATCAGCATCGCGGCATTCGCCATCACGCCAATCGTCGCGGCGTTGGAGGCGGCCGGCGGGCTGAGCTGAAGGGACAGGCTCGAGAATCCGGCTTGCCACAGCATCCAGATCGCCAGCGCGAACATGACGACGTAGACCACCGGCCCGCAGAAATCGATGAAGCGGCGGATGCGCTCCATGCCGCTCAGGAAGATGACAAGCTGGAACAACCACATGAAGAGGAAGCTGAACCACGCGAGCGTGGACAGGCCGACGATGCTGTTGTGGGTGAGATCGGCGGCCGACGGCACCAGGGTGACGATCAGGACCTGCACGGCCTTCGAGGCGAAATAGGTTTGCACGCCGTACCAGACGATCCCGACGACGCCTCGCACCATGGCGGCAAGATTGGCGCCCATCACCCCGAATGAGATGCGGGCCACGACCGGGAACGGAATGCCGTAGCGCAGCGACGGGCGTCCGATCAGATTCATCAGGAAGTAGACCGCCGTGATGCCGACCAGCATGGAGATCAGCACCTGCCAGCCGGTCAGGCCGAGGAAGAACAGGCTCGCAGCGAACGTGTAACCGCCGACGGAGTGGACGTCCGACATCCACATCGCAAACAGGCTGAACACGCCCCAGGTGCGGCCCTCCGGGGCCGTCGGCGCGAGGTCGTGGTTATAGAGTTTCGGGTGAGCACCGGTAATGACCAGGGTCGGAACTTCGCCGCTCTTGGATGACATAGCCTGTACCTCAACTGCTGGCCGCCGGGTGCGATTGCTCTGCGGCAATTGTTGCGCTGTCGGGGAGCCCGCCGATTTCAGCGGTGGTCCCCGTGTCGATGCCTGTACTGCGAGGCGACCGGAGCGCAGCAAACATCGTACCAATTTCTAACGATCGGTAAAATTATTTTACAAGTCCGGTTTTGAGCTGGCGAAACCTGCTGTTCACCAGCGAACCTGGCGCGGCGACAGGCATCGACACATCGATCGTTTTGAAGGGATTGGAGAGAGGCCCGTCGTAACGCCAGGTCAGCACCGGCTGGCGCAGAGAAAGCCCCACAAAACAAAAAGATGCGCGCCCTCGCGGGCGGCGCCGAGGTTCACGCCTTGTGGCGGTCGCCGGCCTTGCGGGGACGGTTGGATTTGGCGGGAGCCGGTCCATCGCCTTCGAGGCCCAGACCTCCGAGGACGAGTTGGACGATCGTCGCCTTGGCCGCGTCGTAGTCGACCTGTTCGAGCTGCCGCTTCTGCTTCATGACGGTCATTTGGCTCGAAAAATCGGCATATGCCTGGGTCATTGCCCAGATACAGAAGAAGAGATCGGCCGCGCTGATCGGCCGGATGGCTCCGCTCGCCACCCACTGATCGACGGTTTTCACCTTGTCGAGCAGCAGCGGGGTTGAAACTTTCTCGATGAAGCTGCCGATATATTGAGCGCCGCTGATGATTTCATTGGCGTAGATGCGCGACAAATGTGGGTGATCTCGCGAGAAATCGACTTTCTTGTGGATGTATTGGGTGAGGATCGTCTTGATGTCGGTCGCGGTATCGAGGCTGTCGATATCTCTGGCCCACATGTTCATCGCGCGCTCCAGGATCGCGCGATACAGGTCCTCCTTGTCCTCGAAGTAGTAATAGATGTGCGGCTTCGCGATCGATGCCTTCTTGGCGATCAGCGCAGTCGTTGCGCCACGGAAGCCGAAATGCCCGAAAACGAACTCGGCGGCATCGAGGATCTTTCCTTCGATATCCGGCCCTGGAGGCGGCTTGCGCCGGCCCTTCGGAGCAAGGCGGATACGAAAGAGCTTGAGTTTGTCGGCTGACGTAGCGGGCATGACGCCTTCCTGGAAAGCATTGTCCGTCCGCTCGGCAGGGCTGAACGGGTCACAGGCTCGGTTGCGTGGGCGATTCCAGGCCGCAAATTGCCCCGCCCATCCCGGTTTATCAAGCGGCGAGGCGGACTGTCGACGGCCTGAGGGGGAGAGTACGGCATAACGCGCCGTGGGACTGCGAAGTCGTATCCGAGGTATGCACATCCGGCTCAGCACCTGAGCGGCCTGTGCGCGTGGCGTGGCGCGCGCTAAGCTCGGCTCAATGCGATCGAAGAACCAAACGAAGGAAAAGACGCGTGGCGAGATTTGTGAATGTTGCGGCTGGCCAGCTTGGCCCGATTGCGCGCGCCGAGACGAGGACTGCGGTCGTGGCGCGGCTGATGGCCCTGATGCGCCAGGCCAAGGCCAACGGCTGCGACCTGATCGTCTATCCCGAGCTCGCGCTGACCACGTTCTTTCCGCGCTGGTATTTCGAGGATCAGGCCGAGATCGACAGTTTCTTCGAGCGCGAGATGCCGGGGGCAGAAACGCGAGGCCTGTTCGACCTCGCGCGCGAGATCGGTATCGGGTTCTATCTCGGCTATGCCGAGCTGACGGTCGAAGCCGGAATTGTCAGGCGCTACAACACCGCCATCCTGGTGGACAAGAGCGGCGCGATCGTCGCGAAATACCGCAAGGTCCATCTGCCCGGCCATGCCGAGCACGAGCCGTGGCGCAAATTCCAGCATCTGGAAAAGCGCTATTTCGAGCCTGGCGCCGGCTTCGGTGTGACCGACGCTTTCGGTGGCGTGATGGGCATGGCGATCTGCAACGACCGCCGCTGGAGCGAAACCTATCGCGTGATGGGCCTCCAGGGCGTCGAGATGGTGATGATCGGCTACAACACGCCGGTGCACAATCCGCCCGCGCCCGAGCACGATGACCTCTCGCTGTTCCACAATCATCTGGTGATGCAGTCCGGCGCCTATCAGAACGGCACCTTCGTGGTCGGCGTCGCCAAGGCCGGCATCGAGGAAGGCGTCGACCATATCGGCGGCAGCTGCATCATCGCGCCCTCCGGCGAGATCGTCGCGCGATGCACGACCAAGGGCGACGAGATCGCGCTGGCGCGCTGCGATCTCGATCTCTGCCAGTCCTACAAGCGCACCACCTTCAATTTCGACATCCACCGCCAGCCCCGCGCCTACGGGATGATCGTGGAGCGGAAGGGCGTGACCACCATGGCGGACGGCACGCCGGTGCGGCCGAAGGGGTAAGCCGCTCTGTTGCGTTGGTCTGCGCTGCCTTCCAACGTCGTCCTGGCTTTCGCCAGGACGACAATTGCCCCGACGGGCAAAACACCTGCACGGCTGTCCCCGCCTTCGCGGGGAATGACAGTGGTGCCTGGAGGACGAAGCCGCTGCCCCTTGCTCCGTCATTGCGAGCGCAGCGAAGCAATCCAGAATCCCTCCGCGGAAAGGCTCTGGATTGCTTCGTCGCAAGGGCTCCTCGCAATGACGGCATTGAGAGAACGTGCCCCACGCTCCACTCTCGTGCCCCGGACGCAGCGCAGCGTCACTTCGACGGTGCGCTGCTGAGCCGGGGCCCATGTCGCCGCGTTAGACTGGGTCGTTTCTGGGTCCCGGCTCTGCGCAGCAACGCTTACGCGTTGCCGCTTGTCCGGGACACGAGAGCTGGCAATTGTGCTTATCCACTCTCATCACAACCACGTGTCTTTATTCGGAAACGATCATTCCCTATTATCCCGCAATGCAAAAATCCGCCCGCCGATCGCAAGCCGTTTCCCAGCCACCCGGTCGTCCCCGGGAGTTCGACATGGACACGGCCCTGGACGGGGCGGTGCGGGTGTTTTGCGAGCGCGGCTATCATGCCACCTCGATCGGCGACCTCACCGCCGCGATGCGGCTTGCCACCGGCAGCGTCTACAAGGCGTTTCGCGACAAGCATGCCGTGTTCCTCGCCGCCTTCGAGCGCTACGCCACGGTGCGCCGGGAGCAGACCCGCGCTGCTGCCGCGCGCGGTGCCAATGGCCGCGAGCGGCTGCGCCATATGCTGCTGTCCTATGTCGAGCACTCCCAGGGCAGCGAGGGGCGCCGCGGCTGCATCGTGGTCGGCAGCGCGGTCGAGCTCTGCGCGGTCGATCCGGCGGTCCGCGCCCGCGTCAATGCGCAGCTCGCGACCAACGAGAGCTTCATCGCCGGCCTCATTCGCGAAGGCCAGGCCGACGGCTCGATTCCGGACCATGTCGCGGCCGACGACACCGCGCGGCTGATGATCTGCATCACGCAGGGCCTGCGCGTCGTCGGCAAGGCGCGCCTGCCGCTCGACGGCGAGCGCCTTGTCGGCGTCGCGATGAAGCTGCTCGACTGAATTCATGTCCTATTAGGGAACGATCGTTCCCGATATTTCGGAGACCGTGTAAATGACGATGAATGCCACCATCGAGACCGCGCCCGAGCCGGATGCGGTGTCGCAGCGCCTGACCTTCGTGCTTGCCGCGGCCTGTGGCATGGTCGCCGCCAATATCTACTACGCCCAGCCGCTGATCGCCCCGATCAGCGCTGCGCTCGGCCTGTCGCACGCGGCGGCGGGACTGATCGTCACCATGACGCAGATCGGCTACGGCACCGGGCTGCTCCTCATCGTGCCGCTCGGCGATCTCGTCGAGAACCGCACGCTGATCTGCTCGGTCATCACGCTCGGCGCGGCGGCACTGCTCGCCGCCGCGTTCGCGACGCATGCGCTGCCGTTCCTGATCGCGGCGTTGTTCATCGGGCTCGGCTCGGTCGCGGTGCAGATCATCATTCCCTATGCGGCGCATCTGGCGCCGGAGGCGATCCGCGGCCGCGTCGTCGGCAACGTCTCGACCGGCCTGATGCTCGGAATCATGCTGGCGCGCCCGGTGTCGAGCTTCGTCACTGCGGCCTCGTCGTGGCATGCGGTGTTCTTCGCCTCCGCCGCGCTGATGATCGTGCTCGCCGCCGTGCTCTGGATGGTGCTGCCGAAGCGCAAGCCCGTGGCGCGCATGCATTACGGCACGCTGCTGCTGTCGATGCCCCATCTGGTGCGCACCATGCCGCTGCTCCGGCGCCGCGCGCTCTACCAGGCCAGCCTGTTCGGCTGCTTCACGCTGTTCTGGACGGTCGCGCCGCTCCAGCTCGCCTCCGTGTTCGGCTTCTCCCAGCGCGGCATCGCGCTGTTCGCGCTGGCCGGTGTCGCCGGCGTGTTCGCCGCGCCCATCGCGGGGAGGCTCGCCGATCGCGGCCACAGCCGCATCGCGACGCTGATCGCGATGTTGCTGGCGGCCATGGGCTTCCTCGTGACTTATGTCGGCGCGGCCGGCTCGATGCTGAACCTCGCCTGCCTGGTGGTGGCCGCGATTGTCATCGATATCGGCGTGCAGGGCAACGTCGTGCTCGGCTTCCGCGCGATCTTCGCGCTCGGGCACGAGCACCGCAGCCGCCTCAACGGGCTCTATATGGCGACCTTCTTCGCGGCCGGCGCGGCCGGCTCTGCGGTCGGCGCCTGGGCCTTCGCGCAAGGCGGCTGGGCGCTGTCCTCGGCCATTGGCCTCGCGCTGCCCGTCGCGGGCCTGCTCTATGCGGCCACCGAGTAGCCGCCAGCCACGGCCGGAATTGAAGGCCGGAATTGCACGGTGGGGGCGTTTACCAAGCCTCGGAGACGTGGCCCTGCGAGGCCTGGGCCGGCGCAATTTCCACCTCGCGGTTTGCCTGCCGCTGTAGTACTTTGGTCGCAAGCGGGCCCGGTCAACGGGCGGCAGGGGGAGGCTGATGAGGCGTGCGGGGCTGTTTGGCGTACCGCGGGTACGGCCATGGTCGTGGCAGGCGTTCCTGCTCGGATTCGTCGTCGTCGGACTAGCGGCGGTGCTTCAGGGCATTTGCGTCGCGCTCGGCGCAAAACTCTATTTCGCGGCGTTCCTGCCCGGCCTGTTCGTGCTCGGACTGGTCGCGGGCGCGCCGGCGGCGGCATTCGCCGCGGTGCTCACCGTTCCGCTGGTGTGGTGGGCGTTCATACCGCCCGTCTTCCAGTTCACTCCGCTCTCCAGCGCGAACGCGGATTCCATCAACCTGTTCTGTCTCCTCGCCGTGCTCCTGATCGGCCTTGCCGATCTCTGCCGCGAGACGATGACGATCATCAGCCGCGGCGGGCTGAAGCGTTCGGGCGAAAGCGCGGCAACGAATTCGCAATAAATGGACGCCGCGCGGCAGCGCGCGTTGCGCCCACGCAACAGTCCGGCAACCATCCGCGCGTTTGCCGGACGCTGCTAACTTTTCGAAAAAGATTTGGCCGCAATTTCTCCCCCGGGAATGACGAGGGAGTTTTCGGACATGAATGGCCAAGTCAACGGGCACGCCATCCTGAAGAACGTGCGCCGCTATCGCGGCATCGCATCGCTCTATCGCCAGACCGCTGCATTCCGCCCGGGCCAGAGCTGGTCGCTGCTGGAGCAGGCGAGGGACTGGGAAGCGCGGGCGCTGTCGGAGCTGGAAGCCTATTTCGCCGCGCGCATGGACTACGCGGCTCCGCTTGCGGCTTGATCGTTAACCATCGCCGCGAGATCGGCGACGAACAGCGGCGATCGCTGGCACTAGTCGGGAGCAGAATCCGTGGCGACTACGGAGTTACCCCGGCGCCCGCACATGATAGCAAGTCGCCCGAATCTCCTTCACGCCGGCCGGGGGCGCGCGATGACCACCTTCAACCGCATCTTCACCACAGAGCGCCTGCTTCAGATCATCGTCATTCTCGCGGCAACGGTCGCGATGAAGCTGATGGGCTGAACGTCGGCGGGCTACCGCTCGCCGAACTCGGGCACGTCGGGCAGATAGTTCGACCCCTCCGAGCCCAGAAAATCGAACATCGCCTGCGCCGGCGGCAGCAGCACCTTGTCGCTGCGGCGGATCACGTACCATTGCCGCACGATCGGCAGGCCCGCGACGTCGAGCACGATCAGGCGGCCTTCGGCGAGCTCGTGCGCCACGGTGTGGGCCGAGATGAAGGCGATGCCGAGCCCGGCGATGACCGCCTGCTTGATGGTCTCGTTGCTGCTCATCTCCATGCCGATGACCGGCTCGAGGTCCGACTTCTGGAACATGCCCTCCATCAGCGTGCGCGTGCCCGATCCCGGCTCGCGCGTGAGGAAGGTCTCGTGCACGAGGTCGGTCAGGCTGAGGCCGGAATCCTTCTCCAGCCAGTGTCCCTTGCGGGCGACGATGATGTGCGGATTGCGCCCGAGCTGACGGACGTCGACGCTGACGTCGGCCGGTGGCCGACCCATCACCGCGAAATCGAGGTCGTAGCCGTGCATGGCCTCGCGGATCTCCTCGCGATTGCCGATGGTCAGCCTGATCTCGATCTTCGGGTACCGCTTGGTGAACGCCGCAATCGCATGCGGGACGAAATACTTCGCGGTCGAGACCGCGCCGAGATGCACGGTGCCGCCGGTCCGCCCGGCGAGCAGGTCGAGCGCGCCCTGGCAGTCCATGATCGCGGCTTCGACCCGCTCGGCCAGCGCCAGCACCTCCTTGCCCGCCTCCGTCAGCAGCATGCCGTCACCGGTCCGCTGTACCAGCGGCAAGCCTGCAAGGTCCTGAAGCTGGCGAAGCTGCTGCGTCACCGCGGGCTGCGTCAGCCCGAGCTGGCTCGAGGCCGCCGTGACGCTGCCCTTGGCCGAAAGCGCCGCAAGCGAGCGCAGCTGCCGGATCGTCAGATGCCGGAGCTGGGCCGTCGCGTGGCCAGGACCATTATAAGAAAATTCTTTGGCGCTCATTATGAATAGAAATTTTCCTTATTAAGCCTCCGCTGTCAATCTCCTGATGCCGGGACCGACTGCACCGACCTCCGCCGGGGAGGGAATGGGTGCGGCGCCGGCCAGGGGATGGACGCAGATGACCGGGCAACTCAGGCTGGACGATCACCTTCAACGGTACTCGGAGACCGCGCCCCACGCGCTGGTGGTGGCGACCGCAGTCGATGCCATCGCGGCAGCTGCGATCGAGATCGCCGACCTCATCGGCACCGGCGATCTCGCGGACGCCTCGGGCCTGACCACCGGCCGCAACAGCGACGGCGACGTCCAGCGCGATCTCGACGTGCAGGCGGATGCGATCCTGCGCCGCTGCCTCGGCAAGCTGCCGATCGCGGCGCTGGCGTCGGAGGAGATGCGCGAGCCGCAGATCTGCGACCGCGAAGGCCGCATCTGCGTCGCGATCGATCCGCTCGACGGCTCCTCCAACATCGACATCAACATGACCGTCGGCACGATCTTCTCGATCCTGCCCGCGCCTGACGATCTCGCGCTCGCCTTCCATCAGCGCGGTTCGGCACAGCTCGCGGCGGGCTTCGTCACCTACGGTCCGCAGACCTCGCTGGTGCTGACGCTCGGCGACGGCGTCGACATCTTCACGCTCGACCGCAAGGCCGGCTGCTTCCGCCTCGCGCGCAGCGCCGTGCAGATCTCCGAGGCGGGCGAGGAGTTCGCGATCAACGCGTCCAATCGCCGGCATTGGGATCCGCCGGTGCGCGCCTTCGTCGACGAATGCCTCGCCGGCGTCGAAGGCCCCGCCAATCACGATTTCAACATGCGCTGGATCGGCTCGTTGGTCGCCGAGGCCTATCGCATCCTCACCCGCGGCGGCGTGTTCCTCTATCCCTCGGATGCGCGCCCAGGTTATGGCGACGGCCGGCTGCGCCTCACCTACGAAGCGCACCCGATGGCCATGATTATCGAGCAGGCCGGCGGCTCCGCCACGACCGGGCGCGAGCGCATCCTCGACCTATCAGCGCAAAGCCTGCACCAGCGCGTGCCGCTGATCATGGGCTCGAGCAACCAGGTGCGGCGCGTCGAGGAGCTGCATTGCGATCCGCTGCTGGTTGCCAGCGTCTCGGCGCCGCTGTTCGCGCGGCGCGGCTTCTTCCGGCTGTGAGGAGGGCGACACATGTCCAGGAAGCATCCGATCATCTCCATCACCGGCTCCTCCGGCGCGGGCACGACCTCGGTCAAGAAGACGTTCGAGCAGATCTTCTTCCGCGAGAAGGTCAACGCCGTCTACATCGAGGGCGACGCCTTCCACCGCTACGACCGCGTCGAGATGCGCACGCAGATGGCGAAGGAGGCCGAGCGCGGCAACAGGCATTTCAGCCATTTCAGCCCCGAGACCAACCTGTTCGAGGAGCTGGAGCGTGCCTTCCGCGACTACGGCGAGACCGGTACGGCGACGACGCGGCACTATGTGCACGATGCCGAGGAATCAGCGCTGCACGGTGCGGCGCCCGGCACCTTCACTGAATGGGAGCGGCTGCCGGAGAATTCGGACCTGCTGTTCTACGAGGGCCTGCACGGTGCCGTCGTCACCGACAAGGTCAATGTCGCGCGTTACGCCGACCTGAAGATCGGCGTCGTGCCCGTCATCAATCTCGAATGGATCCAGAAGCTGCATCGTGATCGCAGCGCGCGCGGCTATTCGACCGAGGCCGTCACCGACACGATCCTGCGGCGGATGCCGGATTACATCCACTACATCTGCCCGCAATTCACCGAGACCGACATCAACTTCCAGCGCGTGCCGACGGTGGACACCTCCAATCCGTTCATCGCGCGCTGGATCCCGACGCCGGACGAATCGATGGTTGTGATCCGCTTCAAGAACCCGCGCGGCATCGACTTCCCCTATCTGCTCTCGATGCTGCCGCACAGCTGGATGTCGCGCGCGAACTCCATCGTGTGCCCCGGCGCCAAGCTGGACCTTGCGATGCAGCTGATCCTGACGCCGCTGATCATGCAGCTCATCGAGCGCAAGCGAAACCTGAAGTGAAGAGGGAGGATCCAATGAACATCTCCGTCCACGCCGAAGCCGACCTCACGGCGGTCGCGCACAACGACCTCGCCAACGCCGTCCGCTTCCTCGCGGTCGATGCCATCGAGACGTCGCAGTCCGGTCATCCCGGCCTGCCGATGGGCATGGCCGATGTCGCGACCGTGCTGTTCTCGCGCTTCCTGAAATTCGACTCCGCGCACCCGAACTGGCCGGATCGGGATCGCTTCGTGCTCTCGGCGGGCCACGGCTCGATGCTGCTCTATGCGTTGCTGCATCTGACCGGCGGCGCCGTCAGCCTCGACGACATCAAGGCCTTCAGGCAATGGGGCTCGAAGACGCCGGGCCATCCGGAATACGGCCACACGCCTGGTGTCGAGACCACGACTGGGCCGCTGGGGCAGGGCATCGCCACTGCCGTCGGCATGGCGCTCGCCGAGCGCATGGCCAATGCACGGCATGGCGACGGGCTCGTCGACCACTTCACCTATGTCATCGCCGGCGACGGCTGCCTGATGGAAGGCATCAGCCAGGAGGCGATTTCGCTCGCCGGCCATCTCGGGCTCGGCCGCCTGATCGTGCTGTTCGACGACAACGGTATCTCCATCGACGGTCCGACGTCGCTTGCGACATCGGACGACCAGCTCGCGCGCTTCGCTGCGTCCGGCTGGTCGGTGCGCCGCGTCGACGGCCACGATCCCGAAGCGGTTGCACGGGCGATTGCCGAAGAGCGCGAGACCGCAAAGCCGTCGCTGATCGCCTGCCGCACCATCATCGGTTATGGGGCGCCTGATAGACAGGGCACCGAGAAGGCGCATGGCGCGCCGCTCGGCAGCGAGCAGACCGCGGCGGCGCGCCGAACGCTCGGCTGGGACTATCAGCCCTTCGTGGTGCCTGTCACGATCCTGAAGGCGTGGCGGATGATCGGACAGCGCGGGCAGGTCGAGCGTCTCGCCTGGCTCGATCGCTACGAAAGTGCGACGCCCGAGCAGCGTGATCTGTTCGTCGAGGGCAAGGCCGTCGCTCTTCCCGCCACCTTCGCGCTGGCCGCGGCGAAATTGCGCGAACGCTTTGCCAGCGAACGGCCACGAATCGCGACGCGGCAGGCCTCGCAACAGGTGCTCGACGGCATCGCCGGGACAATTCCAGGCCTGGTCGGTGGCTCCGCGGACCTGACTCATTCGAACCTGACCCACGCGAAGGTGCAAGTCCCGGTCACGCGCGGCGCGTTCGCCGGCGACTACATCCACTACGGCATTCGCGAGCACGGCATGGCGGCCGCGATGAACGGTCTCGCGCTGCATGGCGGCTTCATTCCCTATGGCGGGACGTTCCTGGCGTTCTCCGACTACAGCCGGCCGGCGATCCGACTTGCGGCCCTGATGCGTCTGCGCGTCATCCATGTGATGACGCACGACTCCATCGGCCTCGGCGAGGATGGCCCGACGCATCAGCCGGTCGAGCATCTCGCGGCGCTGCGCGTCATTCCGAACCTGCTCGTGTTCCGGCCGGCTGACGCCGTGGAGACGTTGGAGGCCTGGGATTGCGCGCTTGCGGCGGAGCACCGTCCCTCGGTGCTCTGCCTGTCGCGGCAAGCCCTGCCGACCTTCCGCAGCGATGCGCGCGGTCAAAACCGCGTCGCGCGCGGGGCCTATCTCGCCGTCTCGCCGGATGGCGGCCGCGACGTGACGCTGATGGCGACGGGCTCGGAAGTTTCGATCGCGCTGGAAGCCGCCCGCCTGCTCGCGACCGAACACATCCGCGCAGCCGTGGTCTCGGCGCCATGCTTCGCCCTGTTCGAAGAGCAGCCGGAGGATTACCGCGCCGCCGTGCTCGGCACCGCGCCGCGTGTCGGGATCGAGGCGGCTGTGCTCGGCGACTGGCCGCGCTGGATCGGTGCTGAGGGCGAGTTCGTCGGCATGCGCGGTTTCGGCGCCTCGGCACCGGCGCCGGTGCTGTATCGCGAGTTCGGCATCACGCCGCAAAACATTGCGGAAGCCGCCCGCCGGGCGATCGCCCGCAAGAGCCAATAAGGAGGACGACCCGTGGCCCGTATCACCCTTCGCCAACTGCTCGATCACGCCGCCAGCCATGGCTACGCGGTGCCGGCGTTCAACATCAACAACATGGAGCAGGGCATCGCGATCATGCAGGCGGCCGCCGAGGTCGATGCGCCCGTGATCATCCAGGCCTCGCGCGGCGCGCGCAGCTATGCCGGCGATCTCATGCTCTCGCACATGATCGACGCGCTGGAGCGGACTTATCCTGACATCCCGCTCTGCATGCACCAGGACCACGGCAATGACGAGGCGACCTGCGCCAGCGCCATTGCCCATGGCTTCACTTCGGTGATGATGGACGGCTCGCTCAAGGCCGACGCCAAGACGGCGGCCGACTACGACTACAATGTCGCGATCACCCGCAGGGTCGTCGATCTCGCCCATTGGGTCGGCGCCTCGGTCGAAGGCGAGCTCGGCGTGCTCGGCTCGCTCGAGCATGGCGGCGGCGAACAGGAGGACGGTCACGGCGTCGAGGGCAAGGTCAGCCACGACCAGCTGCTGACCGACCCCGACCAGGCGGTTGATTTTGTCCGTGCGACAAAAGTCGATGCGCTGGCCATCGCGATGGGCACCTCGCACGGCGCCTACAAGTTCAGCCGTAAGCCCGATGGCGACATCCTGGCGATGCGCGTGGTCGAGGAGATTCACCGCCGGCTGCCGAACACGCATCTGGTCATGCACGGATCGTCCTCGGTGCCGCAGCCGCTGCAGGACATGTTCAACCAGTTCGGCGGCGAGATGCCGCAGACCTGGGGCGTGCCGGTCGAGGAGATCGTTCGCGGCATCAAGAGCGGTGTGCGCAAGGTCAATATCGACACCGATTGCCGGTTGGCGATGACTGCGGTGTTCCGGAAGGTGGCCGCGCAAACGCGCTCCGAGTTCGATCCGCGCAAGTTCCTCAAGCCCGCGATGGACGCGATGCGCGAGCTCTGCCGCGACCGCTTCGAGCAGTTCGGTACCGCAGGTCACGCCAGCAAGATCAAGGTGATTCCGATGAGCGAGATGGCGCGGCGCTATCGTGCCGGCGAGCTCGATCCGCGCGTCGACGCCCGAGAGTCGGTCGCGGCCTAGATCATTCAGAGAGAGAAGAGCAGGAGAGAGCCATGAATGCACATGCAGGAACCGTCCGCGGCAAAGAGCGCTATCGATCGGGCACGATGGAATACGCGCGCATGGGCTATTGGGAGCCCGAGTACACGCCGAAGGACACCGACGTCATTGCACTGTTCCGCGTGACTCCGCAGGAAGGCGTCGATCCGATCGAGGCATCCGCTGCCGTTGCCGGTGAATCCTCGACCGCGACCTGGACCGTGGTGTGGACTGACCGGCTGACGGCCGCGGAAAAATATCGCGCGAAATGCTATCGCGTCGATCCGGTGCCGGGCACGCCGGGCTCGTATTTCGCCTACATCGCCTACGACCTCGACCTGTTCGAGCCGGGCTCGATCGCCAACCTTTCGGCCTCGATCATCGGCAACGTGTTCGGCTTCAAGCCGCTGAAAGCGCTGCGCCTGGAGGACATGCGTTTCCCTGTCGCCTATGTGAAGACGTTCCAGGGACCGGCGACCGGCATCGTGGTCGAGCGCGAGCGGCTCGACAAGTTCGGCCGGCCGCTGCTGGGCGCAACGGTGAAGCCGAAGCTCGGCCTGTCCGGCCGCAATTACGGCCGCGTGGTTTACGAGGCGCTGAAGGGCGGTCTCGACTTCACCAAGGACGACGAGAACATCAACTCGCAGCCCTTCATGCATTGGCGCGATCGCTTCCTCTATTGCATGGAGGCGGTGAACCGCGCGCAGGCGGCCTCCGGCGAGGTGAAGGGCACTTACCTGAACATCACCGCGGGGACGATGGAGGACATGTACGAGCGCGCGGAGTTCGCGAAAGAGCTCGGATCGTGCATCGTCATGATCGACCTCGTGATCGGCTACACCGCGATCCAGTCGATGGCCAAATGGGCGCGTCGCAACGACATGATCCTGCATCTGCATCGCGCCGGCCACTCGACCTATACGCGGCAGAAGAGCCACGGCGTGTCGTTCCGCGTCATCGCAAAATGGATGCGGCTCGCCGGCGTCGACCACATCCACGCCGGCACGGTGGTCGGCAAGCTCGAAGGCGATCCCAACACCACGCGCGGCTATTACGACGTCTGCCGGGAAGACTTCAATCCGATGAAGCTCGAGCACGGCCTGTTCTTCGACCAGTCCTGGGCGAGCCTCAACAAGATGATGCCGGTGGCCTCCGGCGGCATCCACGCCGGCCAGATGCATCAGCTGCTCGATCTGCTCGGCGAGGACGTCGTGTTGCAATTCGGCGGTGGCACGATCGGCCACCCCATGGGAATTGCGGCCGGCGCGATCGCCAACCGTGTGGCGCTGGAAGCGATGATTCTCGCGCGCAACGAGGGCCGCGACTACGTCCATGAAGGACCGGAGATCCTGGCCAGGGCGGCCGAGACCTGCACGCCGCTCAAGGCCGCGCTCGAAGTCTGGAAGGACGTGACCTTCAACTATCAGTCCACCGATACGCCGGACTTCGTGCCGACGGCGCTGGAAACCGTTTGAGGAGATGCGACATGAAACTGACCCAGGGCTGCTTCTCGTTCCTGCCTGACCTGACCGACGACCAGATCGGCAAGCAGGTGCAATATTGCCTGGCCAACGGCTGGGCGGTGAACATCGAGTTCACCGACGATCCGCATCCCCGCAACACCTATTGGGAGATGTGGGGCCTGCCGATGTTCGATCTCCAGGACGCCGCCGGCGTGATGATGGAGCTCGCCGAATGCCGCAGGGTGTATGGCGACCGATACATCCGTATCAGCGGCTTCGATTCCAGCCATGGCTGGGAATCGGTGCGAATCTCGTTCCTCGTCAACCGGCCGCCGCGGGAGGTCGAATTCGAGCTGGTGCGGCAGGAAGTGGGAGGACGCGCGATCCGCTACACCACCATGCGAAAGGCACCCGCACACGTCTCCTAGTCATCCGTTTCCGCGCGGAGCTCTCCCTGCTCCGTATCCTTGGCGGACCACTGCTTCGCCGCTTCCCCCGCGGCGAAGCCCTTTTCTTCGAGGTACCGATGCTCGATGTGCCCCATGCGACGATAGCCGAACACGGCGAGACCAGTTTCGATCTCCGCAAGGAGGCCGAGGCGGCCGGGATCACCGATACGCTGCAGCAGCTCGAGCAGGAGCTGGTCGGCCTCCGGCCGGTGAAGAGCCGCGTGCGCCAGATCGCCTCGCTTCTGCTGGTCGAACGCATCCGGCAGCGCGCGGGACTGGCCTCGGCGCCGCCGACGCTGCACATGTCTTTCACGGGCAATCCCGGCACCGGCAAGACCACGGTGGCGCTGCGCATGGCGAAGATCCTGCACGGGCTCGGCTTCGTGCGGCGCGGGCAGGTGGTTTCCGTCACGCGCGATGATCTCGTCGGCCAGTATATCGGTCACACCGCGCCGAAGACGAAGGAGATCCTGAAGAAGGCGATGGGCGGCGTGCTGTTCATCGACGAGGCCTATTATCTGCACCGGCCCGACAACGAGCGCGACTACGGCCAGGAATCGATCGAGATCCTGCTCCAGGTGATGGAGAACCAGCGCGAGGACCTGGTCGTGATCCTGGCCGGCTACGGCGAGCGGATGACGAGCTTCTTCGCCTCCAATCCCGGCTTCCGTTCGCGCATCGCCCATCACATCGATTTTCCCGACTATGCGGAAGCCGAGCTGCTCGTCATCGCCGAGCTGATGCTGAAGGAGCGCGGCTATCGCTTCTCGGCGACCGCGCGCGAGGCCTTTGAGAAATACATCGCGTTGCGGCGGACCCAGCCGTTCTTCTCCAACGCCCGCTCGATCCGCAATGCCGTCGACCGCATCCGCTTGCGGCAGGCCGATCGCCTGGTGTCCGACCTCGACCGCATGCTCGACGTCGCCGACCTCGAAACGATCGATCCCGCTGACGTGCTGGCAAGCCGTGTCTTCAGCGGCGGGGCGGATGCGCGGAGTGCAAAGCCATGACCAGAGAGATCCTCATCGCCCCCTCGATCCTGGCCGCAGACTTCGCCCGCCTCGGCGAGGAGATCGCGGCCATCGACGCGGCGGGCGCCGACTGGATCCATTGCGACGTGATGGACGGACATTTCGTCCCGAACATCAGTTTCGGCGCCGATGTCATCCGGGCGATCCGGCCGGTGACGCAGAAGGTCTTCGACGTGCATCTCATGATCGCGCCGGTCGATCCCTATCTCGAGGCGTTCGCGCGGGCCGGGGCGGACGTCATCACCGTCCACGCCGAAGCCGGCCCGCATCTCGACCGCTCGCTTCAGGCGATCCGCGCGCTCGGCAAGAAGGCCGGTATCAGCCTGTGCCCGGCGACGCCGGAGAGCGCGATCGAATATGTTCTCGATCGTGTCGATCTGGTGCTGGTGATGACGGTCAATCCTGGCTTTGGCGGCCAGTCCTTCCTTGAATCGCAGCTCGAAAAGATCAAGCGCATTCGCACCATGATCGGCGACAGGCCGATCCGGCTCGAGGTCGATGGCGGCATTACGCGCGACAATGCTGCTGCCGTCGCCGCTGCGGGTGCCGATACGCTGGTGGCGGGATCCGCGGTGTTCCGCGGCAGGAGCAGCGCCGACTATGCCCGCAACATCGCGGCCATCCGCGTCGCCGCGGAAGCGGGGCGGGTTCCAAAATTGCAGAATAGTTCCGCTCTGCCACTGCGCGCCGGTGAGGCTGCGCTCATCCGGTAGATTACGGAAGCGCCGCTGGCGCGATCGGCGTCTTTCCGGGGTCCTACGGAGAATCGATCGTGAATTGGCAGCATCCTTCATGCCGGGGTAACCAACGGTCGTGAAGCAGATGCGCGATTAACGACGAGGCAATGCGCCGCGCCACAATCTGTGGTTCAAGAACCGCAGAGAGCGTGGGATGCACATTCAATATCTTCACTGGAATGCTGCCCATGGTTGGCGCGGAGCGAACGCCCTGAGCGAGCCTGCCCAGCTCGTGCTCTATTTCGGCAGCCGTGAAGGGCTGGTTGGTGGCGAGCGTTATCGCGAGCTGCGTGGCCTCTATCCCGATAGCCATGTCGTCGGTTGCAGCGCGGGCGGGCAGATCCATGGCGATGACATTTGTGACGACGAGGTCGTCGCGGTCGCCCTGCGTTTCGAGCGCACCCGGGTCCGGCTTGCAAGCGAGATCGCGGCGTCACGCGACGACTCGCGGGCCTGCGGCGAGCGGCTGGCCCGGCGGCTTGCGGCACCCGATCTGGCGGGCCTCTTCGTCCTGTCCGACGGGCTGGTCGTGAACGGCAGCGAACTGGTCGCCGGGATCACCGGGATCGTGGGACCAGACTTGCCTGTCACGGGCGGGCTCGCGGCCGACGCCACGAAATTCGAACAGACGCTGGTCGGTGTCGATGGCGAGCCGGAGCCTAGCCGCGTCGCCGCCATCGGCTTCTACGGCGCGTCCTTCCGCTTCGCGCATGGCTGCGCCGGCGGGTGGGACGTGTTCGGTCCGAGCCGAAAGGTCACGAGATCCGAAGGGTCCGTGGTGATGCAGCTCGATGGCGAACCGCCGCTCGACCTCTACACCCGTTACCTCGGCGAGGAGGAGGCCGCGGCAATGCCGGGCTCGGGCCTCGCATTCCCGATGCGCATTCACGACGAAGCCGAACCGGATCGGCAGATCGTGCGCTCCGTCTTCGCGGTGGATCGCAATGCCCGCACTCTGACGTTCGCGGCCGACATTCCGGAAGGATGCACCGCGCAGTTGATGCGGGCCAATTTCGACAGTCTCGCCGCCGGCGCAGGCGAGGCCGGCCGGCAGGCGCGCAACGCGCTTGCGGACGGGATCGTCGGCGACAAGCTCGCGATCCTGGTGAGCTGCACCGGGCGCCGCAGGGTCATGGGTCAGCGCACGCAGGACGAGCTGGATGCGGTCGGCGCCGAGCTCGGGCCCGACGTGGTCCGTATCGGCTTCTACTCCTATGGCGAGATCGCCCCACCGGTGGCGTCCGGACGCTGCGAACTGCACAACCAGACCATGACCGTCACCATGATCGCAGAGGCGGCCGATTGATCATGCATCGCTTGTTGGCAAGACAGCTTCGTCAAGCGACGGACGAATCCGGCCAGGTCGATCTGACCAGGCTCGGTGAGCTCGTCAGCGCGGCCTATGAGGAGAGCGACAGCGACCGCCGCCGCACCGACCGCGCGATCAAGCTGATGATCGAGGAGCTCGAGCAGACGCACAGGCGCGCCGAGCAGGACTCGCTCCGGGCGCGCGAATTCCTCGACAGCATCATCGAGAACATTCCGATCGCGGTGTTCGCCAAGGACGCGAAGGATTCCCGCTACGTCCTGCTCAACCGCGCCGGCGAGGAGTACTACGGAAGGCCCCGCGAAGCGATGCTGGGCAAGACCCCCGAGCAGATCTTTCCGGAGGACGTCGCCCGCATCGTCAATGAGCAGGATCGTCGGGTCGTGGACACCGGCGAGCCGATGTTCCTGGAGGGACATCTGCTCGAAGTCGGTGTCAAGGGTCACGATCGCGTCGTCAATTCACGCAAGCTGCTGATCAGGGATGGGAGCGGTACACCTCAATACGTGGTCGGTGTGATCGAGGACGTCACCGAGCAGCTCGCAAGCCAGGCACGCATCAGTCATCTTGCCCATCATGACGCCTTGACCGACCTGCCGAACCGCAGCGCCTTCAACGCGGAGCTGGGCGAACGGCTGGAGCGGGCGCAGGAGACGTCGACCAGCTTTGCGGTGCTCAGCCTCGATCTCGACCGCTTCAAGGAGGTCAACGACGTGTTCGGCCACCCCGTCGGCGACATGCTGATGCGGGCGGCGGCGGATCGTCTTGCCGCGGAAGCCGATGGCGCCTTCGTCGCCCGTATCGGCGGCGACGAGTTCATGATCCTGATGGCGGACAACCTTCGCCGCGAGGACGTGCTGGCGCTTGCCGAGCGCCTGGTCGAGGCGATCGGCAAGGAGCTCGAGGTCGACGACTATCTCTCCCATGTCGGCCTGAGCGTCGGCGTCGCCGTCTATCCGGATGACGGCGTGGATGCCGCGACGCTGCTCGCCAACGCCGATTCCGCGCTCTATCGCGCCAAGCGCGAGGGCAGGGGCAGGGTCCGTTTCTTCGAAACCGAGATGGATCAGGAACTGCGCGACCGCAGGCTGTTGCAGCACGATCTGCGACAGGCACTGGAGCAGAACCAGTTCGTCGTCTATTTCCAGCCGCAGGCGCGGATGGACGGCGAGGTCATCGGCTTCGAGGCGCTGCTGCGCTGGAATCACCCGACCCGTGGCTTCGTGCCGCCGGACCAGTTCATTCCGCTCGCCGAGGAGAATGGGCTGATCGTCGAGATCGGCGAATGGGTGTTGCGTGAGGCGTGCCGCGAGGCGGCGTCCTGGCCGCGGCCGTTGCAGGTCGCGGTCAATTTGTCACCGGTCCAGTTCCAGGCCGGCGACCTCGAACGTTCGATCCACCAGATCCTGCTGGAGACGGGGCTCTCGCCGATGCGGCTCGAGGTCGAGATCACCGAGGGAATCCTGATCGGGGATTTCACCCGCGCGCTCAATCTGCTGCGGCGGCTGAAGGCGCTCGGCATCCGCATCGCGATGGACGATTTCGGCACCGGCTACTCCTCGCTGTCCTACCTCCAGTCGTTTCCGTTCGACAAGATCAAGATCGATCGCAGCTTCATCTCCAATCTCGAGGCGACGCCGCAATCGGCCGAGATCGTCCGCGCGGTGCTCAGCCTCGCGCACGCGCTGAATATCCCGGTCGTCGCCGAAGGAGTGGAGACGGAAGCGCAGCGTGCCTTCCTGGCGCACGAGGCCTGCGAGGAGATGCAGGGCTATCTGGTCGGCCGTCCCGACCTGATCGAGCGTTATCTCGACCTGGTCGGCATGACCGTGGAACACCGCCTCTACGCCTGATTGCGTCGGGGCTAGAGTTCCAGGGCGACGCTCGGAACTCTATTTCTTGCAACCCATTCTCGAAAATTAATCCAGGTCAGGCCCGTTGTGCAGGCAGCAAATGTTTTGCATAACCGCCATCGGCCTGACGCAAATCAGGGCAATAAGCTCAGAGAATGCGAGGGAGGGTCTCATGGAGAACGTACGTCGCTACCGGGCGCTGGCGTCCCTCTGTCGTCAGCAGGCGGCCTACCGGCCGCTCCAGAACTGGGAACTCCTCGGCCAAGCCGAACATTTCGAATATCTTGCCGAGATCGCGCTGAAGGCGCATTTCGACGCGTGCAATGCGCAACGCGACGAGGACATCCTCGCGACCACAGCGTGGGAGACCCCCGCCGCGGCATGAGGGCGTCGGGCCGGCTTCGCTAGTGCGACATCAGCGTCGGGATCGTCATGGCCTCCAGCATGGCGCGGGTGACGCCGCCGAGAATGCGCTCCTGCAATCGCGAATGGCCGTAGCCGCCCATCACCAGGAGATCGAGGCTCTCGTCGGCCGCCAGCGACAGGATGGTCGGTTGAATCTCGGAGCGGGCGGCTGACAGGCCGACCGTGCGGGTCGAGAGCCCGCGCCGGCCGAAATGCCTTGCCAGATTGCTTGCCGATACTTCGCCAGGCACTGCATCGGCTTCATTGATCGTGATGATCACGATCTCTTCGGCGCGCGCCAGGAAAGGTGCGGCGTCGCGCACCGCGCGGGCAGCGAGCCGGCTGCCGTCCCAGCAGATGCCGATCCGCCTTGCCTTGAAGGCGCCACGGAAGGTGTACGGCAGGAACAACACCGGGCCGCCCGCCTGGAACAGGATCTCGCGAGGCAGGTCGTTGTCGAACGAGCCTTGCGACGGATCAGGCTGGAGCACGATGCTGAGATCGTGCAGCCGCGCCATCTCGCCGAGCGAGCTGGCTGCATCCGCCGGGACCGCGCCGATTGGGCGGCATGTGTAGGAAATGCCGGCATTCGCCGCTTCGCTTCCGAACACCGCGAGCGCGGCCTCGGCCCGCTCCGCTGCGCGCTCACGTTCCAGTTCGAACACGGCCGCCACGGCCGCACCGCCCTCCATGACGTAGGCCGCACCGGTTGTGGCATAGCCGACCGCGACCGCGTCGAGATGGGCGTTGAGATGCGCCGCGAGCGAGATCGAGCCGTCGAGCACGGGACGCATCGGCCGCTCGGTCGGGACGTGGACGAGAATGTCTTTGTACATGGCGTGCCTCCGATGGACATCATCCGGTGGCCGCAGTCTTTCACTGCGCGCGGGGCCTGCGTTGAGCTGCATCAAATGAGCAGCCCCGATTTTTTGGCCGTGCCGCCGGCGGCAACGACTTTGCCAAGATTTAATCGCGTGGACGGGACGCCGTAAGGTGCGAGCGGCCATGTTGTGTGCAAGGCGACACCTGACCCAACATGGACATTTCGACATGAACGATCGCGTCAATTCCGACACCACCACGTCCCGCATGATCTTGAAGCCGCGCCGGCTTGCGCTGCTTGGTACCGTGGCCGCGCTCGGCGTGGCCGTGCTGGCTGCTTCGCCCGGCGCGTCGCCGCTCGGCGTGACCGCCTTCATCGCGCCGGCCCGGGCCGCGGAAAGCGCCACAACCCCGCCGGGCTTTGGCGACCTCGTCGCCAGGGTCAAACCCGCCGTCATCTCGGTGCGGGTCAGGATAGACCAGGCCAACGACAAGAGCGCGATGCTGCAACAGAACCGGATGGACTCCGACGAGGATTCGCCGTTCGACCAGTTCTCGCGGCAGTTCGGCTTCCGCTTTCCGGGTGGCATGAACGGCATGCCGCGCCAGCGGCACCAGATGATCACGGGCGAAGGCTCCGGCTTCTTCATCTCCGCCGACGGCTATGCCGTGACCAACAACCATGTCGTCGACCACGCCGAGTCCGTGCAGGTGACCATGGACGACGGGGCGACCTACACCGCGAAGGTGGTCGGCACCGATCCGAAGACCGATCTCGCCCTGATCAAGGTCGATGGCAAGAAGGACTTTCCATTCGTCAAGTTCTCGGACCAGAAGCCGCGGATCGGCGACTGGGTGGTCGCGGTCGGCAATCCCTTCGGCCTCGGCGGCACCGTGACCGCCGGCATCGTCTCGGCCAGCGGCCGCGACATCGGCAATGGCCCCTATGACGACTTCATCCAGATCGACGCGCCCATCAACAAGGGCAACTCCGGCGGTCCGGCCTTCGACATGAATGGCAACGTGATCGGCGTAAACACCGCGATCTTCTCGCCGTCGGGCGGCTCGGTCGGCATCGGTTTCGACATTCCGTCCACGACCGCAAAGCTCGTCGTCGCGCAGTTGAAGGACAAGGGTGCGGTCACGCGCGGCTGGCTCGGTGTGCAGGTGCAGCCGGTGACCGCCGAGATCGCCGACAGCCTTGGCCTGAAGGAGGCACGCGGTGCGATCGTCGACAATCCGCAGGACGATAGCCCGGCGGCGAAGGCCGGCATCGAGGCGGGCGACGTCATCACCGCCGTCAACGGCACCGCGATCAGGGACTCCCGCGATCTCGCCCGCACCATCGCCACGCTGGCGCCCGGCACCTCCGTGAAGCTCGACGTCTTCCACAAGGGCGGAGCCAAGACGGTGACGCTCGCGCTCGGCGAACTGGCGAACGAGCGGCAGGCCCAGGGCGACGGAAAGGCCGACGAGGGCAAGGCGCAGCCGGGTGCGGGCACGCCGCGCCTCGGGCTCAGCCTGGCACCGGCCGGCGACGTGCAGGGCGCCGGCCAGAAGGGCGTCGTCGTCACCGAGGTCGATCCGCAAGGGCCGGCGGCGCAGCGCGGTATCCAGACCGGCGACGTCATTCTCAATGTCGGGGGCAAGCCCGTCGCCAATGTCCGCGACGTCCGCTCGGAGCTGGTGCAGGCCAAATCATCCGGCAAGAACAGCGTGCTGTTGCAGGTCAGAAGCGCGGAGGCGACCCGGTTCGTCGCAGTGCCGCTCGCGTAAGTCGAAATCTTCCAGCGCAAATCCAAAAAGGCGGCCTTCGGGCCGCCTTTCTTCGTCCGGCTCCGAGATACCCACAGGCCGCCGATAACATTCTCGTTAACGGCAGCATTGATGACGGGTTCGTCCGAAAAAGCCGCGTTCGCTGGTCAGAGTTCGGAGTCGCGTAGGGCCTTGGCGGCAATGAAGACGCCCGGGCGAGTTGCAAGAGTGGAACTTCGGACGCGCGGCCGTTTTGTGGAACCGGCCGGTGGTTCGTATTTGATCGGTGCCGACATGGATCGATTGAAGTTCTCGCTGAGACGTGCGCTGCTGGTGGCGCCGCTCGTGCTGTCGGCTGGAAGCGCCCTGGGGCGCGATGACGGCCGCTACGCCGACTCGCCGCTCAAGCCCTGGTTCGACAGTCTGCGCAGCCATCTCGGCCCGTGCTGCTCGGACGCCGACGGATTTGCCGTCTCGGATCCCGATTGGGAGTCGCATGACGGGCACTATCGCGTACGCCTCGATGGGCAGTGGGTCGATGTGCCCGATGAAGCCGTCATCACCGAGCCGAACCGTGTCGGCCGCACCATGGTGTGGCCGGTGAAGACTGCGTTCGGAATTGCCATCCGCTGCTTCATGCCGGGCAGCATGATCTAACGCCGGTTGCCACTATCGCTTGGCGGATTTGCGCTTCGACGTTCTCTTCGACGTTCACTTTGACGTTTTCTTGGCGGTCTTCCTCGTCGTCGTCTTCCTGGCCGCCGTCCGCCTCGATGCCTTCTTCGGGACCTTCTTGCCTTTCTTGCGCGCCTCCGACAGGCCGATCGCGATCGCCTGCTTGCGGCTCTTCACCCGTCCGCCACGGCCGCCGGGGCCGCTTCTTGCGGTACCCTTCTTGTAGCGTCGCATCTCGCGCTCGACATCGCTGCCGGCGCTGCGCGAGTAGCGGCGCTTTGTTGCCTTGCGTGCCATCAACTCTCTCCCTCGGCTAGGCGAGAGAAACAGCACCGGTTACGCAACGTTCCAAATGTGCAGGCTGTGCCCCTTTAGAAGGAGTTCGCCAATTCGATCTCGGCTTCCAGCACCTGGATGCGGCGCGCCGCTTCGGTGAAAGACAGGTCGCGATTGTATTGCGTGGGCTGATAGGCCTCCTCGCTGAGCCGCTTCAACCTCAGGCCTTGCGCCCTCGTCATCTGCTCCGCGAGAAAAAGCCTGGCGTCGTATTTACCTTGAACCTGCATCTGGCCTCTCCATCCTGAAATCGTCACTTGACTATATGTTCTTATTTTGTTCTAACAAGCCATGGACAACAGAATTAATGAAATTCGACGTAAAATCAGTGCCTTGAGGTTGGAGATGGCCGACGTCGAGGCATCCGTGCGCGACCTCGTCGATCGCGATCGCGACTGCACAGAAAAGGCCCTCGCGCAGATGGCTCTGCGCCGGAAAGTCAATTTGCTGATCGGCGAATGGAAGGCGGCTGGCGGTGGTGACGTCCTGCCGGATGTTCGCGATCGGGTACGTCTTCGTTCCCTGAAGAAAGCCGCTGATCCCGTGCGCGCAATCGCGCGCCGCTGAGACATTTGCGAGCGTGCCATGGAGGAAGACCCGGACACGTACCGGATCTTGAGACTGCGCGCCGAGATCCTCGAACTGGGGTCTGCAATCCGGCAGTTGCAGCGCGAGGGTCTCGACGATGCTGCGGCCCAACTCCTGATCGCACGCAAGCGGGCGCAGCTCGATCATCTCGTGAAGACGAACGCGGCAGGCGGCGACCTGAACATCCCTGACATCCGGCGCAGCTAAAGCGTGCGCCGACGACGCGGCGTGAGAAGGGTTGGATCGAACATCAAATCGAACACCAAAGCGAGAAGGCCCCGCAATCGCGGGGCCTTCGATGGACGGCGGCGCGCCTACTTCGCGTTGGTCGTGCCCTTGTTGTTGGTCATGGTGCCGCCCTGGTCGGAGCCGGGGCCGGAGCCGCCCTGACCGGAGGGATCGGCGCTCTTGGATTTCGTATTCGCACCCGTCGTCTGCGAGGACGAGGAGGACGTCGAGGATTCGTGTTTCGCCTTGTGCGACTTCGCCTGCGCGGCGAACGGGGCGGCGGCGAGGCCGGTGGCCAACATCATGGCGAGGGCGAGCTTGGTCGTCTTCATGCGTGGGAACTCCCTGAGTTAAAATGACGCAGGCAGCCAACTGCCATCCGCCACAGGAGTTCCCGGCAAAGCAGCTCCCAGGTTTCACGCGCGGTTCAAGATTCCTTGTCCTCGGTGATCATGAACACGATACCTGTGAGCATCGCGCCGATCGCGAACGTCGTCACGAGCGTGACGACGAAAACGGCAGCGGCCGAATCTCCGCCATGGTTCAGCAAATTTGCGACCGTCGGGTTGGATAGAATGAGCGCGAGCCCGAAGGCGAGGCCGAGCGCCGCGCCCATCATCGCATGCGTCATGATCGTGACGATGCCGGTGGCAGAGACCAGGCTTCGCGAATTTTTACCTGGCGAATTTTTCGGCGACTTTTTCGCTCGCATGGAACCGCCTCGATCATCCGTGCAACGCACCCGGTGAGTTGCCGGTTCCATTCGCATGAACGAATTGTCACGTCGGGCTTCATCCGACGTTCATGCCGACCTTGCGACCATCGACGCGTCAACACGGGAACATTCGATATGGGTAAGGTTGTCTTTCTCTATCGCTCGCTGGCCTACCGTAACGCGGCGGCCGATATGCTGCGCAAGGCGCGCAAGCTGCCGCGCGGTGCCGAGCGAAGCGCGGCCCGCCGCTATGCGATGGCGTTGCGCGATCTCGCACAAACGGAAGCCTGGCTCGAAGGGCGCGTCGCCGTTGAACCTCGGTCGGTGCAGCGCATGAAGGTCGCCGCGTCGGGTTAACCCGACGCGCGCTGGAGCGCGAGAGACGTGGCGGCGTCGAACTTGCCCTGCGCTGCTGCCGTGGCTGCGGTCTTGCGGGTCAACGGCACATCCAGGCGGCACAACAGGCCTTCGGAGCGCCAATCGAATTGCGCCTGTCCGCCGAGCTGGGACTCGACGCTCGCAAGCAGGCTCCGCGTGCCGAAGCCGCGAGATTTCGGCGTCCTCACCAGCGGACCGCCGGATTCCTCCCAGGTCAGCGTGAGGTGGTCGTCCTCGACCCGCCAGCCGATCAAGAGCCGGCCCGACCGCGTCGAGAGCGCGCCATACTTGGCCGAGTTGGTGAAAAGCTCGTGCAGCGCCAGCGCCAGCGTCTGGGCGGTCGCCGGCACCAGCTGAACTTCGGGACCTGCGAGCTTGATCTGGCCGCCGAGCGAATAGGGCGCAAGCTCCTCGTCGATCAGCTTCGAGAGTTCGGCGCCCTGCCAGCTCGACAGCGACAGGATCGTGTGCACGCGCGCCAGCGCGTTGATGCGCCCCTCGACGGCGTTGACATAGGCCTTGACCTCGTCGGCGCGGGTGAGGCGCACGATCGATTGCGCCAGCGCCAGCGCATTCTTGGCGCGATGATCGACCTCCCGCGCCAGGAGATTTTGCCGCTCCTCGGCCCGCTTGCGTTCGGTGATGTCCACGGTGACACCGCTGACGCGCACCACGCGGCCGGCCTGGTCCACCGTCGCGGCCGCCGTGCCGACGCACCAGCGCACCTCGCCGTCGGGCCTGCTGACGCGAAATTCCCCTTCATAGGCGTGCGCCCCGGAATTGAACGCGGCAATCGCCTGGCCGAACCGGTCGACGTCATCCGGGTGCAGCAGCGCCTGGATGTTCGCCGAGGTGACGTTGAAGGTCTCGGGCGTCACGCCGAAGATGCGATACTGGCCCTCGTCCCACATCCAGTCGCCGTTGATCCAGTCCCAGTCCCAGGATCCCATCTTGCCGGCGGCGATCGCCATGCTGCGGCGTTCTTCGCTCTCGCGCAGTTTCGCGGTGGAGTTTTCCAGTTCCGCCGTGCGTGCGCGAACGCGGTCCTCGAGTTCCTGGTTCAGCCGTTCGAGCTCGCGGGTCTTGCGATAGAGCTCGGCAAACACCTTGATCTTGGCGCGCAGCACCTCCGGCACGACCGGAACCGGCACGTAGTCGACCGCTCCCATCTCGTAGCCGCGCAACCGGTCGATGTCGCTCACTTGAATGGCCGAGATGAAGATCATCGCCGTCTTCTGGAAGCGCGGATGCTCGCGGATCATCGCCGCGAGCTCGAAGCCGTCGAGCTCGGGCATGCAGACGTCGACCAGGATCACCGCAATCTCGGTCTTGAGCAGCACCTCCAGCGCCTCACGTCCCGACGATGCAATGACGAGGTTCTCGCCGAGCTCCTTCAGGATCACCTCATAGGCGAGCAGCTTGGCGGGCTGGTCGTCGACGAGGAGGATGTTGACCTTTTCGTGGTCCATTAGCGGATCCAGCTCAGCGGTGCAGCCACATGCGGATCGCAAGCAGCAATTGATCGGTGTTGACGGGTTTGGCGAGATAGTCGGACGCTCCGGCTTCCAGGCATTTCTCGCGGTCGCCTTTCATCGCCTTGGCGGTCAACGCGATGATCGGCAGGCGCGCGAAAGCCGGGTTCTCGCGGATGACGCCGATGGTCTGATAGCCATCCATCTGGGGCATCATGATGTCCATCAGCACGATGGCGATTTCCGGATTGGACTCGACCAGCGTCACCGCCTCGCGGCCGGTCGTCGCCGTCAGCACCTTCATGCCGCGCCGTTCCAGGACGCTCGACAGCGCGAAGATGTTGCGGGCATCGTCGTCGACGAGCAGCGCGGTCTTGCCGATCAGGTCCTCGTCGGAACTGTTCAGCTTCTCCAGCATGCGCTGCTTCTCGACCGGCAGTTCCGTGATCACGCGGTGCAGGAACAATGCGGTCTCGTCGAGCAGGCGTTCGGGCGATTCCACGCCCTTGACCACGATGCTGCGCGCCATGGTGTGGAGTTCCGCATCCTCCTCCGCCGAAAGTTCGCGGCCGGTGAACACCACCACCGGAATGTTCGACAGCGCCTCGTCCTTGCGGATCTGGTCCAGCACCTCGAAGCCGCTCATGTCGGGCAGTCGCAGGTCGAGCACCACGCAATCGCAGGGTGCCTCGCGCAGCGTCGAGAGCGCGCCGGCGCCGGTGTCGGTCGCCACGATCTCGATGTCGTCGTGATGCAGCAGCTCGCGGATCGAGAGCCGCTCGGCCTCGTTGTCCTCGACGATCAGGAGCCGCTTGCGCCGCGGCCGTGCATATTCCTTGATCTGCGTCAGCGCGGCGGAAACCCCTTCGGTCGTGGTCGGCTTGTTGACGAAAGAGAACGCGCCGCGCGCCAGTGCGTGCTGACGGTCCTCGTCGAGCGTGATGATCTGCACGGGGATATGGCGGGTCAGCGGATTGTGCTTGAGCTGGCTCAGCACCGTCCAGCCGAGCATGTCGGGCAGGAACACGTCGAGCGAGACTGCGCGCGGCTGGTATTGTTTCGCAAGCTCCAGCGCCTCGGCGCCGCGCGCCGCGACCAGCACCTTGAAACCCTTGTCGCGCGCAAGGTCGACCAGCACGCGTGCGTAATGCGGGTCGTCCTCGACGATCAGGAGGATGCTGTCGCCGGGTTCGAGATTGAGACGGTCGTCGGCGATCGGCTCGACGACACGCTGCTCGGGCGCCGTCGCAGCCGACTGCAACGCCGGCGGCTGATTGTACGCTTGCGGCGCAGGCGAAGCGCTGCGCGGCGCCAGCGTCGGCCCTGAATATTTCAGCGGAAGATAGAGTGTGAAGGTCGAACCCTTGCCGGTCGCGCTGCGCAGGTGGATTTCGCCGCCGAGCAGGCTGGCGAGCTCGCGGCTGATGGCGAGGCCGAGGCCTGTGCCGCCATATTTGCGGCTGGTGCCGGCGTCGGCCTGCTGGAAGGCCTCGAAGATCAGCTTCTGCTTCTCGAGGGGGATACCGATGCCGGTATCGGACACCTCGAACGCGATCACGGCCGGCGCGGAGTTGAGCACCGGGTGATCCGTGCCCCAGCCGCCGAGCGCGCCGCCGACCTTCAGGCGCACTTCGCCTTCGGCGGTGAACTTGAACGCGTTGGAGAGCAGGTTCTTCAGGACCTGTTGCAGGCGCTTGGAGTCGGTGACGATGCTGCGCGCGAGGTTCGGATCGACGTCGATCTTGAACGACAGGTTGCGGTTCTCCGCCTCGTGCCGGAACGGCCGGCCGACGGTTTCGAGCAGGTTCGCGGTCAGGATTTCCTCGGCGTCGACCGTCACCGTGCCGGACTCGATCTTGGAGAGATCGAGAATGTCGCTGATGAGATTGAGCAGGTCGGTGCCGGCGCCGTGGATGGTGCGGGCGAATTCGACCTGCTTGCCCGTGAGGTTGCCGTCCGGATTGTCGGTGAGCTGCTGCCCCAGGATCAGGATCGAGTTCAGCGGCGTGCGCAGTTCGTGGCTCATATTGGCGAGGAACTCGGACTTGTACTTCGAGGTCAGCGCGAGCTCGGTCGCCTTCTCCTCGAGCGCGCGTCGGGCCTGCTCGATCTCCTGGTTCTTGCGCTCGACCTCGACGTTGCGCTCGGCGAGCTGCTGCGCCTTCTGCTCGAGCTGGTCGTTGGTCTGCTGCAATTCGCGCTGCTGGGTCTGGAGCTCGCCGGCCAATTGCTGCGACTGCTTGAGCAGACCTTCGGTCTGCATCGTCGCCTCGATCGAGTTGAGCACGATGCCGATGGAGTCGGTGAGCTGCTCCAGGAAGGTCATCTGCGAGGTCGTGAACGAGGTCAGTGAGGCGAGCTCGATCACGGCCTTGACCTGACCCTCGAACAGCACCGGCAGCACCACGAGGTTCTTCGGGGCGACGCGGAACAGCGCCGAGTTGATCGGCACCACGTCGGAGGGAATATCAGCGACCACGCGCGGCCGCCGGTCGAGCGCGCATTGGCCGATCAGGCCGTCGCCGAACGGCAGGACGCGCTGATAGGGGTAGATGCCGTCGCCGGCATAGGAGGCGAGCAGCAGGAGCTGCGGATTGTCCTCGTTCTCGACCTGGTAGATCACGCCGGTATGCGCGTTCACCAGCGGCGACAGTTCGGTCAGCAGCAGCCGGCCGACCGTGGCGAGGTCGCGCTGGCCCTGGAGCATGTTGGTGAATTTCGCGAGGTTGGTCTTCAGCCAGTCCTGCTCGGTGTTCACGTCCGTCGTGAGACGGAGGTTCGTGATCATCGTGTTGATGTTGTCTTTCAATTCCGCGACCTCGCCGCGGGCGTCGACCTGGATCGACCGCGTCAGGTCGCCCTTGGTCACGGCGGTCGCCACTTCCGCGATCGCGCGCACCTGCGAGGTGAGGTTGGCGGCCAGCAGGTTGACGTTGCCGGTGAGGTCCTTCCAGGTGCCGGCTGCGCCTGGCACGTTGGCCTGGCCGCCGAGGCGGCCTTCGACGCCGACTTCGCGCGCCACCGACGTCACCTGGTCGGCGAAGGTCGCGAGCGTCTCGGTCATGTTGTTGATGGTGTCGGCGAGCGCCGCCACCTCGCCGCGCGATTTCATCGTCAGGTTCTGCTTGAGGTCGCCGTTGGCGACCGCCGTCACCACCTTGACGATGCCGCGCACCTGCTCGGTCAGGTTCGCGGCCATGAGGTTGACGGTATCGGTGAGATCCTTCCAGGTGCCGGCAACGCCGGGCACCGCGGCCTGACCGCCGAGCTTGCCCTCGGTGCCGACCTCGCGGGCGACGCGTGTGACTTCGCCGGCGAAGGCGTTGAGCTGGTCCACCATGGTGTTGATGGTGTTCTTCAGCTCGAGGATTTCGCCCTTCACGTCCACGGTGATCTTGCGCGAGAGGTCGCCGCGCGCCACGGCGGTGGTGACTTCGGCGATGTTGCGGACCTGGGTGGTGAGGTTGGCGGCCAGCAGGTTGACGTTGTCGGTGAGGTCCTTCCAGGTGCCGCCGACGCCGGGCACGACGGCCTGACCGCCGAGCCGGCCTTCCGTACCCACCTCGCGCGCCACGCGCGTCACTTCGGCGGCGAAGGAGCGGAGCTGCTCGACCATCGTATTCAGGGTGTCCTTCAGCAGCAGGATCTCGCCGCGCACGTCCACCGTGATCTTCTTCGAGAGGTCGCCGCCGGCGATCGCGGTCGCGACCTCGGCGATGTTGCGGACCTGGGCCGTCAGGTTCGAGGCCATGAAGTTGACGTTGTCGGTGAGGTCCTTCCAGGTGCCGGCGACGCCGGGCACTTCGGCCTGGCCGCCGAGCTTGCCTTCGGTGCCGACCTCGCGCGCGACGCGCGTCACTTCGCCGGCAAAACCGTTGAGCTGGTCCACCATGGTGTTGATGGTGTTCTTCAGCTCGAGGATTTCGCCGCGCACGTCCACCGTGATCTTGCGCGACAGGTCGCCGCGCGCCACGGCGGTGGTGACTTCGGCGATGTTGCGGACCTGGGCGGTCAGGTTGCCCGCCATCGAGTTCACGCTGTCGGTGAGGTCTTTCCAGGTGCCGGCGACGCCGGGCACGTTGGCCTGGCCGCCGAGACGGCCCTCGGTGCCGACCTCGCGCGCGACGCGCGTCACCTCGCCCGCGAAGCGGTTGAGCTGGTCGACCATCGTGTTCAGCGTGTCCTTGAGCTGAAGGATCTCGCCGCGCACGTCCACGGTGATCTTGCGCGACAGGTCGCCGCCGGCAATGGCGGTCGCGACCTCGGCGATGTTGCGGACCTGGGCGGTGAGGTTGCCCGCCATCGAGTTCACGCTGTCGGTGAGGTCCTTCCAGGTGCCGGCGACGCCGGGCACTTCGGCCTGGCCGCCGAGCTTGCCTTCGGTGCCGACCTCGCGCGCCACGCGCGTGACTTCGCCGGCAAAGGCGTTGAGCTGGTCCACCATGGTGTTCAGCGTTTCCTTCAGCTGAAGGATCTCGCCCGAGACGTTCACGGTGATCTTCTTCGACAGGTCGCCCTTGGCCACGGCGGTGGCGACTTCGGCGATGTTGCGGACCTGACCCGTCAGGTTCGAGGCCATCGAGTTCACGCTGTCGGTGAGGTCCTTCCAGGTGCCGGCGACGCCGCGCACCTGGGCCTGGCCGCCGAGCTTGCCTTCGGTGCCGACCTCGCGCGCCACGCGCGTGACTTCGCCGGCAAAGGCGTTGAGCT